>NZ_JBJDQL010000034.1:0-106058 GCF_044903305.1 Streptomyces sp. NPDC019531 | reverse complement strand
GGACGGGGGTGAGCGCTCGGCCAACCCGTACTCCGCGGGACCGATGTTCACCCTCTCCGAGCAACCCATGGACTACCGCACGCTGGCCGCGATCTACCTGGCCATCCGCGCGGAGGCCTCGCGGCGCGGGCTCCAGGTGAACCTGCTGGAGTATCTGGAGCCCGGACCGGAGTTCTGCGTCAGCGAGTGGAAGACCGTACGGCACCCGGAGGTGGCCGCCGGCACCGCCGACGCCGGCGGCCACCTGGTGCCCGGCGTGATCGACGTGACGGCCCCGCTCCTCGCCGACGCCCGGCCTTACGCCGCCTTCCCCGGCGGCGTTCCGGGCGGGTTGCCGGCCGGGGACTTCGTCGCCGCCCAGACGGCCGCGTTCGTCGCCGACTTCGGGCTGGACGGGGTCATGCTCGGCAACCAGTTCGGCCTGGTCGGTTTCTGGCATCCGGACCAGGCCCCACCTCTCACTCCCCACCGGTCCGCCGGGATCGAACGGTTCTTCCTGCGCCTGCGCGAGGCCATGGGGAACGGGCTCGTCTACTGGATGGACACCTACTGGCGGGCCGAGGTGGAGCGGTCGGCCTGGGGCATGACCGACGCCGCCTACCGGACGCTCGACGCCATCCTGGTCAGCACCTTCGCCGTGCTGGTGGAACGTACCGAGATCGTGCCCAACCTGCTGAGCAAGGCCGCGCTCGGCGGACCGCGGTCGCTGCTCGGACTGGACTTCGTCGACCCCTGGTACTGGTACCGCACCTACCTCGACGACCGGCGCACCTACCTCTACCAGCGCGACGTGCTGACCGCGCACGCCGAGGCGATCGGCGGTGTCTCCTTCTTCGCCAACGACACCTTCGGCCACTTCGTACCGGAGCCCGAGCTGTCGCTGACGCTGGAGGTGGTGAGGAAGGCCGAGTACAGCTGAGCCGAGGTCCACGCCCGCTCTTTTTGAATCGCTACGAGACTGTGAGGCACGATGACTTCCCTGTTCGAGCCTGGGCCCGGCACCGGCGGTCTCCCCCGGATCACCCCCCGGCCGACCCGCGTCGGACTCGTCTCCGGCGGACTCGGCGCGTACTGGCCGCAGTTCCCCGACCTGCTGCCGCAGCTGCGGCGGTCGGCGGACCGGGTCGCCGAGCGGCTGGCCCAACTGGACTGTGAGGTCGTCGACGTCGGCTTCATCTCGGACGCCGAGGACGGTGCCCGCGCGGCGGAACGGCTCCGCGCCGCCGGCTGCGACATCATCCTCGGCTTCCTCACCACCTACATGACCGCGACCATGCTGGTCCCGGTCGCCCAGCGCAGCGGCGCCCCCGTGCTGTTGCTGAACCTCCAGCCGACCGAGGCGATGGACCACGAGACCTTCGACACCGGGCAGTGGCTCGCGTACTGCGGGGCATGTCCGCTGCCGGAGATGGCCAACGCGTTCCGCCGGTGCGGGGTGCCGTTCCGGTCGGTTTCCGGATACCTGGAGGAGGAGGCCGCCTGGACGAAGATCTCCTCCTGGGTCCGGGCCGCTGGGGTGCGTGCCGCGCTACGGCACGGGCGGCACGGCCTGCTCGGCCACCTCTACCCCGGCATGCTGGACGTGGCCACGGACCTCACGCTGGTCCCGGCCCAACTCGGCGGGCATGTCGAGGTGTTGGAGATCGACGACCTGCGGGTACGGGTCGAGAAGGTGAGCGACGCGGAGACGGATGCCCGGGTCGCGCTGGCCCGGGAGGTGTTCACCCTCGACGACTCCGTCCAGGAGGACGACCTGCGCTGGGGTGCGACCGTGTCCGTCGCACTCGACCGGCTGGTCGAGGACTTCTCCCTGGACAGTCTCGCGTACTACCACCGCGGTCTCGACGGCGAGACCCACGAGCGGGTGGCGGCCGGCTTCATCCTGGGTGCCTCGCTGCTGACCGCGCGCGGCATCCCGGCCTGTGGCGAGTACGAGCTGCGCACCTCGCTCGCCATGCTGGTGCTCGACCGGCTCGGCGCGGGCGGCTCGTTCACCGAGATCCAGGCGCTCAACTTCACCGACGACGTGGTCGAGATGGGCCACGACGGCCCCGGCCACCTCGCGATCAGCGACGGGCGCCCGATCCTGCGCGGACTCGGCGTGTACCACGGCAAGCGCGGCTGGGGGGTGTCCGTGGAGTTCGACGTCAGGCATGGCCCGGTCACCGCGTTCGGCATCGGGCAGGAACGCGACGGGACGTACCGGTTCATCGCCTCGGAGGGCAGGACCGTACCCGGACCGCTGCTGCGGATCGGAAACACCACGTCCCGGGTGGACTTCGGCTGCCATCCGGGCGAGTGGACCGACGCCTGGTCCGCGTCCGGGATCGCCCACCACTGGGCGCTGGGCACCGGGCACCGCATCGGCGAGCTGCGCGCGGTCGCCGACCTGCTCGGGCTCGACCTGGTCGACGTGAACCCGCGCTGACCGACTCAGGCCCGCCGCCGGCACCTCCCCTGCCGGCCGTCGATCGTGAGGCGTGTCGTACCAGCGGCTCCTCGACCCGCGGACACGGTCCACGGCCGGCGCAGGCGGCGGCACGATCGCCCCGTCCCCTCACGCGCGGTGCGGGGACGGGGCGATCGTGCGTTCTCAGCCGGCGGGCGCTGGACAGCCCATCCGGCTCATGCGGGGTCCCCGCCCTTGTTGAGCCAGGCGCGCACCGACCCGTCGCCCGAGACCACGAGGTAGTCGGCCTTGTTGTCGCGGTTGATGTCCGCCAGGCGAAGGCTCGCCCGGGACGCTCCGACCCCTACGGCGAAGACGCCCCGGTTGGTCCAACCGCCGCGGCCCTCACCGCCGTTGTTCTGATGGAGCCACTCAGCAGTTCATCGTCCTGGTGGAGCCCGTCGAGGAGCTGCTGGGTGTTGGTCGGGGCGAGCCCCTCGGCGTCATAGTTGATCACCACATCGCCTTCGGCGACGGTCACCGCCGCCACTTTGCCCGGCTTGTCCACGCATTCGATGCGGATGCTGGCGCACCCCCGGCGGCGGCCGGTTCCGGCTGCGTGCTCGTGGGTCCTGCCGGCGCACATGGCGCGGACTGGAACGCGGGGGCTGTCTTCATCTGCGCCGCGATCGTCAACGCGTTGAGGCTTCCACCCGTCAAGGCGCCCGCCGCGGCGAGGGAACACGCGAGCCCGACCGCGATCCATCGGATGGTTACGCCCAGACTTCGCAGCCTGGGTCTTCGTCTTCGCTTCAACAATGCCTTCTGCCTCTCATGAGGGCAGCGCGCCCGCGATCCGGATGCCCGGCCGACTGAGCCGCCGCCGCGGACACACGGCCGCCCACGATTCGCACCGGCCCTTGGCACTGACTCGTCCTCGGCTCGCAGGGCGGGCACAGCGACACAGCCTCCCCCCGTGAACGGCGATCAGCGCCAGTCCGAGCAGGTGATTCACCGAACTCCTTCCGTAAGACGGAAGAGGTCTTGCGGCGCTGTCCCGGCTCTCCGGACCATGACCTCACCGCAGACAGACGGGAGCCGCACGCATGCCTCACACCACCGCCTTCGCCAAAAACCAGTGGTACGTCGCCGCCTACAGCCATGAGGTCGGGCGCGAGGAACTGCTCGGCCGGACGATTCTCGGTGAGCCGCTCGTGTTCTACCGCACGGAGGAGGACGGCACACCCGTCGCGCTCGCCGACCGTTGTGTGCACCGGCGGTTCCCGCTGCACGAGAAGCCCAGCCGGCTCGACGGCGACCGGCTCGTGTGCGGGTACCACGGGTTCACGTACGACACGACGGGCACCTGTGTGTACGTGCCCGGTCAGAAGCGCGTGCCGCGTACCGCCCGCGTCGCCTCCTACCCCGTCGTCGAGCTGGACTCCCTGGTCTGGGTCTGGATCGGCGACCCGGCCCTCGCCGACGCCGACACCATCCCGCGGGCCAGGCACCTCGACTCCCCCGGCTGGGTCACCGTCCGCGGCATGGAGCCGATCGACGCCGACTACGGTCTGTTGGTCGACAACCTCCTCGATCTCTCCCACGAGACGTATCTGCACGGCGGCTACATCGGCACCCCCGAGGTCGCCGAGACGCCGATCACCACCGAGGTCGACGAGGGCGCCGGCATCGTACGGGTGAGCCGGCACATGGACGACGCCGAGTGCCCGCCGTTCTACGCCAAGTCCACCGGCATCGAGGGGCGGATCACCCGCTGGCAGGACATCGAGTACCACGCGCCCTGTCTGTACCTGCTGCACAGCCGCATCGCCCCGGTCGGTGTGCTGCCCGAGGCCGACGGCAGCGACCCGAACGGCTTCCACACCGAGATCACGTACGCCATCACGCCGTCCGCCGACGGCAAGGTGTACGACTTCTGGATGGTCTCCCGCGACTGGGCGACCGAGGACGCCGAGGTCACCGAGTTCCTGCGGGGCAACAACCACACCGTCGTCATGCAGGACGTCGACGCGCTCAATCTGCTGCAACGGACGCTCGGCACCGAGCGCACCGGCTACCAGGAGCTGAGCATCAACATCGACACCGGCGGTCTCGCCGCCCGCCGTATCCTCGCCCGTCTCGTCGAGGAGGGCGACAAGCCCGTGGAGAAGGTCCTGTGAGTGCCGCGCCCACCGGGGAGATCTACCGCATCGACTGGCTGCCGGGCACCGACACCCTGCACGGCACCTGTCACTGCGGCCGCGAGCACACCTCGCAGGACCCGATCGAGATGTGGGAGTGGATGCTCGCCCACCCCCAGGGACACGAACCGCGAGGAAACAGCTCATGAGTGACGCCTACGAAGCCGAACTCGTCGTCGACCGCACGGACTTCGCGGCGGATGGCGTGCTCGCCCTCACCCTGCGCCACCCGCTGGGCGAACAGCTCCCGGCATGGGAGCCCGGCGCCCATATCGACGTGCTGCTCGGGCCCGGCCTGGAGCGGCAGTACTCCCTGTGCGGCGACCCCGCCGATCGCACCGCCTGGCGGATAGCCGTGCTGCGCGAGCCGGACGGACGCGGTGGATCCGCCCATGTGCACGAGCAGTTGGAGCAGGGCGGCAAGGTCCGGGTGCGCGGGCCGCGCAACCACTTCGCTCTGCGGTCCGCGCCCCGCTACCGCTTCATCGCGGGCGGCATCGGCATCACCCCGATCCTCCCGATGCTCGCGGCGGCGGAGGACGAGGGCGCGGAGTGGACGCTGCTGTACGGCGGGCGGACGCGCAACTCCATGGCGTTCACCGGGGAGTTGAGCCGCTACGGCGACCGCGTCCGGGTCGCTCCGCAGGACGAGACCGGTCTCCTGGACCTCGCCTCGGTGCTGGACGGCGTCTCCGAGGGCACGCTCGTCTACTGCTGCGGTCCCGGTCCGCTGCTCGACGCGGTGGAGGAGCGCTGCCCGGCCGGACTGCTGCACGTGGAGCGGTTCACGCCGAAGGAGCAACCGGCGGGCGAGAACACGGAGTTCGAGGTCGAGCTGGCGCAGACCGGGACCACCGTCACCGTCCCCGCGGACGTCTCCGTGCTCGACGCCGTCCGGGCCTCCGGTGTGGAGGTGCTGTTCTCCTGTACCGAGGGCACCTGCGGCACCTGTGAGACCGATGTCCTCGAAGGCACCCCGGATCACCGGGACTCGGTGCTCACCGACGAGGAGCGGGAGGCCGGGGAGACGATGATGATCTGTGTGTCCCGGTGCCGGGGGAAGAAGCTCGTACTGGACCTGTAGTCGCGAGGCCTTGGGTCATCCCCAGGTCGGCCTCGATGCCGGCCACGGTCTCCAGCAGCGCCGGCAGCAGGTCCCGCCGGGCCGCGGCGAGTGTCGTACGGCCCGCCTGCACCGGGATGTTGACCGCCGCCACCACCTCGCCGTCCCGGTCCCGCACCGGGGCGGCGATCGAGCGCAGCCCCTCCTCCAACTCCTGGTCGACGACCGCGTATCCCTGCCGCCGCACCCGCTCCAGTTCCGCCCGCAGGAGGTCGGCGGAGACGATCGTGCGGGCGGTGAGCGGGACCCACTCGACGCGGGCGAGCCGCACTTCGAGCTCATCCGCCGACAGGTGCGCGAGGATCACCCGCCCGACCGAGGTGACATGGGCGGGGAAGCGGGTGCCGACGGTGATCGCCGCCGTCATGATGCGGTGCGCGGGCACCCTGGCCACGTACACGATGTCGTCGGCGTCGAGCACGCACAGGGACGACGACTCCCTTGTGTTCTCGACCAGTTGCTCCAGATGCGGTTCGGCGATCTGGGCCAGCGAGAAGCTCGACAGGTAGGAGTACCCGAGCTCCAGGACCCGCGGGGTGAGCCGGTAGGTGCGGCCGTCGGCGCGGACGTATCCGAGGTCGGCCAGCGTCAGCAGGAAGCGGCGGGCCGCCGCGCGGGTCAGTCCGCAGACGCGGGCGACCTCGCTGAGGGTGAGTTCCGGGCGGTCGGCGTCGAAGGCGCGGATGACGGCGAGGCCGCGCTCCAGGGACCGTACGAAATGGGGGGCGCGGTCCGCTCGTTGCATCGTCGCCTCCGGAGGGACGCACGAGGTGCGCTGAGCGCGTAGGCTAGGCGCACACTTCGATAACTGTCAACAATATTGTTAGCCAAAGGCATTGACCCTGCCTCGCCAGACCAATACCTTTCGCGCTGAGCACCACTGTGCGGTCTGCGCACAGCCTGTCGGAAGCACGGCCTGTCGGAACAACGAAGTCTGCACAGGAGGAGCCATGCGTCGTCTGCTCGCCGCCCTTGCGGCCGGAGCATTCCTGGTCACCGTGTCGGCCTGTGGCTCGTCCGGCGACTCGGGGGCCTCGGACGGGGGATCGTCGTCCGGCGGGACCACCACCGTCAAGCTCGGCCTCATTCCGATCGTCGATGTCGCGCCGGTCTATCTGGGCCAGAAGAAGGGCTTCTACAGCAAGCACGGACTGAAACTGGAGATATCGACCGCGTCGGGCGGCGCGGCGATCGTGCCCGGAGTGGCCAGCGGGCAGTTCCAGTTCGGGTTCTCCAACGTCACCTCCCTTCTCCTCGCCCAGTCGTCCGGGGTGCCGATCAAGGCGGTCTCCAACGGCATCGCCTCAACGGGCGTGGACGGCAAGGACTTTGCCGCGATCACCGTGAAGAAGGGCAGCTCGATCAAGTCCGCGAAGGACCTGGAGGGCAAGAAGGTCGCCATCAACACCCTGAAGAACATCAACGAGTCCGCGGTGCGCGAGTCGGTCCGCAAGGCCGGCGGCGACCCGGACAAGGTCAAGTTCGTGGAGCTGGCCTTCGACCAGATGCCCGCCGCCCTCGACAGCGGCCAGGTCGACGCGGCCTGCGCGGTCGAGCCCGCGCTGGCCACCATCAAGGGCCAGGGCGGCCAGGTGATCGCCTCCCCGATGGTGGACGTTGCCGCGAACACCACGGTCGCCATGTACTTCACCTCGACGCAGTACCAGCAGCAGCACGCCGACGTGGTGAAGCAGTTCCAGGAGGCCACCGCCGAGTCCCTCGCCTACGCCGACGCCCACCCGGACGAGGCACGCCAGATCATCACGACGTACACCAAGATCCCGGCGTCGGTGCTGGAGCAGGTGATCCTCCCGAAGTGGCCGGCCGAGCCGAACAAGGCCTCGATCGAGGCGCTGGCGAAGCTGGGCGAGGAGGACGGGTTCTTCAAGAAGACCCCCGACGTGGACGCGCTCCTTCCGTGAGGTTCCAGAACGCGGCGCTGGGCGCCGCCGGGCTCGCGGCCTTCCTCGCCCTGGGCGAGGCGGTGCCGCGGCTCGGTCTGGTGAAGGAGGAGTACTTCCCGCCGACCAGCCGGATCGCGCGCGCCTTCGCCGACGAGCTCTCCGACAACACCTTCTGGACGGCGCTCGGCGACACCCTCACCGGCTGGGCCCTGGGCCTGGCCATCGCCGCCTCGGCGGGGATCGTGGTCGGGGTGGTCGTGTCGGTCGTGCCGTATCTGCGCGAGGCGACGGCCTCCACGATCGAGTTCCTGCGCCCGATCCCCTCGGTCGCCCTCATCCCGCTGGCGGTGCTGTTGTACGGCAGCGAACTGCGCTCGGTGCTGCTGCTCGTGGTGTACGCCAGCTTCTGGCAGGTCCTCATCCAGACGCTCTACGGCGTCCAGGACGTCGACCCCGTCGCCGACGAGACGGCACGGTCGTACGGTCTCGGCACCTGGGCGCGGGTCCGGCACGTGCTGTGGCCGACCGCGCTGCCGTATGTGATGACCGGTGTCCGGCTGGCCGCCGCGGTCGCGCTGATCCTCGCCATCACCGGTGAACTCGTCATCGGGGCACCGGGGTTGGGCGCACGGATCGCGGTCGCACAGAACTCCCAGGCGGTGCCCGAGATGTACGCGCTGATCGTCGTGACCGGTCTTCTGGGGCTGCTCATCAACGTCGGCGCGCGTACCGTGGAGCGACGGGCGCTGGCCTGGCACCAGTCGGTGCGCGGGGAGGTGGCGGTGTGAAGCGCTTCGCACTCCAGTTGGCCTTCGTTCTCGCGCTGCCCGCGCTGCTGGTCGCGGGCTGGTGGCTGGCCTCGGCCGACAGCACCAACGTCTTCTGGCCGCCGCTGCGCACGATCATGCAGACCTTCCCGGACGTGTGGACCGGCGAGCGGCTGCGCGACGACGTCCTGCCGAGCATCTGGCGGCTGACGGCCGGCCTCGCCCTGGCCGCCGTGGTCGGGGTGGCCCTCGGCACGGTCATCGGCTCCTACCGGCGGGTGCGGGCGGTGTGCGAGCCGGTCCTGGAGTTCCTGCGCGCGGTCCCGCCACCGGTCCTTGTGCCGGTCATCATGCTGTTCGCGGGCATCGGCGACACCATGAAGGTCACGGTGATCGTGAGCGGCTGTGTGTGGCCGATCCTGCTCAACACGGTCGAGGGGGTCCGCGCGGTCGATCCGGTGATGGTGGAGACGGCCCGCTCCTACGGCATCACCGGGCAGTCGCGGCTGCGCCATCTGGTGCTGCGCTCGGCGAGTCCGCAGATCTTCGCGGGCCTGCGCCAGGCGCTGTCGATCGGCATCATCCTGATGGTGATCAGCGAGATGTTCGCGGCCAGCAACGGCATCGGCTTCACCATCGTCCAGTTCCAGCGCAGCTTCGCGGTCCCCGACATGTGGACCGGGATCATCGTGCTCGGTCTGCTCGGCTATCTGCTGTCCGTCGTCTTCCAGTTGGTCGAGCGGCGGGTCCTCGCCTGGTACCACGGCCTGCGCGCCTCGGCCCGGCGGTCCCCGTGAGTCACCCGAACGTGAAAGGGCGGTCCATGCTCGACGTACGCGGCCTGAAAAAGGTCTACGAAGGGTCAGGGCGCCGTGTGGAGGCGGTGCGGGACCTCACCTTCACCGTCGAGGCGGGCGAACTCGTGTGTCTCGTCGGCCCGTCGGGCTGCGGCAAGACGACCCTGCTGAAGTGCATGGGCGGTCTGCTCACCCCGACAAGCGGCGAAGTCCACCTGGGCGGGCGGAAGGTGAGCGGTCCCCCGCCCGGGATGGCGTTCGTCTTCCAGGAGTACGGGCGCAGCCTGTTCCCCTGGATGCGGGTCGCCGACAACGTCGAACTCCCTTTGAAACAGAAGGACTTGACCAAGTCGAGGCGACGGGAGCTGGTCACCGACGCGCTGGAGTCGGTGGGCCTGTCCGACGCCGCCGGGGCGTACCCCTGGCAACTCTCCGGCGGTATGCAGCAGCGTGTCGCGATCGCCCGCGCCCTGGCGTACGAGCCCGAAGTCCTGCTGATGGACGAGCCGTTCGCGGCGGTCGACGCACAGACCCGCGCCGACCTGGAGGATCTCGTACGACGGCTGTGGCGCGAGCGCGGCATCACGATCCTGTTCGTCACCCATGACATCGACGAGGCGGTGTACCTGGGTGAGCGGGTGATCGTGCTCTCGGCCTCCCCCACGGTCGTGCGGGAGCAGCTCAAGGTGGATCTGCCGGACGAGCGGGACCAGTTGCACACGCGTGTGGCTCCGCGCTTCGCCGAACTGCGCACCCATGTGTACGAACAGATCCAGGCGGCGAAGCGCGGAGTGGTTCAGGACGCCGCGGTCACGAAGTCCGATACGCCTCCACTTCGCTGAACTGCCCTCGGGCCAGCCGGTGTTGGCGCTGACGGTGAGGCGGAGACACCTCAGGCCGGTGTCACCGGGCAGGGAGACGGTGGCCGTGTTGCAGGGCGTGCAGACGCCCTGGGAGCCGGTCGCGGGCGTCGGGCGGCCCTTGGCGAGGTTGCGGTTCGGGTCCGGGTCGGGGTTGCCCTGCCCCGGCTGCGGACAGGTCGAGCAGTCCGACCATGTGCCGCTCCAGCCGGAGTTGCCGCCGCCGTCGACGACGGCGACAGACGGGCTTCCGTCACGCCCGACTGGCGGTCGCCAAGTCGATCGACGGCCGCTGCGCCACGTGGACACGCAGACACGTGGATCGGAATCACCGAGCGCAGAGCGAGCCGGGACGGCGGCCCCGTGGAACGACTCCGCTCCACGGGGGCCGACAACTACTGACGGAGCGCCGTCGGCGACCTGAACGCCGGCGGTGCCCGTCAGGACTGAGGGGTGGGTACCACGCTGAGGTGGGTCGCCGTGCGGCGCGGGCGACGGCGGGTGGCGGCCGGACGAAGGACCAGGGTAAGCCGTGAGTAGCCCAGGTCGCGCAGGGTGCGCGGGGTCTCGTCGACGACCCGGCAGTCCGTGGCGCCCCAGCGCGGATCGGGGTGCACCAGGGGGCGTACGGCGCCGTCGTGTTCCACGGCCTGCTCGCCGACCGCGCGGATCCAGTGCGGCAGTCCTTGCCGGTAGGCGGCGTCCATGATCGGGTCCTGGGCGATGTCCCGGCGGATCGCCTGGAGCCCGTGGTCGTGGCCGTGGCGTTCCACCGCGGCCGCGAAGTGCGCGAGCATCGGCAGGCACCAGCGCGACTCGTGCTCGCCGAGGACGGTGCTCGCGTCGGGATGGAAGAGGACGAACCTGAGGAAGTTGTCGCCCGGCATGGCGGTGGGATGCGGGCCCATGGCACGGAAAAGTGACGCGAAAGCGGTGTTGGCGAGGACGACGTCCCAGCGGTGGTCGAGGACGACGGACGGGAAGGGGACGGCTTCCAGGAGCGTGGCGTAGTCCTGCAGATACGCCTGGGCTTCGAGCCCTTCGGGGACGGGCCGCAGTTCCGACCACTGCCCGCCTGCCTGATATGCCATCGGGAGGTCACCCCTCTTGCCTATGCGGCCTTCACGCGGCGCCTTGATCCTGCTTCCCCGAAGCGAGGCGTGTCAACTATCGTGGCATTCCGTGCCTGTTGACGGCTGAAATTGGCCACAGTTGTGGCGAGACCTGGATGTGAGTTCGAACAACGGGCTACTCTCCGGGAAGTTCACGGCGACGGCCTGTGAGAAGTCGGGTGAGAGACGTAGGAGATCTGTCGGTGTCGGATGGCTTCGAGAGCCCGGACGACGCGGCAACGGTCGTACTGACGGCCGTCGTCGCCCGCGTCACCGCACTCGCCGACCGGCTCGGCGTGCCGCACGCGCAGGTCTTCGACACCGGGCGCCTGTCGGTCGCCTCCGGTGTCCCCGAGCCCGTGGTCAAAGCCCTGCTGAGCGGGCGCCCGGCTGGTGAACCGGATGTCCAGGCACGGTTCCTGCAGCGGCTCGACCTGCTGCGCCGCACCCGGCTCAAGCCCAACGGACGCAAGTACACCCAGCAGGAGATCGCCGACGGCGCGGGCATGTCCCGACAGCAGGCCGGCGCCCTCATCAACGGCGACCGGCGGCCCACCATGGAGCACTGCGACGCCATCCAGCGATTCTTCCGCGTCCACGCCGGTTTCCTCACGGCCGAGGACCCCGAGGCGCTCGCGGGCGCGCTCCAGCACACCGAGCAGGAGCTGCTGCACAAGCTCGCCGACCGGGAGCGGGAGGCCGCGGCGGCTGTCGGCGACCCCCTGGAGCGGCTGTTGCAGGACCACGGCGTCCGCGGGATCGCCTGGCGGGCCGCGCAGCTGCCCACCGACCAGCACCGTGACAAGGTCGCCGAGTGGCTGGACATGCTCCTGGAGAGCGTCAAGCGGCCCGAGTCCTGATCCAGGGGAGAACTGTGGGCATCGGTAAGCACATGCGCCGCCTCAGCGGCGAGTTGGTGGCCGAGCTGGAGCTGACCGCACCGGCGCGGCCCGAGGACCTGTACGGCGCCCTGTGCGACGCGATGAGCAGACGCCGCGGCCGCCCCGTCCACTTCCGTACGGCGCCCTTCCCGCCCGGCACGGCCAGTGGGCTGTGGCTCGACATGGCCGACCAGGACCTCGTGGTGATCGAGGAACGCACCGCCCCCGACCACCAGCTGGTCATCCTCGGCCACGAGCTGTGGCACATGAACGCCGGCCACTGCTCCCACCACGTGGAGGGCGCCGCGGTCGCCGCCCGCCTCCTCAACGACGACGCCGATCTCCAGGCCACGGTGCGCAAGGTGGCCGCCCGCAGCCGCTTCGAGCTCGACGACGAGCGGGAGGCGGAGAGCTTCGGTCTGCTGCTGGCCAGCAAGTGCCGGGCGCTGCTGGCCGGTTCGTCACTGCGAGGCCCGGTGCAACGGGACCACCTGGCCGGACGTATCGAGACGTCGCTGGGTTACCTGGGCCCGCAGGGCTGAGGCGCGCGGAGGTCAGGTCGCGCTGCGTTCGCTCGCCTCTCTCAGGTTCCGCTCCACGGCCAGGGTCCGCGCGTCGCCCGGCCGCCCCCCGCACAACAGGTCCCGCCAGTGCTCCCGGCTCCAGTCCGCCGGGGCGGTGGTGGCCGTGAACTCCTCGACCAGCGCGACGAACCGGGCCGGGTCGGTGTGGAACGGGAAGTGGCCCGCACCCCCGAAGATCTCCAGGCGGCTGCCGGGCATCGCCGCGTGCGCCCCGAAGGCGTGCCGGACCGGCACCACGCTGTCCCGGTCGCCCCACAGCAGCATGGTCGGCATGCCCTCGGTGAGATAGCAGCGGTCGAGCATGGTGACGACCTGGCCGCGCCAGTCGACGACCGCGCGCAGGGTGCGGATGAAGGCGTTGCGGGAGGTCTCGTCGGGGAGGGCGTCGACGAGGTTCAGCAAGTCCGGGGCGTCCTGGCCGAGGTCGGTGTCCAGGAGCTTCATCAGCCGTACGGCGAGGCCCACTTGGAGCCGCATGCCGGGCAGTCGCAGCGAGGACAGCATGAGGTGGGCGCCGGGCAGGGACACCAGCCGCAGCACGGGGTTGACCTCACGGCCCACCCCGCCCGCGCTGACCAGGATGAGCCGCTCGGTGCGCTCGGGGAACTGGTAGGCGAACTGCATCGCCACTCCCCCGCCCAGCGAGTGCCCGACCAGGGTGGCCGACTCGATGCCGAGAGTGGTGAGCAGATCGCGTACACCGTTGGCGTAGGCGGCCACCGAGTAGTCGGCGCGCGGCTTGTCGGAGTCGCCGTGGCCGAGGAGGTCGGGGGCGATCACGGTGTGGCTGCGGGCGAGGTCGGGGATCAGCTCGGCCCAGGTCGCGGAGGAGTCCCCGATGCCGTGGATGAGCACGAGCGGCGGCCCTTCGCCTGCCATGCGGAAGGCACGGCGGTAACCGTGCACCACGCGGTACCGCAGCTCCAGTTCTCCGTCGCCCACCGAGCGCAGCGGGACGGCGCGCACCGAGCGCCGATGCGGGTCGTCGACCATGTACCCGCCTCCCGTTCCCTTGGCCGTGACAAGGCGGCCGAAAGCCCTTCCTCCCAGCGTAGGACCGCATTCCCCACGGTGGTTTCGGTGAGGTTTCGCCTCCGCTAAGCGGGCGAACGGCTCGCCGTGGAAGCCGGATTGTCAGTGGCGGACGGCAAGCTGGAGACAGACACCCGTGTGGGGTGCGACCGACGCCGACTTGGGGAGAGCCGCCGATGCCCACCGCCGTACTGACCGACCGTGAGCGCACCGCCGTCCAGGCCTATCTGCGGCTGCTGCACACGGTCCGTGCCGCTTTCGACACCGCGTCAGGACCGCCCGACACCGCCAGGCCACCGGTTGTCCCGCCGGCGGTCCTCGCCGAGGCCGACCAGGCCCTCGCGGCCGCGGGCCTCGCGGGCAACGAGGAGGAGTTCTTCGGTCTGCTGCGGAGCTGGTGCCCGCCGGAGCCTTAAGCGGGGCGGGTGCCGTGCGCTCAGGCGTGCGGCACCGTCACCGAGGTCGCCACCAGGCCCTCCTGGACCCTCCAGCGACCATCGAAGACGCCGAGCCGCTCCCCGCCCACCAGCGGGCCGGGGACGAGGAGTTCGGCGCGCAGGGTGCCGCTGAGGGGCTTTCCCGGGTCGACGGCGATCTCGATGTCGGCCTCGGAGAAGTCCAGCCACTTGCCGGTGAGGGGGAACCACGCCTTGTAGACGGATTCCTTGGCGCTGAACAGCAGCCGGTCCCAGTGCACGGCGGGGTGTGCTTCGGCGAGTTCCCGCAGTCTGACCCGCTCGCCCGGCAGGGAGACGCTCTCCAGCACGCCCTCCGGGAGGGGCCCGTGGGGTTCGGCGTCGATGCCGAGGGAGGCGAGGTCGGTGGCGCGGACCAGGGCGGCGGCGCAGTAGCCGTCGCAGTGGGTCATGCTGCCGGTGATCCCGGCCGGCCACCGCGGGGCTCCGCGTTCGCCGGGCAGGATCGGCTGCGGCGGCACGCCGAGCTTCTCCATGGCCCGGCGGGCGCAGGCCCGTACGACGGTGAACTCGCGGCGCCGCTTGGCGACGGCCGGGGCGATGAGCGCCGCCTCCTCGGGGTAGAGCACCGCGTGCTCCGGCTCGTCGCCGCCGTACACCTCGACGGCCACCACAGAGTCCGGCAGGAGTTCCTCGATCACCGTGCGCCGACCTCCCTGGGCACGATCCGGCGCAGTCGTCCCGGCGGGTCCGGCCGCTGCCGCCACTCCCGTGGATAGCCCACCGACACCTCCTCGAACCGGACACCCTCGTGCCAGGTGGTCCGGGGGATGTGCAGATGACCGTAGACCATCGTCTCGACCCGGAACCTGCGGTGCCAGTCGGCGGTCAGTGTGGTGCCGCACCACATGGCGAACTCGGGGTGCCACAGGACGTCCGTGGGGTGCCGGTCGAGCGGGTAGTGGTTGACCAGGACGGTGGGCAGGTCGTCGGGGAGCTCGGCGAGTCTTCGCTCGGTCTCGGCGACCCGGGCCCGGCACCAGGCCTCGCGGGTCGGGTAGGGGTCGGGGTGCAGCAGGTGCTCGTCGGTGCAGACGATGCCTGTGCCGTGGGCGTACTCAAGGCCCTGTTCCTTGGTGGCGCAGCCGGCCGGGAGGAACGAGTAGTCGTACAGCAGGAAGAGCGGGGCGACGGCGACGGGGCCGCCGGGGCCGTCCCAGACGGGGTAGGGGTCCTCGGGGGTGAGGACGCCGAGCTCCCGGCACATCTCGACGAGGTGCTCGTAGCGGGCGACCCCGCGCAGGGTGACGGTGTCCTTCGGGTGGGTCCACAGTTCGTGGTTGCCGGGGGCCCAGACGACCTTGCGGAAGCGGCCGGCGAGGGTCCCCAGCGCCCAGCGGACGTCGGCGACGGTCTCGGCCACGTCGCCGGCCACGAGGAGCCAGTCGTCGTCGGTCCCGGGCCGCATCCCCTCGACCAGGGCACGGTTCTCGGGATAGCCGATGTGCAGGTCGCTGATGGCCACAAGCTGTGCGGCACCACCGGCCGTAGACGTCACTTCCCGCCCCTTCCGAGCACCCGGGTGTGACCACGAGAACACATTTGGTTTCCTGGTACAAGAGTGGATCGCGGCCGTGCGACTTCATGATCGGAAAATCCGTAACACGTGCGTTGCACGCGCACCCCCTTTGAAGCCGTATGATCGCCCCACCACCACCGCTCTGAACTTCCCTTCGCACGGGGCGGTTTGGTGACCCTCCAACCACCCTGCCCGGGCACGGGCCCACTCCGCCCTGCCCCAAAGCGCCCGAAAGGCGGCATGCATGCTCTCTCGCGTACGCGTCTGGCTCAACCGCACGTACGCGGAGAACGTGTTCTTCATGGATCAGCTGCGGCGAAATCCCAGCGATCGGGCCGTCGAGATCCACGCGACACACGGCGACGCCGACTCCCCTGTCCTGGCCGCCGCCGACACCGCCGAACTGGAGCCCGAGGGCCTGTCCCCGGCCGCCTACGTCGAGTTCGCCCTCGACCAGTGCCAGCGCCGCGGGATCGACGTGTTCGTGCCCCGGCTGCAGCAGGCCGCGATCGTGGCGCACCGGGCCGACTTCGCCGCGGTCGGTACGGCGCTGCTCGCGCCGCCGCCGGAGGGCGTGGCCGTCTTCCACGACAAGGTCATCGCCTACGAGGCGGTCCAGGCGGTCGGCGTCCCGGTGCCGCCGTGGTGGCGGGTGCGGACCGCGGACGAGCTGGTCGCGGCCGTGGAGGAGCTGGAGGCGGGCGGTCACCGCGCCTGCTTCAAGCCTGCGTCCGGCGCGGGCGGAGTGGGCTTCCGGGTCATCACGCGCGCCCCCTTCTCACTCATGCACCTCAACGGGTTCCCCAGCCCGTACGTCTCCCTCGACATGGTCGTCGAGGCGCTCGAACAGGCCGACGAGCAGGTGGACTGGCTGGTCATGCCGCGTCTTGAGCAGCCGGAGGTGTCGGTGGACACCCTCACCGGGCCCGACAACCGGGTGCGGCTGGCGATCGGCCGCACGAAGAACGGGCGCCGTCGGGGGTTCACGCTGCAGGATCAGTGGCTGGAGCCGGCGCGGCTGATCGCCGAGGAGTTCGGGCTGCACTATCTGTCCAACATCCAGTTCCGGATGTTCGGTGACCGGCCCGTGCTCATGGATGTCAACACGCGCCCCGCCGGGGGGTTGCACCAGCTGTCCCTCTGTGGGGTCAATGTGCCTTGGGCCGCTGTGCAGTTGGCGCTCGGGGAGGACCCCGGGGTGATCGAGCCGCCGTTCCTGGGACAGGACTACACCGTGGTGTCGGGGCCGAGGCAGTTGCGTCCGGTGTCGATTCCGGCCCAGCGGGAGGTTCCCGAGCCGTTGCCCGCGGCGCCGGCGCCTGCGGCCGCGGAGGCCGTTGCCGTCGAGGCCGCGGGACAGGTACTGCCGCTCTAGGTTGTCTGCCGGGTGCGGGTCGACTGTGGCTTGTCGCGCAGTCCCCCGCACCCCCGGGTAGGTCCAGATCCTGTCCGCTGTCTTGACAGGGTCATTGGTCCATACCAATCTGATGGCGCACCCCCTTCACTCCCGAACACCCCCATATCTTCAGGGAGATCGCGTGCGCAACCCACTCAGACGTTCCAGACTCCTCGCTGTCCTCGGCTCCGCCGCTCTCGCATTCGTCGGTGCCGTCGCTCTTCCCCAGACGGCCCAAGCGGCCAATGTCCTGACCAACCCCGGCTTCGAATCCGGAAGCCTCTCCCCCTGGACCTGCACCGGCAACCTCGGGTCCGTCGTCTCCTCTCCGGTCCACGGGGGCTCCAAGGCGCTGCAGGGCGCGGTGAGTTCCAGTGACAACGCGCAGTGCAGCCAGACCGTCGCCGTCCAGCCCAACACCACCTACAGCCTCAGCGGCTGGGTGCGCGGCTCCTATGTGTACCTCGGTGTCAACGGCGGAGCCTCGACGTGGACTTCGTCCCCTTCGGCGTACAGCCAGCTGACCACGTCCTTCACCACCGGCGCCGCGCAGACCAGCGCCACCATCTACGTCCACGGGTGGTACGGGCAGGGCACGTACTACGCGGACGACATCAGCCTCGACGGCCCCGGCGGCGGTGGTTCGGACACCCAGGCGCCGAGCGCGCCGACCGGGCTGGCCTCGACGGGCAAGACGTCGTCGAGCGTGTCACTGAAGTGGAACGCCGCGACGGACAACGTGGGTGTCACGGCGTACGACATCTACAGCGGCTCCAACAACGTCCTCACCGTCTCCGGTACATCCGCCACGGTCAGCGGGCTCTCGCCCAGCACGGCGTACACCTTCACCGTCAAGGCGCGGGACGCGGCCGGGAACACCTCCGGGGCCTCGGGCTCCGTGAGCGTGACGACGGACGCGGGCACTGGCGCCGACACCGGCTTCAAACAGGCCGCGCCCTATCTCTACGAGGGCTGGGGCGATCCCCCGAGCCCGAGCACGGTGATGAGCGCGACCGGCGTCAAGTGGTTCACGATGGCGTTCATGCTGGACTCCGGGGGCTGCAACCCCGCCTGGGACAGCACCCGGCCGCTGACCGGCGGTGTCGACCAGACCGCCATCAACCAGATCCGTGCCGCCGGCGGTGACATCGTGCCGTCGTTCGGCGGCTGGCTGGGCAGCAAGCTCGGCGCCAACTGCTCCTCGGCGAGCGCGCTCGCGGCCGCGCTCCAGAAGGTGATCGACGCCTACTCGCTCAAGGCGATCGACATGGACATCGAGAACACCGACGAGTTCGAGAACGAGGCCGTCCAGGCGAGGATCCTCACCGCCCTGAAGACGGTCAAGGCCAACAACCCCGGTCTGAAGACCATCGTCACCTTCGGCACGTCGACCACCGGCCCGAACTACTACGGCAACCGGCTCATCGAGCAGGCACAGTCGCTCGGCGCGAACATCGACGTCTTCACCATCATGCCGTTCGACTTCGGCGGCGGCTCCGACATGTACGGCAGCACCGTGAACGCCACGGAGGGGCTGAAGGCCAAGCTGAAGTCGACGTTCGGCTGGGACGACGCCACCGCCTACTCCCACATCGGCATCTCCGGCATGAACGGGCTCTCCGACCAGCAGGAGAACACGACTCCGGCGATCTGGACGCAGATCCGCGACTGGGCCAACTCCCATCACATCGCGCGCCTCGCGTTCTGGTCGGTCAACCGCGACCGGCCGTGCCCGGGCGGGGGCGTGGTCAGCAACTGCTCCGGCATCAGCCAGAACAACTGGCAGTTCACCTCGATCACGGCCGGATTCACCGGCTGAGTCACCCCTCCGGATACCCCCATGCCTTCGCCAACTCGGCGAGGCGTGGGGGCAGTTCCGCGTTCGGGTCGGCGGGCCTGGCGGGCTGGATGCGGCCCGACTTGATGGTGCTGGACCAGTCGCCGAGCTGCGGGCGGAAGTCGCCGTGGTCCTTGCTGCCGTAGTCGAGCATCGCGCTCTCCCACGGGAGGCCCAGGTAGTCGCACAGGGCGCGGGTGGCCCGTTCCGGCTCGGCGGTGAGGTCCTCGTACGTGATCACATGGCAGTCGAGGGCCTGGCGGGCCTCTTCCAGCTTCTCGGCGTACTCCAGGACCTCGGCCCGGATCGCCTCGTGGTCGGGGTCCGTGCGGCGGCTGGTGAGGGAGGTGATGACCGCGCCGGGGTGGCGCAGCAGGACGATGTACTTCGCGTTCGGCCAACATCGGTGCAGCCGGGGCCAGATGAGGGTGTTCGCCGGGGTCTTGTCGGCGATGACGTCCTTGCCGCTGCGGGCGAGTTCGAGGTGCAGGACCCGGTCCCACAGGACGTGTTCCAGCTCCTGCTTGTCCAGTTCGAGGGCCTTCATGGCCTCGGAGGAGAAGTCACGGCTCAACTCGACGTGCAGGGTGCGCAGATGCATCTCGTGCGGGGCGCGGATCCGGCTGTGGCTGTTCAGCAGCACCCGCAGCAGGGTCGAGCCGGAGCGCACGGACGACAGCACGAACACCGGGGACTCCACCAGGCGCGGCGCGCAGGGGGCGACGTACGACGACGTCCCGGTGGACCGGGGCGACGGTACGGCGTCCAGGTTGCGGCGCGGCGGGCTCACCGCCTCCTTCATCAGCCGCCCCCGGCGCCTCAGTCCCTTGCCGATCGCGGACATACGCGGGTCTCGCACGGTGTCACCTTTCCTTCGTGCCTCGGTTCCGCATCCCAGGGGCGAGACACGAATTTCAGGTATCCGAAAAGGAAACAGAAAGGGTCACGGCGGGCCAAAAACCCGCCGTGACCTGGAAACTTACCGCTCTCTTAATAATTGATGGGAATCACCCTCAGAACCGCCCCGAGCCGCGGTACAGCTCCGCTTCCCCGTCCAGCTCGACCTTGAGCACCGTGGCGTACGGGTCGAGGTCCGCCTCGGCCGGCGGATCGATCCACACGATGCCCACGGCCTCGTGGAGCCCGCCGACCAGTTTGTGTCCGAGTTCGGTCCCGGTGCCGAGGACGGTGACCTTGCGGACCGGGGTGACCAGCCCGCGCAGCCCGATCTCGGCGCGTGGCGCGTCGAAGAGGACCAGATAGAGCGTCCGGCCGTCCGCGGAGAGCGTGCTGGGCCCGTAGTGGTGCCCGGCGGGCAGCCCGCGCACGGTCCCGTACACGGCCTCGGAGTGCTTCCCGATCCACTCCCCCAGTCCTTCGAGCCGCTCGACCTGGGGCGCGGGGATGGTCCCGTCCTCCATCGGGCCGACGTCGAGCAGCAGGTTGCCGCCTCCACCGATGGTCTCGGTGAAGTAGCGGATCAGCTGGGCGAGCGACTTGTGGTTGTGGTCGTGGTGCTGGTAGCCCCATGAGTCGTTGATCGTCAGGCACAACTCCCAGGGACCCTCGGGGGGTTCGATGGGAGCACCCTGTTCGGGGGTGGCGTAGTCGCCCTCGCTGAGCATGCGGGCGTTGAAGACGACGTCCGGCGTGTACGACCGGATGAGCGCGGCGAGTCCGGGGATGCGCCACTGCTCCTCGCTGCGGTCCCACTCGCCGTCGAACCACATCAGGTCGGGCCGGTAGCGGGAGGCCAGCTCACGGATCTGGCCGTCCCGGTAGGCGATGAACCGTTCCCAGGCCGCCAGGTCCTCGTGCTCTGCGGCGACCTCGGAGTAGCGGTTGTCCTCCTGCTCCGATGGGCGGCCCGGCTTGCGCGTGGAGGCGTAGTCGGGGTGGTTCCAGTCGGAGTGGGAGTAGTAGAAGCCGACCTTGAGGTCCCTCTCACGCAGCGCCTCGGCGTAGGGGCCGATGTAGTCCTTGCCGAGGTTCAGGTCGCCGTACTCGGTGTCCCACAGCGCCACACCGTCGTGGTGACGGGTCGTCAGCACGGCGTACCTGGCCCCGGCCCGGGCGAACAGGTCGGCCCACGCACGCGGGTCGTACCTGGCGCCCGTGAACCGCTCCAGCTGGGACATGTACTGATCGTGCGGGACGATGTCGTCGTAGAACGACCAGGACTCCTGCACGCCGTCCACGGCGTAGATGCCCCAGTGGATGAAGATCCCCAACTTGGCGTCGGTGAACCAGGGTTGCATCGGCACCGGGTCAGCCCCTCTGCAACCGGAGTGTCAGCACCTGGAAGGGGCGCAGCGAGACCGACACCCCGCTCTCGGTGACCTCGGCCGTCTCCTCCAGCGGGCGCTCCAGCAGGTCGGTCACCTGGGCTCCGGCGAGCGGGAAACCGGTGCGCAGGACGCCCCGAGCGCGACCGCCGCCCGACTCGTACAGGCGGACCACGACGTCACCGGACCCGTCGTCGGCGAGCTTGACCGCCTCGACGGTCACGCCCTGGCCGTCGACCGAGACGACCGGCTCGGGAGCGCCCGCCGCGTCCGCCACCCGGAGCGGCAGGTTGAGGGAGTAGCCCTCGGCGACGGTGTCCTCGATGCTCGCGCCGGGCAGCAGCGAGTAGGTGAGGCGGTGCCTGCCCTGGTCGGCCTCCGGGTCCGGGATGCGCGGGGCGCGGACCAGGCTGAGCCGCACCGTGGTCGTCGTACCGCCGTCCTCGCGGACCGTGCGGGAGACGTCGTGGCCGTAGGTGGAGTCGTTGAGGACCGCGACGCCGTAGCCCGGTTCGCCGACGTGCACCCAGCGGTGGCCGGAGACCTCGAAGCGGGCCGCCTCCCAGCTGGTGTTGGTGTGCGTGGGCCGCTGGATGTGGCCGAACTGGATCTCCGCGGAGGAGTGCGCGGCCCGGACGTCCACCGGGAAGGCGGCCTTGAGGATCTTCTCGGCCTCGTGCCAGTCGATGTCGGTCTCGAAGTCGATGCGGGGGCTGTCGGCGCGCAGGGTGATGGTCTGGGTGATCGTGGAGCCCTTGCCGAAGGACCGGGTCACACGGATCGCCCCCAGCAGCGGGTCCTCGGAGACGACCTCGACCGAGGTGGGCTCCAGAAGGTCCGTGTACCGGTTCTGGTAATGCTTGTCGATGTCCCAGGCGTCCCAGTAGTTCGGGAGGTCGGTGTGCAGACGGAGCAGGTTGCCCTTGTCGCCCAGCACCTCCCGGCCGGCCCGCAGATCGAGGACGGAGGAGAGCGTGCCGTCCTCCGCCACCTCCACGCGCACCAGACCGTTGTCGAGGACGCGACCGGAGACACGCACCGGCTGCGCGGGCTCGGCGTCGGTCAGCGCCGCGCTGCCGTTCGCGGGCACCTCGACGTACGCCAGAGCCTCATCGCCCGTACGCACCACCTCGGCCCGGTCGAACGGGCTGGTGTTGAAGACCCGGGCGCCACCGGCACCCAGCGCGGCCACCGCCTCGGCGGTCAGCGCCTCCAGCTCCTCGGCGACCCGGGCGTACTCGGCCTCGGCCTCGCGGTGCACCCAGGCGATCGAGGAGCCCGGCAGGATGTCGTGGAACTGGTGCAGCAGGACCGTCTTCCACAGCCGGTCGAGCTTCTCGTACGGGTAGGAGTAGCCCGGCGCGTGCAGCGCGGCCGTCGTCGCCCACAGCTCGGCCTCGCGCAGCTTGTGCTCGGAGCGGCGGTTGCCCTGCTTGGTGCGGGCCTGTGAGGTGTAGGTGGCGCGGTGCAGCTCCAGGTAGAGCTCGCCGACCCAGACCGGGGCGTCCGGGTATTCGGCGCGGGCCTGGGCGAAGAAGTCGTCGGGGTGCTCGACGACGACCTTGGGCGAGCCCTCCAGGTCGGCGAGGCGCCGGGCGCGTTCCATGATCTCGCGGGTGGGGCCGCCACCGCCGTCGCCCCAGCCGAAGGGGGCCAGCGAGCGCGTGCCGCCGCCCTTCTCGCTGTAGTTGCGGACCGCGCGGTCCATCTCCACGCCGCTGAAGCGGGCGTTGTAGGTGTCGACCGGCGGGAAGTGGGTGAAGATCCGGGTGCCGTCGATGCCCTCCCACCAGAAGGTGTGGTGGGGGAACTTGTTGGTCTGGTTCCAGGAGATCTTCTGGGTGAGGAACCAGTCGTTTCCTGCCAGCTTGGCGAGCTGCGGGTAGGCGCCGGTGTAGCCGAAGGAGTCCGGCAGCCAGACGCCCTTGGTCTCGACGCCGAAGTGCTCGATGAAGAACCGCTTGCCGTGGACGAGCTGGCGGGCGATGGCCTCGCCGCCGGGCAGGTTGCCGTCGGCCTCCACCCACATGCCGCCGACCGGGACCCACTGGCCCTTCTTCACTGAGTCCTGGATGCGGGCCCACACGTGCGGGTAGTTGTCGCGGACCCACTCGTACTGCTGGGCCTGGGAGCAGGCGAAGATGAAGTCGTCGTACTCGTCGGCGAGCGCGGTGACGTTGGAGAAGGTGCGGGACGTCTTGCGCTTGGTCTCGCGGATCGGCCACAGCCAGGCGGAGTCGATATGGGCGTGGCCGACACCGGAGATGGTGTGTGCGCTGGCGTTGGCCGGCTTGGCCAGGACAGGCGCGAGCACCTCGCGGACGGCCGCCGCGCTGCCGGAGACGTCGTCCAGGTCGAGGACGTCCATGGCCCGGTCCAGGGCGTGCAGGATCTCGTGGCGGCGGGGCTCGTGGTCGGGGAGGTGGACCATCAGCTCGCTCAGCACCTGGATGTCCAGGTCGAGGTGGAAGACCTCCTCGTCGAGGATCGCGAGGTCGGCGCGCTGGAAGGTGTAGAGCGGCGCGGAGCCGGCCGTGAGCTTGTCGCCCATCGGCGTGACCTTGGAGAAGTCGTCCTTGAGGATGTCCGGGTTGGAGGCCGCTTCGACCAGGTAGTCGATCTGCTCGCCGCCGGTCGCCGGGTTGGCGATGGGGACGTACTGGTTGAGCGGGTTCACGGCCTTCAGGGGGCGGCCGTCGGGCAGGTGGACCAGGGCCTCGGCCTGGTTGCCGGGCCAGTCGCCGATGAAGCCGAGGTCGATGACCGCCTCGACGCGCTTTCCGGCCCACTCGGCGGGCACCTGGCCGCGCATCCGGAACCAGGTGGTGCCCCAGGGCGGACCCCACGGGGTGTCCATCGCGAAGGGCGTGTACCGGGCGGCGGCGGCCTCCTCGAAGGAGACGGGCTCGCCGGGCGCCTGCCAGGCCTCGACCTCGAAGGGGACGGTGGCCGCGTGGATGGCGGGCTTGATGCGCTGGTCGTGGGCGCGCTGGACGCGCTCCTCGATGCGGCGGCGTTCGTCGTGCATGAAAGGTCTCCAGGGAGGGAGAGGGCGAGCTGGTGGGGCCGGGAAGCGAGGGGAAAGCGCTTTCCAAAGACAGACGCTACTTAAGGTACGCCAGCCCCGGATGCACCGAGGTGTAGCCCTCGACCAGCTTGCGGGCGACATTGACGGAGTCGACGAGGGGGTGCAGCGCGAAGGCCTTCACCGCGGTCGCGCGCGAGGCGGACTCGGCGGCGGCGAGGACCTCCCGCTCGACCGCCTTGACCGAGCAGACCAGGCCGGTGGCGTGGTCGGGCAGCGGGGCGACGGTGACCGGGTGGGCGCCGTTGGCGTCGACGAGGCAGGGCACCTCGATGACGGCGTCGTTGTCGAGCACGGAGAGCGTGCTCTGGTTGCGGACGTTCAGGATCAGCGTGGTGCGCTCGTCCCGGGCGATGGCCCGCATCAGGGCGAGGGCGACCTTCTCGTAGCCGCCGGAGAGGTCGTCGGCTTCGCGTTCGCCGGCACCGGCGCTCTCCCGGTTCTCGGACATGTAGGTGGCCTCGCGCTCGGCGCGGGTGCGGTCCCACACGTCCAGCGCCTTCGCGCCGGGGGCGCCGACCTCGTCGTAGAACCGCGCCTGCTGGTCGTGCAGGAAGGCGCCGCGGGTGCGCTCGGCCTGCTGGTAGGCGCGGACGGCCTCGCGGTTGAAGTAGTAGTAGTGCAGGTACTCGTTGGGGATCGCGCCGAGGGACTGGAGCCAGTCGACGCCGAAGAGCTTGCCCTCCTCGAAGGAGCCGAGCAGGTCGGGGTCGGCGAGCAGGCGCGGGAGTTCGTCCCGGCCGGCGATCTTGAGGCCGCGGACCCAGCCGAGGTGGTTGAGGCCGACGTAGTCGATCCAGGCCTCATTGGGGTTGGCGCCGAGCACGCGCGCGATACGGCGGCCGAGGCCGACCGGGGAGTCGCAGATGCCGATGACGCGGTCGCCGAGGTGGCGGGACATGGCCTCGGTGACCAGGCCCGCCGGGTTGGTGAAGTTGATGACCCAGGCGTCGGGGGCGAGCCGGGCCACCCGCTGGGCGATGTCGACGGCGACCGGGACGGTGCGCAGGCCGTAGGCGATGCCGCCCGCGCCGACCGTCTCCTGGCCGAGGACGCCCTCGGCGAGGGCCACCCGCTCGTCGTTGGCACGGCCCTCCAGGCCGCCGACGCGGATCGCCGAGAAGATGAAGTCGGCGCCGCGCAGGGCCTCGTCGAGGTCGGTCGTGGTCGTCACCGTGGGGGCGTCCACGACCGCCGCGGCCTGCTCGGCGAGGACCCGGCCGACCGCGGAGAGCCGCCCGGCGTCCAGGTCGTGCAGGACGACCTCGGTCACCCGGCCCTCGGCGCGGTCCGTCAGCAGCGCGCCGTAGACGAGCGGGACCCTGAAGCCGCCGCCGCCGAGAATGGTCAGCTTCACCGGTGTCCTCCAGAGGTGCTCCGGCTGGCGGGCCGGGCATGGGTCGAGCCTTCGCCGAGCGCGTCGCGAGAACCGGACACGCGCGGTCTCCTTGCACTTGTCACACTGATCACACGTGCCGTTCTTGTCGTACGGGGCCGAGAGCGCGCCTTCACACCGGACCCTTTCCCGCCAGGACCACCTCGACGCCCGCCTCCTCCAGGGAGGAACAGGTCGCCGCGTCGACCGGCGCGTTCGTCACCACCACGTCCAGGTCCTCGGGACCGCAGACCTTCGCCATGCCCGTGCCCGGGAACTTGGCCGTGTCGGCGAGCAGGACGATCCTGTCGCTCGCCTTGATCATGGCCCGTTTGACCGGCACCTCGACGACCGTCGTGTCCATCACCTGCCCACCGGGGCGCACTCCACTGGTGCCCAGGAAGAGCCAGTCGGCGTGCAGCTGGCGCAGATTGTCCTCGGTGAGGAAGCCGACCAAGGAGCGGTACTCGCGGCGGACCATGCCGCCGAGCAGCACCAGCTCGATGCCCTCGTCGTCGGCGAGCTCCTCGTAGACCACCAGGTTGCTGGTGATCACGGTGAGCCGGCGGCCGTGCAGCTGCCGGGCCAGCCGGTAGGCGGTGGTGCCGATGTCGAGCAGCACCGACTGGCCGTCCTTGACCAGGGCCGCGGCCCTGGCGGCTATCGCGTCCTTCTCGGCCACCCGGACCTCGGCGACCTCGGCGAAGGGCTGGTCGCCCTCCTCGGCGCGCGCGCCGCCGTGCACCCGGGTGAGCAGCCCGTCGTCCTCCAGCTTGACGAGGTCACGCCGGATGGTGGCGGGGCTCACACCGAGTTGCTCGGAGAGGTCCGTCACGGCCGCGGGGCCGCCCGAGCGCAGGGCCCGCAGGATGAGTTGGTGTCGTCGTTCAGCCAGCACGCCGTGAACACTACTCGTCATCTTCAATCATTTCCATGCTCGGTTCTGCTTGGGTATTGACCAATGTCGCCGAGCGGCGCACGATTCCCGTCATCGAAATTGACGAGTTTTGACGAGAGGCGCTCACGTGGACGACGACCGGCCCGAGGTGCTGCTGACCGGGCTGCTCTTCTACGACCTCGTCCTGACGGGTCTGGGAAAGCCGCCGACGCCGGGTGAGGAGATCTGGACGGCCGGTATGGGCTGCGGCCCCGGCGGCATCGCCAACCTGGCGGTGGCCGCGTCCCGCTTCGGGCTGCGCACATCCCTGGCCACCGTCTTCGGCGACGACTTCTACGGCGCCTACTGCCGGGAGGTCCTCGCAGGCCAGGAAGGCGTCGACCTCTCGCTCTCCCGGGTCGCGGGCGGCTGGCACACCCCCGTCACCGTCGCCCTCGCGCACGGCCACGACCGAGCCCTGGTCACCCACGGCCAGGAGCCGCCGTACTCCCAGGACACGCTGATGGGCGACCCGCCCGAGGCCCGCACGGCCCTCGTGCACCTGGAGGCCGAACCGCGCGCCTGGCTCGCCAAGGCCGCCGCGAACGGCACCCGGATCTACGCGGACGTCGGCTGGGACCCCACCCAGGAATGGTCCACCGATCTCCTCGACCAGCTGGCCCTGTGCCACGCCTTCCTCCCCAACGAGACCGAGGCGATGGCCTACACCCGCACCGACAGCGCGGTCGCGGCTCTCGGCACGCTCTCCGAGCTGGTGCCGGTGGCCGTGGTCACCCGGGGCGGGGACGGCGCGGTCGCCGTCGACCAGATCACCGGTGAGTACGCGGATGTCCCGGCGCTCGCCGTGGACGTGCTCGACGCCACGGGCGCCGGTGATGTCTTCGGCGCTTCGTTCGTCGCCGCCTCGCTGGGCGGCTGGCCGCTGGAGGAACGGCTGCGGTTCGCCGTCCTGGCCGCGGGTCTTTCCGTACGGAATCACGGCGGGGCCCTGGCGGCCCCGGGCTGGTACGGAGTGGACCAGTGGTGGCGCTCACTGACGGACCCCGATCTGAAGCGCGCCTACGGCTTCCTGGCGGACCGCATCCCGGCGGACGTGGGACCACCGGTGCGGTACGCGCCGGTCACTCCATCCATCCCCCCGTGCGAGACCGCACGGCGGAACTGACCCCGCAAGCCCCCCACAAGCCCCTCGAATGCACGTCCCGAAAAGATCCGAAAGGCGGTGGGAGCTGTGCGGCTCTCACGAAGAGGCCTGCTCCGCGCGGGCCTGGCCGGTACGGCCGCCACGGCCCTCGGCGGCCTGGCGTCAGGCTGTGCCGTTCCGGCCGGTTCGACCGGCCGGAACATGGTCCTCTGGTACTGGAGCGGCGGTCTGAGCGACACCGTCGTGAAGAACGCCAAGGCCCGTTACGACAGTTCGGTGGACCTCCAGGCCATCCAGATCGGCGGTCAGTACCGCTCCAAGCTCATCACCACCATCACCGGCCGGGCCCACATCCCCGACATCGCGGGGCTCAAGGGCGAGGACATGGCCGCCTACCTGCCGAACGCGGACCAGTTCATCGACCTCAGGACACTGGGCGCGGAGAAGTACAAGGACCAGTACCTGTCCTGGAAGTGGGACCAGGGCATAGCCGACGACGGCACGATGGTCGGCTTCCCGATCGACTGCGGACCGGTCGCGCACTTCTACCAGTACGACGTGTTCCGCAAGGCGGGGCTGCCGTACGAGCCCGACGACGTCACGAGCGAGCTCGACACCTGGGAGAAGTTCTTCGACGCGGGCGTGCAGCTGGGCAAGCGCGTCTCGGGGGCCAAGCTGCTCACCGACGTCAACTCGGTCTTCGAAAACGTCGTGCAGCAGGGCGCGAAGCGGTACGTCGACAAGGACCGCCACTTCATCGGCGACCAGGAACATGTGCGCCGGGCCTGGGCGTTGGCCGTGGAGGCCAAGCAGCGGAAGATCGTCTCGGATCTGGTCAGCGGTACCCCGGACCAGTTGTCCGCCATCCAGGACGGCAAGCTCCCCAGCCAACTCAACGCCTCCTGGGCCTCGTTCGACATCAAGAACGGTGTGCCGAAGACCAAGGGCAGGTGGCGGGTGGCGCAGATGCCCGTCAGTCCCGCCAACAACGGCGGTTCGTTCCTGTCGGTCACAAAGGAGTGCCGGGAGCCCGAGCAGGCCTTCGAGATCATCACCTGGATCCTCAACGCGTCCAACCAGGCGCAGGGTTACGTCGACGCGGGCCTCTTCCCCTCCACGCCCGCCTCGTACGGCCTCAAGCAGATGCAGGAGCCCGACCCCTTCTTCGGCGGCCAGGTCACGACCGACGTCTTCGGTCCTGCCGCGCAGAAGATCGTGGTCGCCTACAACAGCCCGTTCGACATCGCGCTCGGGCAGCCCCTCAAGGACGAGATCAAGAACGTCGGCGTCCTCGGCAAGGACCCCAAGAAGGCCTGGAGTGACGCCATGAGCAAGTGCCGTCGCATCGCGAAGCACCTGGGGGTGAGCTACTGATGGCCGTCCTGGAGCAGACCCCGCCCGCGGTGGCGCAACCGTCCCCGACGCAGCCCAAGAAGGGCCTGCGCAAGTACTGGCACCTCTACGCCGCGATCTCCCCCTTCTACCTGATCTTCCTCGGCTTCGGCCTCTTCCCGGTCGGTTTCTCCCTCTACCTGTCCTTCCACCGCTGGGACGGCCTCGGCTCGATGGAGTGGGCCGGACTCTCGCAGTACCAGTACCTGCTGAGCGACAGCGACTTCTGGAACTCGATCGGCAACACGATCATCATCTGGGCCCTTGCCACCTTCCCCATGATCTTCCTGGCGATGGTCACGGCCGTGATGCTCAACTCCGCGGTCCGGTTCAAGGGCCTGTACCGCGTCGCGTACTTCCTGCCGAACGTCACCTCGGTCGTCGCGATCGCGATCGTCTTCGGCTCGATCTTCTCCACCAACGCCGGCATGGTGAACGCCGTCCTGCACGCGGTGGGCATCGACCAGGTGGCCTGGCTGAACACGCCCTGGGGCATCAAGGTCACCATCGCCGCGCTGATGACCTGGCAGTGGACCGGCTACAACGCCATCATCTTCCTCGCCGGGCTCCAGACCATCCCGAGCGACCTGTACGAGGCCGCGCGCATGGACGGCGCCGGTCCGATCCAGACCTTCTTCCGGATCACACTCCCGCTGCTGCGGCCGACGCTGCTGTTCGTGCTCGTCGTCTCGACGGTCACCGGTCTGCAGAGCTTCTCCGAACCACAGGTCCTGCTCCAGACCTCCTCCAACGACTCCACGTTCGCGGGCGGTCCGGGCCACTCGGGCCAGACGATGGTCCTCTACTTCTTCCAGCAGACCTTCGACAACAACGACTTCGGGTACGGAGCGGCGGTGGCCTGGGGCATCTTCCTCGTCGTCGTGCTCTTCTCGATCATCAACTGGCGCCTCGTGCAGCGCCGCGGCGACTAGGAAGGGCGCGCATCATGTCTTCCATCAAGGGATCCCGCCGCAGAGGGATCGCGCTGCACCTCCCGCTGATCCTCGGCACCCTGATCTCGGCCTTCCCGTTCTACTGGGCCGTCATCATGTCGACGCACAGCTCGTCGGAGATCTTCTCCTACCCGCCCAAGCTGCTGCCGGGCACGCACTTCCTGGAGAACGTCCGGGGCCTGTTCGACGCCGTCGACTTCTTCGGGTCGATGTGGAACTCGCTGATCGTCGCGGTCTCGGTGACGTTCCTGGTCCTGCTCTTCGACTCGCTCGCGGCCTTCGTCTTCGCCAAGTTCGAGTTCCCGGGCAAGAACGCGCTGTTCGGGCTGCTCATGGTCATCTTCATGGTGCCGGCGCAGCTGTCGGTCATCCCGCAGTTCGTGATCATGGCGAAGATCGGCTGGATCGGCTCGATGACCGCGCTGATCGTGCCGGCCGCGGCCAACGCCTTCGGCATCTTCTGGATGCGCCAGTACATGAAGTCGGCCATCCACGACGAACTGCTCGACGCCTCCAAGCTGGACGGCGCGGGCTTCCTGCGCCAGTACTGGCACGTGGCCCTCCCGGTGGTCCGGCCGGGTCTCGCGTTCCTCGGCATCTTCACCTTCATGGGCCAGTGGAACGACTTCGCCTGGCCCCTGATCTCCCTGACCAACCCGGGCAACGTGACCCTCCAGGTCGCGCTGTCCCAGCTCAACGGCACCCACGGCACCACCGACTACGGCATCGTGATGACCGGCGCCCTGCTCGCCCTCATCCCGCTGCTGATCGTGTTCGCGCTCGGCGCCAAGCAGATCATCGGCGACCTCGCGAAGGGGGCCGTCCGCGGATGACCAGCGATCCCCTGCTGGCCCTGCGCCCCTGGGAGGCACCCGAGGTGACCTCCTGGGGGCGGCTGCCCATGAACGCCGTCGACCGGCGCTCCGGAGCACTCCCCCTGGACGGCGACTGGCGCTTCCAGTTGCTGCCCGCTCCGGACGCGCCGGTCGGCGGCTCCTGGTCGACCTCCCACGTCCCCGGCGTCTGGACGATGCAGGGCACGGACGACCTGCCGCTGTACCTCAACGTCCGCATGCCGTTCCCCGAGTTCCCGCCCCACTCCCCCGCGGCCAACCCCACGGGCGTCCACGAGCGTGAGGTGGACGTGCCCGCCGAGTGGGCCGGACACCGGATCGTGCTCCAGGTCGGGGCCGCCGAGAGCGTGCTGCTCGTGCAGGTGGACGGGCGGCCCGTCGGGATCTCCAAGGACTCCCACCTGGCGGCCGAGTTCGACCTGACGGGGCTCGTGCGCGCCGGCGCGCGGAGCGTCGTACGACTGACGGTGATCAAGTGGTCGGACGCCTCGCACATCGAGGACCAGGACCAGTGGTGGCACGGCGGGATCACCCGGCCGGTGCTGCTGTACGCGACGGATCCGCTGTATCTGGCGGACGTGACCGTGCGCGCCTCCCACGGCGGCGAGTTGCGGGTCGACTGCCAGGTGCGGGACGCCGGCGGCGCGCTGCCCGAGGGGTGGTACGTCAGTGGGGAGCTGGAGGGGCAACCGCTCACCCAGGACGCGGAGTTCGACCGGTTCAACGCCGAGGACGAGCGGGTCTCCGACTTCCTCGGCGAGGCACGGCTGCGGACCGTCGTGGCGAACGTCCGGACCTGGAACGCCGAGACACCCGAGCTGTACTCGCTCACCGTCCGGCTGCACCGCGCCGACGGCACCGTGGCCGACACCTCACGGCACCGGATCGGCTTCCGGGACGTCGAGATCTCCGGCCGGGACCTGCTGGTCAACGGTGAGCGGGTGTTCATCCGGGGTGTGAACCGGCACGACTTCCACCCGCTGACCGGGCGGACGGTGTCGTACGACGACATGCGCGCGGATCTGATCACGCTGAAGCGCTTCGGGTTCAACGCGATCCGCACCTCCCACTACCCGAACGATCCGACGCTGTACGACCTCGCCGACGAGCTCGGGTTCTACGTCGTGGACGAGGCCGACATCGAGTCGCACGACCACGCCCACGAGATCGCCGACGACCCGCGCTATCTGAACGCCTTCGTGGACCGGGTCTCGCGGATGGTGCTGCGGGACAAGAACCATCCGTCGGTCATCGTGTGGTCGCTGGGCAACGAGTCGGACTACGGGGCCAACCACGACGCGGCCGCCGGCTGGGTACGGCGGCACGATCCGACACGGCCGATCCAGTACGAAGGAGCCGCGAAGCTGGACTGGGCGGCCACCGGCGACGCGTCCGACATCGCCTGCCCCATGTACGCCTCGCTGGAGGAGTGCGTGGAGCACGCGCTCTCCGGGCGGCAGACCAAGCCGCTGATCTGGTGCGAGTACTCCCACGCGATGGGCAACAGCAACGGCACGCTCGCGGACCATTGGGCGGCCATCGAGTCAACGCCGGGTCTTCAGGGCGGGTTCATCTGGGAGTTCTGGGACCACGGCATTCTCCAACGTGTGAACGACGGCAGACCGGTCGGGCGTGGGGGCGCCGGGCTCCATGACAACGGTGTCGCCGCGCCCGGGTACCGGTGGGCGTACGGCGGTGACTTCGGCGAGTCCCTCCACGACGGCGCCTTCATCGCCGACGGCGTGGTCTTCCCCGACCGCACGCCCAAGCCGGTGATGTACGAGCACCGGGAGATCGCGGCGCCGGTGCGGATCGAGTGCTTCAAGCACGAGGGCATCGTGCTCGGCAACCACCAGCACTTCCGCGGCCTGGCCTGGCTGGCCGGCGAGTGGGAGCTGTCCCTGGCCGACGGCCGTACCCTGACCGCACCCGCCGAACTGCCCGATCTGCGGCCCGGTGAGACGGCGACGGTGCCGCTCCCCTTCGAGCTGCCCGAGGAGGGCGGCGAGGCCTGGCTGACGCTGCGGGTGACGACCGCCGAGGACCAACCCTGGGCACCGCGCGGCACGGTGGTGTGCGTACCGCAGGTGCGGCTGCGGGAAGCCGCGCCCCAGGCTCCGGTCGCCGTACGGAACCGTTCCGTCGAGGTCGACGACGACGGCCTCCTTGTCCACCCCCTGCTCACCTCCGCGCCCACGCTCTCCCTGTGGCGGGCGCCCACCGACAACGACGAGCTGGGCGGCATGGCACCGCGCTGGCGCGCCTGGGGCCTCGACGCGCTGGTACGCAAGGTCGCGGACGTAGACCGGGCCGAAGGCCGCGTCACCGTGCACGCCGAGTACGCCTGCGAGGCGGGTGTCGTCCGCCACGCGCAGGTCTTCACCGCGGTCGAGGGCGGTGTGCACGTCGAGGAGTCGGCCGAACTGCCGGAGGCCCTCGTCGACGTGGCGCGGGTCGGCTCCGTGTTCGAGACGGTCGCCGGGCTCGACCTGATGGAGTGGTACGGACAGGGCCCCTGGGAGTCGTATCCGGACCGCGGCTTCGGGGCGCCCGTCGGCCATCACGCGGTGCCCGTGGACGAGTTGTTCACCCCCTATCTGCGTCCGCAGGAGAGCGGCGGCCGGCACGGTGTACGGCACTTCACTCTCTCCGCGCCCGACGCCACCGGCCTCTCCGTCCTTCTGGACGAGCCGCGCCAGGTCGGCGTGACCCGCTACCGCGCCGCGGACCTCACCGCCGTGGCCCATCACGACGAGCTCGTCCCGAGGGCGGGCTGTGTGGTGCACATCGACGCGGCCCACCGTGGCCTCGGCACCGCCTCGTGCGGCCCCGACACCTCTGCCTCCTACCTCGTCGCGCCGGGCGTCCATCGCTGGAGCTGGACCCTTCGCGCGCTCTGATCCCCCTCGACTTCCCCGCTACGGAGCACACGTGTGTACTTCGCATGACCAGAATCAGGGCGAGGCCGCGCAGGCCGGTGCCGGACGGCGCGGTTTCCTGCGGGCGACGGCGCTCCTTGGCGCGGCCGCCGCGGCGGGTGTCGCGGTGCCGACGGCGGCCGAGGCCACGACGTCCCGCCGTCGTCCCGACACCGAGAGCCGGCGTTTCACGCTGGCCGTGATGCCCGACACGCAGTACCTCTTCGACGGTCCGAGCATCGACAAGGCACCGGTCGAGGCCTCGCTGCGGTATCTGCTGGAGCAAGGCGAGGAGGAGAACATCGTCTTCCTGTCCCACCTCGGCGACCTCACCCAGAACGGCGCGGCGGCCGAGTTCGCCGCGATCGGCGACGCGTTCAGGCTGCTCGACCGGCGGGGCGTCGGCTACAGCGTCCTCGCCGGCAACCACGACGTGAAGTCGTCCACCACCGACCAGCGCGGCGCGACGCCGTACCTGGACGTGTTCGGCCCCGACCGGTTCAAGGGCCACAGGACCTTCGGCGGTGCCTCGCCCGACGGCTACAACACGTACCACCTCTTCAAGGCCGCGGGCCGCGAGTGGATGGTCCTCGCGCTGGACTGGCGCCTCTCGGACAAGGGGTACGCCTGGGCGAAGAGCGTCCTGGCCGCCCACCCGAGGACCCCGGTGGTCCTGACCACGCACGAGCTGGTCGTCGAGGACGACACCCTGTCGGGCTACGGTCAGCAGCTGTGGGACCAGCTGGTCAAGGACCACGACCAGATCTTCCTCACCCTCAACGGCCACTACTGGCCGGCCGGTCGGGCGACCCGCAGGAACACGGCGGGCAACGACGTCCATCTGCACCTGACGAACTACCAGAACCGGTACTTCGGCGGCGCGGCCATGATCCGCCTGTACCGCTTCGACCTCGACCGCGGTGTGATCGACGTGGAGACGGTGTCCCCGTGGATCCTGGGCCGGGCCGCGAAGGGGCTCAACGAGCTCGAACGGCAGGAGATCGAGCTGAGCGGGGACGCCGACCGGTTCTCGGTCGAGATCGACTTCGCGTCCCGCTTCGCCGGCTTCGCCCCGGTGCCGGAGCGCGCGGCCCGCCCCGCGTCGAAGATGCTGGTGCCCGGCACGGTCGCCTACTGGCGCTTCGAGAAGGCGGTCTCCGGCACCGTCCGTGACCTCTCCGGTCGCGGAAACGACCTGAGTGTCGTCAGCGTGGGCGGCGGTTCGCTGGGCTGGTCCTCGGACCACCACCCCGACCAGCCCGGCCACGGCAGCCTGGAGTTCCAGGGCTACAAGTCGCCGCTCAAGGGCGCGTACCTGAGGACGGTGGACGGGGCACCGCTCAACTCGGCGACCTTCAAGGACGGTTACACCATCGAGGCGTTCTACCGCCTGCCGGCGGACTGGGACCCGGACCACAACGCCTGGTCGGGCCTGGTCGGTCGGACCGGTACCGGCGGCGCCGCGGGCAAGACCGGCGACGACCCCGACGAACCGCTCGCCACGCTGTCCCTCTCCAACGACCGTGAGCCGCAGTGGGCCATGCGCCCGCTCAACCAGGAGGGCATCGCCACCAACTGGGGCCAGGAGACCCCACTGGAGACCTGGTGGCACCTCGCCGTCGTGAACGACGGACAGCACACCACGCTGTACGTCCAGAGCTGCCCGGTCGTCCGCAACCCGAAGGCGTCCGCCGTCGGGATCACCTCGGTCGGACTGCCGTGGCTGCTCGGCGGCTACACCTACGCCGACAAGATCGACCAGATCTTCCACGGGCGCCTCGGCGACGTCCGGATCGTCGGACGGGCGCTGCCTGTCTCCTCCTTCATGACCCACTGACTCCCTTCTTCCGAGGATCACCATGACCGAGCAGCAGTTGCCCTCCTGGGCCGACCCTTCCGTCTCACCCGCCGACCTCGACGCCCAGGGCGTGTCGAGACGCGGACTCCTGCGCCGCGCGGGCCTGTTCGGGGCCGCGTTCGCCCTCGGCTCGGCGGCGACCCCCGCCTTCGCCTCTTCCGGCCGGCGCGGCTTCGGCGGCGACGACCCGCGCCTCGCCTACCTGGTCGGCGACCACCACGTGCACTCCGTGTACAGCCACGACGCGAAGTACACGTTCTCCCAGCAGGCGAAGGCCGCCGCCAAGTACGGCCTCGACTGGATGGTGTTCAACGAGCACTCCAACTTCGGACACGCCTACTACGGCGCCAGGATGGAGCACGCGGAGATCGTCAAGGCCCGCGCGGAGAACCCACGTCAGCTGATCTTCCAGGGCCTGGAGTGGTACATCCCGGCCGCCGAGCACTGCACGGTGTTCGCGGCTCCGGGCCCCCACGAGACCGATCTGCTCACGCGGTTCGAGCTCGCCTACGACGGAAAGCTCCTCAACTACACCGAGGGTTCCGCGGGCGCGGCCGACACCGCCCGCAACGAGGCCCACGCGGTCAAGGCCCTCAAGTGGCTGGCCGAGCAGCGCCGTTCGGGCTACGTCGACGACGTCCTCGTCCTCGCCAACCACCCGCTGCGCCTCGGCATCGACTCCCCGCACGAGATACGCAACTGGCGGGACGCGGCCCCCGAGATCATGATCGGCATGGAGGGCGCACCGGGCGCCCAGGGCGCGGCGATCCCCGGCTGGCGCGGGACCACGTCGATCCGCGGCGAGTACGAGAACAAGCCGTCGGCGCAGTCGTGGTCGGGCTACCCGGCCGAGGCGTATGTGACGTACGGCGGCTTCGACTGGGCGACCGCGACCGTCGGCGGACTGTGGGACTCGATGCTGGCCGAAGGCAGCCTGTACTCGGTCACCACGAACTCCGACAACCACCGCACGGTCTTCGACACCTGGAAGAACGGCGACTGGGCGGCCGGGCAGAACTTCGACAACACCGGAAAGCTGCCCGACCCGGTCAACACCGACACCCCGCAGCCCGGCAGCGACTTCTGGCCGGGCGAGTTCAGCCGCACCCACGTCGGCGTGACCCGCTACGGCTACCGCTCGGTGATGGCGGGCCTGCGTGCGGGCCGGGTCTGGGTGGACCACGGGCATCTGCTCGACGGACTGGACGTCCGCGTGAAGCGGGACTGCGACTCCGGCCGCGGTGTCACGCTGGGCGGACGGCTGCGGGTCCGCAAGGGCGAGCGGATCACGCTGTACGTCACCGTCACGAGCGCCTCCCGGGCCAACCCCCAGGGAATCCTGCCGGAGTTGGCGCACGTGGACGTGATCCGGGGCGCGGTGCGCGGTCCGGTGACCGACCGGGACGACTGGAAGGCACCCGACACCAAGGTCGTACAGACGAAGGACGTGTCGGGCCGGAAGGGGACGTACACCCTGCGCGTCCCGCTGACCGCCGGGGACGAGTCCTTCTACGTCCGGCTGCGCGGCAGCGACGGCAACCGCCACGGTGCGGGGTATCTCGGTGCCGCCACCGACCCGCACGGCCCGATTCCGCACGAGCCGGGCAACGGTGACCCGTGGGCGGACACGTGGTTCTACTCCAACCCGGTCTTCGTCGACGTCACCGGCTGAGGCAAGCGCCCCGAAGGGGCGCGGGGAACTGCGCGACCGGCCGCAACGGTCCCGCGGTTCCCCACCGCCTCCGCAGGGGACTTCCTAGAACTAGGCGTAGAACCGGGAAAGACTCTGCAGCACCGCCGCCGGCTTGGCCCCGCCCTCGATCTCGATCGCCCCGTCGACGGTGACCTGGACACCGCCCGGGACCTCTTCGACGTCCGCGAGCTTGGCGACGAGGCGGATGCGTGAGCCCACCTTCACCGGGGAGGGGAAACGCACCTTGTTGAGGCCGTAGTTGACCTTGGTCGCGACGCCCTGGACGTCGAGGAGCTCGGTGAACAGGGGGATGAAGAGCGAGAGAGTGAGGTAGCCGTGGGCGATGGGGGCGCCGAACGGGCCCTCGGCCGCCTTCTCGGGGTCCACGTGGATCCACTGGTGGTCGCCCGTGGCGTCGGCGAAGGTGTTGATGCGCTCCTGGGTGACCTCGATCCACTCGCTGGTGCCGAGGTCGCTGCCGGCGAGCTTCTTCAGTTCGTCGAGGCCGTTGACGGTGACGCTCATGTAGCTTTCCTTAACTAGGAGTTGGAGCCGTAGCGCTTGCGCACCCGGGACTTGACGAGCTTTCCGGAGGCGGTGCGCGGGAGTTCGGCCGCGAGCACCACCGATTTGGGGATCTTGTACTTGGCGAGCCGTCCGGCGAGGGAGGCGAGCACCTCGTCGCCGTCGAGCCGCGCACCCTCGCGGGGCACGACGACCGCCCGCGGCACCTCGCCCCACTTGTCGTCGGGGACGCCGATGACCGCGCACTCGACGATGTCCGGGTGGGCGAGGAGCAGGTCCTCGATCTCGGCGGGGTAGATGTTCTCGCCGCCCGAGATGATCATGTCCTTGATGCGGTCGACGATGAAGACGTATCCGTCCTCGTCGACGCGGGCCGCGTCCCCGCTGCGGAACCAGCCGTCGGTGAAGGAGGCGGCGGTCTCCTCCGGCAGTCCCCAGTAGCCGGGCATGACGTGCGGGCCCCGGAGCACGACCTCACCGGTCTCGTCGACGTCGACGGGCGCCAGGTCGGGCCGTACCACCCGCACATCGCTGAAGAAGTGCGGCACACCCGCCGAACCCGCCTTGCTGACGGCGTGCTCGGCGTCCAGGAACAGGGTCCCCGGTGAGGCCTCCGTCATGCCGTAGCCCTGGAGGAAGGTGAGTCCGCGCTCCTGGTAGGCGGCGATGAGGGGGGTCGACACCGGGGAGCCGCCGCAGGTGAGGATCCGCAGCGACGACAGGTCCGCGTCCGGCCAGCGGGGGTGCCTCGCGACCTGCTCGAACATCGTCGGCACCCCGAACATGAAGGTGATCCGGTGCTGTTCGATCAGGTCGAAGGTCGCGGTCGGGTCGAAGGCCTCGACCAGGACGCAGGTGCCGCCCTTCAGCAGGACCGGCAGGGTCAGCATGTTCAGCCCGGCCGTGTGGAACAACGGGGCCGAGACCAGGGCGCGTTCGTCGGCGATCAGATCGGTGTCGACGAGGACGTTGATCGCGTTCCAGGTCAGGTTGCCGTGCGTGAGCATGGCGCCCTTGGGACGCCCTGTCGTGCCCGAGGTGTACATGATGATGCAGGTGTCGTCGGCGGTGACCGGCTCGTCGATCGGTTCGGCCGGTGACTCGGCGAGCAACTGCTCGTATTCGGCGCCGACTTCGACGTACGTGCGGACATCGGTGCTGCCCGGCAGTCCGGCGACCAGCGCTTGTGACGCGGGGCCGTAGATCAGCGCCCTGGCCCCGGAGTCGGACAGCTGGTAGCCGATCTCCGGTCCGGCGAGGCGGGTGTTGAGTGGGACGAAGACCGCGCCGAGCGTGCCGGCCGCGAACAGTGTCTCCAGGTAGGAGGGGTGGTTGGGGCCGAGGTAGGCCACCCGGTCGCCGCGCCGGATGCCCCGGGCGCGCAGGGCGTGCGCGAGGCGGGTGACGCGGGTGTGCAGTTCGGCGTAGGTGATCGTCGTGTCGGCGTGGATCAGGGCGGTGCGGTGCGGGGTCTTGCGGGCCCGGCGTGCGGGCCACGAACCCAGTCCCTCGTTGCGCATCTACGGCCCCTTATGGCTTCGTCAGCCCGAGCAGTCGGGCGGCGTTCTCCTTGAGGATCTTCGGCTTCACCTCGTCCTTGATCGACAGCTTCTCGAAGTCTGCGAGCCAGCGGTCGGGGGTGAGGACGGGGAAGTCGGAGCCGAAGAGGACCTTGTCCTTGAGCAGTGTGTTCGCGTACTGCACGAGCTGCGGCGGGAAGTACTTCGGCGACCAGCCGGACAGGTCGATGTGCACGCCCGGCTTGTGGGTGGCGACGGCGAGGGCCTCGTCCTGCCAGGGGAAGGACGGGTGCGCCAGGATGATCTTCAGATGCGGGAAGTCGGCGGCCACGTCGTCCACGTGCAGGGGATTGGAGTACTTCAGTCGGATGCCCCCGCCGCCCGGGACGCCGGCCCCGATGCCGGTCTGGCCCGTGTGGAAGAGGGCGATCGTGCCCGTCTCCTCGATCACCTCGTAGAGGTCGTACGCCACCGAGCGGTCGTTGGGGAAGAAGCCCTGGATGCTGGGGTGGAACTTGAAGCCCTTCACCCCGTACTCCTCGACCAGGCGGCGGGCCTGCCTGACGCCGGCCTTGCCGCGGAAGGGGTCGATGGAGGCGAAGGGGATCAGCACGTCGGAGTTGGCGGCCGCCGCCTCGGCGACCTCCTCGTTCGGGACCGGCGCGGTGCCGGTCGCGGACTCGGCGTCCACCGTGAAGATCACGGCGGCCATCTTCCGCTCGCGGTAGTAAGCGGCCGTCTCCTCCAGGGTCGGCTTGCGCTTGCCCTCGACCTTGAAGTAGGCGGAGGAGGCGTCGTGCAGGTCGTCGTCCAGCGAGGAGTGGCCCTTGGAGGAGACCTCCGCATGGGTGTGTACGTCGATGGCGACCAGCTCGTTGATGTCCATCAGGCCTCCGGGAACTTCGGCGCCGGGATGCCGACCGTCTGGAGCTCGGCGCCGACCGAGGTGGGGAAGGCGTCGGCCAGGGTCTCGGGGGTCCAGCCGCCGTCGGCGTACGCCGTCCTGATCTCCTGCGGATGGGACCAGAGTGCCACCTTGTCGCCGCCGATGCCGATCGCCTGTCCGGTGATGGAGCGGGCGGCCTCGGAGGCGAGGAAGGGGACGAGGGCGGCGCAGTCCTCGGGGGTGCCGAAGCCCTCGCCCTTGCGCAGGAAGTCCGGGAGCGCCTCGCCGTTCTTCATGGCCTCGACGTACGGGGCGAAGGCGGGGATGGTCTCGGTCATCGCGGTGGCCGCGACCGGCACGATCGCGTTGACGGTGATGCCCGCGCGGCCCAGTTCCATGGACCAGGTACGGGCGAAGGCGGCGATGCCGGCCTTGGCGGCGGCGTAGTTCGTCTGCCCGAAGTTGCCGCGCTGTCCTGCCGGGGAGCCGACCAGGATCAGGGTGCCGCCCTCGCCCTGCTCGCGCATGCGGACCGCGGCGGCGCGGGCGCAGGTGAAGGTGCCCTTGAGGTGGGTGGCGATCACCGCGTCGAAGTCGTCGTCGGTCATCTTCCACAGCACCTTGTCGCGCAGGATGCCCGCGTTGGTGACCAGGATGTCGAGCCGCCCGAACTCCTCGACGGCCCGGTTCACGAGCCGCTCGGCGGCCTCGGTGGTGCCGACCGGGACGACCTCGGCGACGGCGGTGCCGCCCGCCTCGGCGATGGACTTCACGGCCTGCTCGGCCACGGCCTCGTCGACGTCGTTGACGACCACGGAGGCGCCGTGGGCGGCCAGGGCGTGCGCGTAGGCGAGGCCGAGGCCCCGGCCACTGCCGGTGACGACGGCGACCTTGCCGGTGAGATCGATGCTGGGCACGAGGAGGTCCCTTCACGGACGGATGCTTGGTGCGGCTTCGAGATCGAAGCTAAGAGCAATAATTGGTGACGTCAATAGTTGTTGTTCACCTATGAGTGCGCCATGCTGGAATCTCCCTGACACACCGAGCCCGAGGAGCCCGCCATCACACGCCAGCACGCCACCCCGAAGCCCATCGACTCGGAGGAGCCGTGGATGCGCGGGCTGCACGCGGACACCGGTTATCTGCTGTACCGCCTGGGCCTGCGCTCGGGTCAGCTCTTCAACACGTTCCTCCAGGAGTCGGGGCTGCGACTGCGCCACTACGCGGTGCTGCGCTATCTCGCCGGGTCCGAGGGCGCCCTCCAGCGCGAGCTGAGCACCCGGCTCGGCTACGACCCCAGCGCGATCGTCGGCCTGGTCGACGACCTGGAGAAGCTGGGCCTGACCGAGCGCCGCCCCTCCCCCGACGACCGCCGCAGCAAGATCGTCGTGCTCACCGAGGACGGCCGCGGCTTCCTGCGCGGCACCGACGAGGCGGGCCGACGGGTGACCAACGACCTGCTCGCGCCGCTCGATGCCGCCGAACGCGAGACGCTCCAGGCCCTGCTGCTGCGGGTCGCCGACCAGCCATGACCGTCCGTTCGGCGCCGGACCGGCTGCTCTCCGTGCTCGCCGCGTTCGACCACGACCACGTGGCACTGTCCCTGACCGACATCAGCCGGCGGGCGGGGCTGACCCTGACCACCACACATCGGCTGGTCGGCGCGCTGACCGACTGGGGCGCCCTGGAGCGGGACGACGCCGGGGTCTACCACGTCGGGCTCCGGCTCTGGGAGATCGCCGCGCTCGCACCGCGCGGGGTCGCCCTGCGGCAGCTGGCGCTGCCGTATCTGGAGGACCTGTACGAAGCCACCCACGAGAACGTGCAGTTGGCGGTCCGGGACGGCGCCGACGTCGTCTACATCGAGTGGATCGCGGGGCGTTCGTCGGTCGGCGTGCACATCCGGGTCGGGGCGCGCTGGCCGCTGCACGCCACCGGGGTCGGCCTGGTGCTGCTGGCGCACTGCGCACCGCGGGAGCAGGAGGAGTACTGCGCGACCCCGCTCGCCGTCTTCACGCCGTACACGATCGCCGATCCGGCGAAGCTGCGCCGCGCCCTGGCCGAGGTCCGGCGCACCGGCGCGGCGGTGAGCAGCCGCCAGGTCACCGACGACGCCCTGTCGGTGGCGGCCCCCGTGTGCGGCCCGGACGGCACGGTCCTCGCGGCCGTGTCGGTCGTGGTGCCCCAGGAGGACGCCCAGGTACCGGTACTGATCCCGGCGGTACGGCTCGCGGCGCTCGGTATCTCGCGGGCGCTGGGCTGGCGACCGGAACCGCGCTGACGTCGGCCTCGGTTCCTGATGGCGGCGGACGCCGGCGGGGCTTCGGGGTGTCGGTGCACGTCGGCGGAGTGTCCGGGGCCCGGTGCACGTCAGCCGAGTGCCCGGGGGCCGGTGCACGTCAGCCAAGTCCCCAGGCCCGGTGCAATCAGCCAAGTGTCCGAGGGCCAGCACACGTCAGCCAAGCGCCCAGGGCCCGGTGCACATCAGCCGAGTGCCCGGGGGACGGTGAACCGTCAGCCAAGCGCCCAGGGCCCGGTGCACATCAGCCAAGTGTCCGAAAGCCGGCACACGTCAGCCGAGTGCCTGGGGGCCGGCACACGTCAGCCGAGTGCCCGGGGGACGGTGAACCGTCAGCGGAGTGTCCGGGTGGCGGTGAACGTCACCTCGTCGCCCGCGAGTCGTGCCGTGCCCCGGCAGACGAGACGCACGGACGGCGAGAGCCGGGCGCGGGTGACGCTCCAGCGGGCCGTGAGCCGCTCGCCGACGTCGAGCCGGGCCGCCGTGACCGGGTCCGTCGCACGTACCCGCCCGCCGCTGGGCGCCTCCAGGGTGAGCCGGGGCACGGTCCAGGGCTTCGCGGAGCTGTTGGAGAAGGTGGCGGTGACCGTGAACTCCGGTCCCTGACCGGTCACTTCGAGTGTCACGCCGAACGGCCTGCGCACATACGCCGGGGCCCACGCCGAGCGCATCAGCCGCACGAGCGCGGCGGCCTCGGCGGGCCTCGCGGTCGCCAGGTCGTCCCGCTCGCCGGGATCCCTGGCGAGGTCGTACAGCTCCACGTCCCACTGGTCGTCGGGGACACGGCGGTTCTGTCCCGGGGCGAACCGGACTGCCTTGAGGTCGCCGCGCCTGAGCGCCTCCGCGAGCCGGCGGCCCCGGCCGTGGTCGGTGGCGTCGGCGAGCGGGGTGACACCGGCGTGGTTGCGGTAGAAGTACAGGCTGTCGTGGCGGGCGACGTCCGTGCCGCCGCGCAGGAGCGGGGCGAGGGAAAGTCCGTCGACATCCGTCGGGGCGGGGGCGCCCGCGAGGTCGGCGAGGGTGGGCAGCAGATCGGTGAGCGGGGTGGGGCGGTCCGTGGTGCCGGCCGGGATGCGTCGCGGGGACCAGGCGATCAGGGGGACACGGATGCCGCCCTCGTACAGGTTGCGCTTGATCCCGCGCAACGGGCCGTTGCCGTCGAACACCTCCGGGTCGGTGCCGCCCTCCTCGTGCGGGCCGTTGTCGCTGGTGACGAGGACGATCGTGCGTTCGGCGAGGCCGAGGTCGGTGAGCCGGTCGGTGACCTTGCCGACGAGGGTGTCGAAGGAGGTGACCTGGGCGGCGTGCCGCCGGTCGGGCCCGCTCCAGGGCCGGTCGGCGTACTCGCCGACGTCCGGGTCCTGGCTGGGGGCGTGCGGCAGGGTCGGGGCGAGGTAGAGCAGGAACGGCTCGTTCCGGTGGGCGTCGACGAAGCTCAGCGCGCGTGCCTCGATGAGGTCGGGTGCGTAGACCTCGTGGGCGCCGCCCCTGTTGCCGGGGATCTCCTCGCGGGTGCCGTTGTGCCACAGGTACTCGGGGTAGTAGCCGTGGGCGTGGTGGTGGGTGAGGTAGCCGTAGAACTCCTCGAAACCACGGGAGTTGGGGTGGCTGGGCTGGTCCGGCGCCTCGGGGCCGAAGCCCCACTTGCCGATGGCACCGGTGCGGTAGCCGCGCGTCCGCAGCGCCTCGGCGAAGGTGAAGTCCCGTTCGGTCAGGGCGCCTTGGCCACCCGGCCCCCACGGATTCTCCCGCACTGTCGCGTGCCCGCTGTGCAGCCCGGTCAGCAGGGAACAGCGCGAGGGCGCGCACACCGGGGCGGCCGCGTAGGCGTCGGTGAAGCGCAGCCCGTCGGCGGCGAGGGCGTCCAGGCGCGGGGTGCGTATCAACTTCTGGCCGTAGGAGCCGAGTTCGCCGTAGCCGAGGTCGTCGGCAAGGATCACGACGACATTGGGCCTGCCCGACGCGGCCCGGGTGGCGGGCAGGGCGGCGGCCCGGCTGTCGTGCGACGCGTACGGCGCCGGGTCACCGGCATCGCAGGCGGAGGCCGCGACGAGTGCGGCGGCGCCGGTGAGCAGACGACGACGGCTGGGCATACGGGGTCCCCCGGTACGACGACGGATGCGGACTGCTGAACCGATGGTGATCGCCACCATCCGTCCAGGACCATGCACACCCTGTGAACGCTGTGTTTCGACTCCTGAGAGGTAATGCGGCGGCCGGCGGTTCCCGCTCCACGGCATCGGAACGCTCACGAAGGGAGACCCGATATCCCTCTCACCGGTGAGGTCATGGCCGCGCGGGCGTCGTGATACTGGAACGGCCCCGGCCCCGAGGAGCCGCTCATGTCCACTGCCCGGTCCTGGTACGCCCTCGTCGTGACCCGTCTCAGGACGACGAACCACTACGTCGTCGACAGCGCGCTCGCCGTGCTGGTGCTGTTCGCCGCGTCCCTGCAGTGGATGTTCCCGGACGAGGGCGACGACCCGCTGAGCCTGGTGGGCTGGCTGCTCGGGGCCGCCACCGCCGTCCCCCTGGTGTGGCGGCGCCGCTACCCCTACGCGTGCGCCCTCGCGGTCTCGGCGGCCACCACCGCGATGGCCTACTACCACGCGCCACCGCCGGACGTGCTCTACGCCGGGCTCGTCGTCCTCTACACCATGGCCGCCCAGGGCCTGCCCTGGCAGCGCCGTACGATGCTGGCGAGCTGGCTGCTCGGGGCCGTCCTGACCATGCGGGCCAAGGAGCACTCCGAGCCCTTCGAGTACGCCTTCCACCTGACCGGCATGATCTGCGCCTACGGCCTCGGGGTACTGGCCCGGCTGCAACGCGCGTACACCGCCGCCGTCGAGGACCGGGCCCGCCGCCTCGAACGGGAGAAGGCCGCGGAGACCGCGAAGGCCATCGCCCAGGAACGGGCCCGCATCGCCCGGGACATGCACGACATCCTCGCGCACGCGGTGAGCCTGATGGTCGTCCAGGCGGAGGCCGGACCGGTCGTGGTGCGCAGTGATCCGGCCCGTGCCGAGGCGGTGTTCGACGCGATCGCGGCGAGCGGCCGAGACGCCATGGCCCAACTGCGCCGCATTCTCGGAGTGCTGAAGGAGGAGGAACGCAGGGCCGGTGCCGTCAGGTTGCCCCAGCCGGATCTCTCGGGCCTGCCCTCCCTGGTCCGGCAGGTCTCCGACTCGACGGGCCTGCACGTCGAGTTGAGGGTCCTCGGCACCCCCCGCCCGCTTCCCCCGGACACCGAGGTCGCCGCCTACCGCGCGGTGCAGGAAGCCCTGACCAACACGGTGAAGCACGCGTACGCTTCCTGCGCACAGGTGGAACTCGACTGGGCGGAGGACGAGTTGACCCTCACGATGACCGACGACGGCGGAGGACCCGCACACCCGAACGGCGGGCACGGGCTGATCGGCCTCAGGGAGCGGGCGGCGGCCTGCGGGGGCAGCGCGGAGACCGGTCCGGGTCCGGAGGGGGGCTTCCGGGTCGTCGTACGGCTGCCCGCCACCGCGGGCCGGGAGGCGGCCCTCGGGTGAGCATCCGGGTGGTCGTCGCCGACGACCAGGAACTGGTCCGCAGCGGCTTCAGCATGATCCTGGAGGCGCAGCAGGACATCGAGGTGGTCGCCGAGGCCGGGGACGGCGCCGAGGCGGTCGACGCGGTGCGCCGGCACACGCCCGACGTGCTGCTCCTCGACATCCGGATGCCCGTCATGGACGGTCTGGAGGCGGCCCGGCGGGTGTGCGCCCAGTCGAGCTGCAAGGTGGTCATGCTGACCACGTTCGACCTCGACGAGTACGTGTACGACGCCCTGTACGCGGGCGCGAGCGGCTTCCTCCTCAAGGACGTCCGCCGGGACGACCTCGTGCACGCCGTCCGCGTGGTCGCGGGCGGCGACTCCCTGCTGGCCCCGACCGTCACCCGCCGCCTGGTCGCGGACATCGTCCGCCGCCGCCGCGAGGAGACGGCCACGGAGACCGCCCCCGACCGCCTGGACGTCCTGACCGCCCGGGAGGTGGAGACCCTTCGGATGCTGGCGCGGGGCCTGTCCAACGCGGAGATCGCGACGACGCTGTTCGTGAGCGAGCACACGGTGAAGACCCATGTCAGCAACGTGCTGAGCAAGTTGGGTCTGCGGGACCGGGTGCAGGCGGTGATCTGCGCGTACGAGACCGGCTTGGTGACGCCGGGTGCTGCCTAGTCCCCGAGTTCGGTGAAGAGGGTCAGCTGGAGCGAACCGGGTGCCTCCAACCGGGAGTTCAGCGAGTTCCACGGCGTACGGCTCGGCTCGGCGACCACCTCCGCCCCGGCCTGGGCCAGTTTCGCCGTGGTGGCGGTGGAGTCGTCCACCTCGAACGCCACCCGGATGTGCCCGGCGACCCGCCGCCCCACCTCGACGTCGTCGATGAACGCGGCATGGTTCGGATCGGTCAGCTCCAGCGTGGCCCTTCCGGCCTCCAGAATCGTGACTCTCCCGTGCGGCGAGGAGAACGCGGCTCGTTCGGGCAGGCCGAGGACGTCCCGGTAGAAGCGCAGGGCCTCGTCGTAGTCCTCCGCAGTGACCACGAGACGGAGTTCACGGACGGTGGGCGGTACCTCGGACATGGGGCCTCCTCGTTGGTGTCTCCCAGGTCAACTCCTTGACCGGTACCGGAGATTCCTCCCTCTCAGGAGTGAGGAACCGGCCCCACTCCCCCGTACGACGGAGCTCCCCAAACCGCTCGTCCCGGCGATCCGGTGATCACGCCCGCGGCAGGACTCTGAGGGCGTTGTCACTCCTCAACTCGCCGGGAGGCGACCGTGCTCTCCACACTGGCCCGGGCAGCGACCCGCCGCCCGCTGACCGTCATCGGCCTCTGGGCCGCCTTCCTGCTCCTCGGCTTCGGCCTCGGGACGGGTGTCTTCGCCGATCTCTCCGACGACGTGCCCGACGTACCCGGCACCGAGTCCGACATGGCCGACGACCATCTCTCCGGCGTGGACCCGACCGGCGAGTCCGTCACCGCGGTCGTCGCGGGCCAGGCCGTCTCCGACGCCGCACTGCGCGCCCAGGTCGAACGGACCGTCGCCGAGGTCCGCGAGATCGCCGGCGTGGCGGACGTTCCGGACCCGTACACCACGCCCGGCCTGACCGCCCGCGACGGACAGGCCCTGATCATCCCCGTCACCTTCGAAGGTGGTCTCAGCGACGACGCCGAGGAGAAGGCGACGGACACGGCCGTCGACACCATCAAGCGGATCGACGCGCCCGACGTCCATGTCAGCGGCGGCGAACTGCTCGGCAGGCAGCTCGGCGAACGCGCCCAGGAGGACGTGAAGAACGCCGAGTTGATCTCGCTGCCCGTCGTACTCGCCCTGCTGCTCGTCGTGTTCGGCGGACTGCGCGCCGCCGCGCTGCCGCTGGTGATCGCGGTGAGCGGGATCGCGGGCGCCTTCCTGTGCCTGTTCGCCTTCAGCCAGGTCACCGACATCTCGGTGTACGCGATTCAGGTGACCACCATGCTGGGGCTCGGACTGGCCATCGACTACGCCCTGTTGATGCTGGTCCGCTTCCGCGAGGAACGACGCCACACCGACGATGTGGTGGAAGCCGTGCAGCGCACGGTCGACGCAGCCGGGCGGACCGTCCTGTTCTCCGGGCTCACCGTGGCCGTCAGCCTGACCGGACTGCTGGTCTTCCCGAGCGTGTTCCTGCGCAGCATGGGCCTGGCCGTCGCCGCCGTCGTGGTCGTCGACATGCTGGCCGCGGTCACGCTGCTGCCCGCGCTGCTGACCAAGTTCGGCGGGAGGATCCGGCCCTCGAAGGCCCGCTCCGAGGACGAGGAAGGCCGCGTCTTCGCCCGCCTCGCCCGCTTCGCGCAGCGCCGCCGGATCGCCGTCCTGGTCACCGTCGTCCCCGCCCTGCTGGTCCTCGCCCTGCCCGTGACCGGCATGAGGATCGCCATCGGCGACGCCCAGCAGCTGCCCTCCAGCACGGAGGCACGCCGGTTGTACGACACGGTCGGCTCGCACTTCCCCAAGGGCACCGGCGTCTCCCCCGTGGTCGTCGTCCTGGGGCCCGGCACCGACGCCGAGACCGCCGGCCGGATCCGCGCCCTGGTCCCGAACGCCGAGTCCCGTGAACTGCCGGGCGGCAACACCGTCGTAGAGCTGCAGCCGCCCGGCGGCGTGGACGGCAGGGCGGCCACGGACCTGGTCGAGCGGGTACGGGACATACGCGGCGACGAGCCCGTCGAGGTGACCGGGATCGCGGCCCGGCTGGTCGACTTCCGCGCGATGCTCGGCGAGCGCGCGCCCTGGGCGGCCCTGACCGTCCTGGCCGCCATCTTCGTCCTGCTGTTCGCCTTCACCGGCTCGGTGCTGATCCCACTGCGCACGATCGCGACCACCATGCTGAGCCTGGGCGCGGCACTTGGTGTGGTGGTGTGGGTGTTCCAGGACGGGCACGGGGCCGGGCTGCTGGGCGGCGAGGGGCTGGGCGCGCTGAGCCTGACGGCACCGCCGCTGATCGTCTCGATCGCCTTCGGGCTCGCCATGGACTACGAGATCTTCATCCTCGCCAGGATGCGGGAGAGCCTGTCGGCGGACCCCGGGGACGACCAGGAGGCCGTGGTGACCGGGCTGCGCCGCTCCGGCCGGGTCGTGACCTGCGCCGCGCTGCTCCTCGCGGTCGTCTTCGGTGCCTTCATGACCGGCGGTTTCTCCCCGATCCTGCAGATCGGTCTCGGCCTGACCCTGGCCGTGCTGATCGACGCGACGGTCGTACGGATGCTGCTCGTCCCGGCGACCATGGCGCTGCTCGGCCGACGGGCCTGGTGGGCGCCGAAGCCGCTGCGCAGGGTGCACGACCGGTTCGGGCTGCGGGAGGCGGCGGCACCCGAGCGGACCGTGTCGACCAACGCCTGACGGCGAGGACGGCGGTCCCCCGGCGCGCACGGTCGGCGCCCGGGGGGGCCGTCGTTCGCGTGCCCTCTCGGCGTCTCCTCATCGGAATCTCAGCCAACGGCGCGACGATTCAAAGAATCACCCCAGGTACGAGGCGCAGGATGCACCCGCAATAGGTGGATATCTCAGGAAGGCCTGCCGTGGGCGTCTCGCACATATCGAACCGGTCCGAGCAGTCGCAGAGGTGGTCCCGGCGCGGGATCCTCGCCGCGCTCGGCGCCGTACCGGCCGCGACCCTGCTGACGGGGTGCAGCGGCGGTTCGGCGGACGCCTCGGAGGGCTCGGCGGCGACGGCGTCCGTCAAGGCCGCGACAAAGCAGGCGACCATCTCGGTCACCCCGGCCGCCGGCACCACCAAGGCCGACTTCTCCAGCCCCGTCGAGATCACTGTGACCGACGGCACCCTCGCCTCGGTGAAGGTCGCCGGCAACGACGGCTCCACGCTCGCCGGTGCCTTCAACGACGCCAGGACGAAATGGACCTCGTCGACGAACCCGTTCTCGGGCACCAAGTACACGGTGACGGCCCAGGCGGAGGGCGGCACCGCCGAGACGGCGACCTTCACCACGAAGTCCCCCGGCGAGACGTTCGTGGGCTACTTCACCCCCGAGGCGGACTCCACCTCCGGCGTCGGCATGCCAGTGTCGATCAACTTCTCGCACGCCGTGTCCGACAAGGCCACCGTCCAGAAGGCGATCACCGTGACCGCCGAACCCGCGGTCGACATCGTGGGCCACTGGTTCAGCGACACCCGGCTCGACTTCCGGCCGGAGACCTACTGGGCGGCCGGTACGACGATCACGCTCGGTCTTCGGCTCAAGGACGTCCAGGGCACGGACGGGGTCTACGGCGTGCAGTCCAAGGACGTCACCTTCCACATCGGCCGGGAGCAGATCAGCACGGTCGACCTGGCCACGAAGGAGATGGTCGTCAAGCGGGACGGCGCCACGACCGCCACCTACCCCGTCTCCGGCGGCGACTCCGACCACACCACCTGGTCCGGGATCATGGTGATCAGCGAGCGGTTCAAGCAGACCCGCATGGAGTCCTCGACGGTCGGGCTCGGCGACGAGTACGACATCTCCGACGTCCCGCACGCCCAGCGCCTGACCACGTCGGGCACCTTCGTGCACGGCAACTACTGGGCGTCCGCCTCGGTGTTCGGCAACCAGAACACCAGCCACGGCTGCGTCGGCCTGCACGACGCGAAGGGCGCGAACGACAGCTCCGTGGCCGGCTACAAGTTCTACGAGAGCTCCATGCTCGGCGACGTCGTGATCGTCAAGAACTCCGGCGAGAAGACCGTGGAGGCGTCGAACGGCCTCAACGGCTGGAACCTGTCCTGGGCGGACTGGAAGGCGGGCAGCGCGGTCTGAGCGGACGGGACGGTCACATCGGAAGGGTCTCCGGGCACCGCCCGACAGACGGCGATCACCTGCTGCTCGGCCCGCTGTGGGTGTCCCAGGCCGCCACCCAGGGGTCGACCCGCTCGGCATCCGCGTCGCGGTGCACGCCGGGCCGGCGCCTCCGCCCGGGCGCCCGAGGACCCGGCGGCCACCACCGCCGAGGTCGTCCGCGAACCGGCCGACACCGACGAACCGCCTCTGTGGCTGTTCCTCGCCGCGCAAGCGTCACCGTCGGCCCCGCCGGGTACCGATTCGCACCATTCACGGCGTGAACTCACCTGGGGCGCAACGACTTTCACTGTTTCACCTCTTGACGACCGGAGTGGCCGAGAGCACATTGGGCGCACTTTGAGAGCGCTCTCAGAGTGCGCTCGAAGGCTCCCGCACCCCCCAACTCCGTACCCGAGAGGCAGCACCCCATGAGTGAAACCTCCGGCATACCCAGACGGCGGCGCGTGCTCGTCGCCGTCCTCAGCACCCTCGGCCTGGCGGCCGCCCTCGCGACCTCCGCCGCCCTCCCCGCGAACGCCTCCGCCCCGACACCCCCGACGGGCTGGTCGCAGGTGTTCGTGGACGACTTCAACGGCACCGCGGGCACCGGCGTCAACACCTCCAACTGGCAGTACGCCACGGGGACTTCGTACCCCGGCGGCCCCGCCAACTGGGGCACGGGCGAGGTCGAGACGATGACCAACAGCACCAGCAACGTGGCGCTGGACGGCAACGGCAACCTGCGCATCACCCCGCTACGCGACTCGGCCGGGAACTGGACCTCGGGCCGTATCGAGACCAACCGCACCGACTTCCAGCCCCCGTCGGGCGGCAAGCTGCGCGTCGAGGCGCGCATCCAGATGCCCAACGTCACCGGCACCGCGGCCGAGGGCTACTGGCCTGCCTTCTGGATGCTGGGGGCGCCGTACCGGGGCAACTACCAGAACTGGCCGAGCGTCGGCGAGCTGGACATCATGGAGAACGTCCAGGGCATGAACCGCGTGTGGGCCACGATGCACTGCGGCACCAACCCGGGCGGACCGTGCAACGAGACGACGGGACTGGGCAACAACGTCGTCTGCCCCGGCTCGACCTGCCAGTCGGCGTTCCACACCTACACGATGGAGTGGGACCGCTCGGTGAGCCCCGAGACGATCCGCTTCTACGTCGACGGCACGCAGTTCCACTCGGTCAACGCGAGCCAGGTCGACGCGACGACCTGGGCCAACGCCACGAACCACGGCTTCTTCGTCATCCTCAACGTGGCGATGGGCGGCGCCTTCCCGGACGCGCTCGGCGGCGGACTGGACTCCGGCACCCAGTCCGGCGTGCCGATGACCGTCGACTACGTCCAGGTCCTCTCGGCCGGTGGGAGCGGTACCACGCCTCCGCCGTCTGGCGGTGTCGACGCCTACGGCACGATCCAGGCGGAGTCCTTCAACAGCCAGAGCGGTGTGACCACCGAGACCACGACCGACACCGGCGGCGGCCGGGACATCGGTTCCCTCGCCAACGGTGACTGGGCGCTCTACCAGAACGTCAACTTCGGCTCCACGGCCGCGACTCAGTTCGTCGCGCGCGTGGCCAGCGGCGCGGCGGGCGGCGTCAGCGGTCTGGTCCAGGTGCGCCTGGACAGCCCCACCGCCACTCCGGTCGGCAGCTTCTCGATCGCCAACACGGGCGGCTGGCAGTCCTGGAGAACGGTCCCGGCGAACATCAGCTCCGTCACCGGCACGCACAACGTCTATCTGACCTTCACCAGCGGCCAGCCGGCCGACTTCGTCAACGTGAACTGGTTCAACTTCGGTCACTGACAAGCGATATGAGGCTGCCCCGCCAGGCCCATGCGGTCTCGCGGGGCAGCGTCGTGTCACCCGAGATAGGCGGGAGCGACCGCGGAGGTCATCAGTCGGCGGGCCGTTCCCGTGCCGTCGGCCAAGACGGTCCACAGATCCGAGCCGTAGTCGCCCGGGAGGGCGTAGACGAGGGTGTCGTCGTCGGACCACAGCGCCTGGTCGTCGATGTTGCGGGACTCGGCGGTCGCGGTCTCCTTCATGGTCCGCAGGTTCAGGACGTACAGACGCCAAGGGGCATCGGGTGAGGCGCCCTTGACGCGCTTCTTGTAGGCGACGCGGGTGCCGTCGGGTGAGAGCGAGGGGCATTCGACGTTGCGGTGCAGGGTGGTGAGGGTGCGTGCGGTGACGTCGCCCCGCACGAGGTAGGTCCGGCCGCCCGTCGCCCGCGTGGCGTAGAAGCGGTTGTCGTCGGCGAAGGTGACGCCCCAGACGTTGGTGTCCGCGGCGTGGTAGATCCGGCCGTCCTTGATGACGTGGAAGGTCTCCAGGTTGTCGTCGACGGCCCAGGTGCGGGTGTCGACGATGGCCGTGCGGGTGGAGAAGTTCGTCCCGGCGTACGAGTCCCCGCTGACGAACACCGTCCAGGCGACCATGTGTCCGGAGGGCGAGACCCGGGCCCGGGTGGGGATGCCGGGCGCCGGGAAGCGGTGCCGCTCACGCAGGTGCGCGTCGAGCACCACCGCGCGGTAGGTGTCCTCCAGCGCTCCGTGCACGGCCTGGAGGCAGATGCCGGTACCGGCCGCCGCGTGGAAGCGCAGGCACTTCACCCCCGACGCGGTGCGCGGGCCCTGCGGATCGTCGGCGGGCACGGTCGCGATCTCGTCGCGGTGCGGGCCCCAGGCCAGGTTGCGGACCAGCAGGCGGCGCCCGGCCGTCGGGCGGAGCGAGACGGTACCCGCCCGCACGGCCGGACCGTCCGCCTGCTGCTCGTCCCGCATGCCCGACCGGTGGGCGGCGTACAGCACGGACCCGGTACCGACCGCGCCGAGCAGGACGACGGCGACAAGGAGGGTCACCAGGCGGGTGGTTCGGGTCATGCGGGCACCTCTTCGCTGGTTGCCGGGGCACCGTCGGCGGGCACGGCGGGCTCATCGGGGTTCCTCAGGACGAACGAGGCCACGACGGCGCTGACGGCCAGGGCGCCCGCGGTGACGGCGAGCGCGGTCCGCCCGCCCCACAGGCTCCAGGCCGCACCGAAGGCGAGCGAGCAGGCGAACCGGGCCAGCGCCTGGCCGGTGCCGACCAGGGCCTGTCCGGCGCCCTGGTGCCGGGCCGGGACGACTGAGGCGGTGGCGGCCGCGAGCACGCCGTCGGTGGCCGCGTAGAAGGTGCCGTGGAGGACGAGGACGGCGACCACGGCCGGGACACCGTGCCACGGGGAGAGCACCAGGCCGTAGCCGAGCAGCAGGACTCCGTGGCCGGCCAGGAAGAGCCTGCGGCGGCTGACGCGGTCGGCGAGTGCGCCGAGGGGGACGGCGAGCAGCAGGAAGAAGGCGGCGGTGCCCAGCGGCAGCAAGGGGAACAGCTGGGCCGGCAGGTCCCCTTCGCGCTGGAGCAGCAGATACAGGAAGGAGTCGCTGACGGTGGTGAGGCCGAGGAGGGTGGCGCACACGGTGAGCCGTCGCAGCTCGGGGCGGCGCAGCAGTCCGAGTGCGTCCCGCAGCGTCGGCCGCTCCTGCTCGGGTGGTCGTACGGGATCGGCGGGAGTACCGCGCCCGGGTACGAAGAGCACCAGCACCAGGACGCCGAGCACGGCGACGCAGCCGCTGACCGCGAAGACCGCGTCGTAGCCGTCGACGGTGGCCCGCAGTACGGCGAAGGCGACCAGCGGGCCGAGGAGCGCGCCGGTGGTGTCCATGGCGCGGTGCACCCCGAACGCCCTTCCCCGGTGCGCGGGTTCGGTGGACAGCGAGATCATCGCGTCCCGGGGGGCCGTACGCAGTCCTTTGCCGGTGCGGTCGACCGCGAGCACGGCGCTGAGTGCGGGGAGGGTGTGCGCGAGCAGCAACAGCGGCTTGCAGAGAGCCGAGAGGCCGTAGCCGAGGCCCGCCACGACCTTGTGCCGGCGGCCTCCCCGGTCGGCGAGGTGGCCGCCGGCCAGCCGGACCAGGGCGCCGACACCGTTGTTGATGCCGTCCAGCACGCCGAATCCGAGCGGGGACAGACCGAGACCGGCGACCACGTAGAGCGGGAGGACGGCGGTGACCATCTCCGAGGAGACGTCCGTGATCAGGCTGACCGCGCCCAGGGCCAGCACGGTGGCGGGCACGGCGGCCGACCGCCGCCCCGGACGGGTGTCCGGGACGACGGCGGCCTTGGTGCTGCGGGAGTCCGCGAGATACACGGGCGTCAGTTCCAGATGCCGGCGATGTCGGAGGCGGAGGCGGCGTTGCCCGCGTGCGCGGTCAGACCGGCCAGATCCTCCACCGTGCGCAGCACGTTGTAGTGGTTGTAGGTGGTGGAGCTGGAGCTTCCGGGCGTGACGTGCTGCCCGTAGAAGAGGGTGGGGATGCGGTTGCCGGAGAGCTTGTTGTCCTCGTCGAAGGTGACGGCGAGGATGCTGTTGTGGGTCTTGGCCCAGGTGGCGTAGGCGCCCAGGTTGTTCTTGATCCAGGTGTCGCCCGTGGAGACCGAGCAGTCGTGCATGTCGCTGCACAGGTTCGGGACGACGAAGGACACCTTGGGCAGGGTCGTGTAGTCGGTCGGGAATTGCGCGAAGGTCTTCGCGGTGCTGGTCGGCACGTTGGAGAAGCCGAACCACGGGTTGTGCTTCTGCGCGTAGTTGCCGCTGCTGCAGGTCGTCGAACCCTGGCTGGGCAGCGACTCGTTGTAGCTCGCCCAGGTCTTGCCGGCGGCGATCAGCTCGGAGGCCAGGTTGGGCTTGTTGATGGAACCGACGCCGACGCAACTGTCGTCGGTGCGGCCCTGGTTGGAGCCCGAGAACAGCATGTAGTAGTTCGGCTCACTGGGGTGGGTGAGGCCGTAGGACTGGGTGAGGTTGGCGCCACCCGCCTTGAGGGTGTTGTTGAGGTAGGGGGCGCTGGAGCTGCCGATGACCTGGGAGTACGCGTGGTTCTCCATCACCACGACGACCACGTGGTCGGGGGTGGGGAGAGCGGCGGCCTGAGCGGTGGAGGCCGTTGCGGCCCACACCCCGATCGAGGTGGCGGTGAGGGCGACGGCTCCGGCGAGCGCGGAGAGGGAACGCCGGTTGCGCTGGGGTGCCTTGACGGCGGCCATGACTGTCCTCCGGACAGAGGTGACGGACGTTCGGGGGGAGGCGGCGCCGCAACTTTAGGGATCCCCGGCCCAGTCCGGATGAAGGCCGGACGAACCGTGGGCCTCGCCCGGCAAAGATCACCCCACGCACAGGTCACGCACAGCAAAGGGCGAGTCAAGTGGGCGCCACACAGAACTCGTCTCGGCACATGTCTGCCCCGGATCGGCGACGCGCCCCTTCAGGGGCGCGGGGAACATCGCGACCAGCCCCCGCACAGCCGCGGACAACCAACTACCGCAACTCGGCCCGGAAGGCCGCCGGTGTCATCTCCGTGTGCTGCTGGAAGAACTTCGAGAAGTTGGCCGCGTCCGGAAACCCCACCGCCGCCCCCACCCGCCCGATCGGCATGTCGGTGTGGGCGAGCAACCGCTTCGCCTCCAGTACGACCCGCTTGTCGATGAAGCCCTTCGGCGTCTCCCCCGTGGCGGCCCGCACCGCCCGCACCAGTGTCCGCCGCGAGTACCCGAGCGCGTCGGCATACGCGCTGACACTGTGATTCGTGGCGAACCCCTTCTCCACCGCGTCCCGGAACAGCGTGAACGTGGTGTCCGACTGCCGCCGCTCCGCCTCCGCCGAACTGGCCGCCAGATGAGACAGGCGCAACAGGAACGCCGTCAGCGAGTGCCGCAGGACCGCGGTGTGCAGGCTCAACGGGAGCGTCGAGGTGTCCTCGTACTCCCGTCGGAGCTGGGCCAGGGACGATGTGAGGCCCGCGAGTTGCGGTCCGGAGGGGCGCAGCAGCGGCGGCAGGTCGTAGCGGTAGAGCTCCGTTGCCTCCACCGTCGCCCGGGGCAGAAACCCCGGCTGCATGGTCAGGACACTTCCGCGGTACTCGCTCGTCGGCGAGAAGCGGTGGACCTGGCCCGGGCGGATCCACACCAGGTCGCCCGCCGTCGCCTCGTACTCGGCGAAGTCGATCATGTGGCGGACGGGTCCGCCGTCGAAGAGCATCACGACATGGAAGTCGATGCGGTGCACGCGCTCCAGCGGAGCGTCCGCGTGCCAGGTGCGGCCACCGCGCATCGGGCCGACCTGCATGCCGACTCCGCACACACTGAGCTCGATGGGGAAGGGGAACGTTCTGATCCCGTCCACTCCGCCGTCACCGTCTCCACCTTGGATGGAGTCTTGGGATGTTCTGTCCGCCATGTCCTTCTCGTGCCGCCTGCCTGGAGCGTGTCGTGTCCCACTTTCACCACAGGCTGGCACACCGCGACCTTCCCCCACAAAAGTCAGACTTTTAGATTCGAACGCGTCAGACCAGCTACTTCGCTCCGATCGAGGACTTCTTGAAGATGAGCACGCAGACAGCGGACCGCTTCGAATGGACCGAACTCGACCGGCGTGCCGTCGACACCGCCCGGGTGCTCGCGGCCGACGCCGTGCAGAAGGTGGGCAACGGCCACCCCGGCACCGCGATGAGCCTGGCCCCCGCGGCATACACGATCTTTCAGAAGGTGATGCGCCACGATCCGTCCGACCCCGAGTGGACCGGACGTGACCGCTTCGTCCTCTCCCCCGGCCACACCTCACTGACGCTCTACACCCAGCTCTTCCTCTCCGGGTACGAGCTGGAGCTCGACGACCTGAAGGCGTTCCGGACCCACGGCTCCAAGACGCCCGGTCACCCCGAGTACGGGCACACGGCAGGAGTCGAGACCACCACCGGGCCGCTAGGGCAGGGCGTCGCCAACGCCGTCGGGATGGCCATGGCCGCCCGTTACGAGCGCGGCCTCTTCGACCCCGAGGCGCCCGAGGGCGAGTCCCCCTTCGACCACACCGTCTGGGCGATCGTCTCCGACGGCGACCTGGAAGAGGGCATCTCCGCCGAGGCCTCCTCACTCGCCGGCCACCAGAAGCTCGGCAACCTGGTCTTCGTCTACGACGACAACCACATCTCCATCGAGGGCGACACCGCGACCGCGTTCTCCGAGGACGTCCTGAAGCGGTACGAGGCCTACGGCTGGCACACCCAGCGCATCGAGCCCGGCGCCGACGGCGACATCGACGTACACGCCCTGTACGCGGCCCTGAAGGCGGCTCAGGCCGAGACCGAGCGGCCGTCGATCATCGTGATGCGCACGATCATCGCCTGGCCCGCCCCGAACGCGCAGAACACCGAGGCCGCCCACGGCTCCGCGCTCGGCGCCGACGAGGTCGCCGCCACCAAGCGGGTCCTCGGCTTCGACCCCTCGCGGACCTTCGAGGTGGACGACGAGGTCCTCGCCCACGCCCGCCGGGCCCTGGACCGGGGCGCCGAGGCGCACGCGGCCTGGGACAAGCGGATCGCCGTGTGGCGCGGTGAGCAGCCCGCGCGGGCGCAGCTCTTCGACCGGGTCGTGGCGGGTCAGCTGCCCGAGGGCTGGGAGTCCTCGATCCCCGTGTTCGAGGAGGGCAGGTCCGTCGCCACCCGGGCCGCCTCCGGCAAGGTGCTCCAGGCGCTCGGTGCGGTGCTCCCCGAGCTGTGGGGCGGCTCCGCCGACCTCGCGGGCTCGAACAACACGACGATCGACAAGACGTCGTCCTTCCTGCCGAAGGGCAACCCGCTGCCCGAGGCGGACCCGTACGGCCGTACCGTCCACTTCGGTATCCGCGAGCACTCGATGGCCGCGGAGATGAACGGCATCGCGCTGCACGGCAACACCCGCATCTACGGCGGCACCTTCCTGGTGTTCTCCGACTACATGCGCAACGCCGTCCGTCTGTCCGCGCTGATGCAGCTGCCCGTCACCTACGTCTGGACGCACGACTCCGTCGGCCTCGGCGAGGACGGTCCCACCCACCAGCCGGTCGAGCACCTCGCGTCCCTGCGCGCCATCCCGGGCCTGAACATCGTCCGCCCGGCCGACGCCAACGAGACGGCCGCCGCCTGGGCCGAGATCCTCAAGCGGCACGCCACGAACCCGGCCCCGCACGGTCTCGCCCTCACCCGCCAGGGTGTGCCGACGTACGCGCCGAACCCGGACGCGGCCAAGGGCGGTTACGTCCTGGCCGACTCGTCCACCACGACCCCCGATGTGGTCCTCATCGCCACCGGCTCCGAGGTCCAGCTGGCCGTCGCCGCGCGGGAGCAACTGGAGGCCGAGGGGGTCGGCACCCGGGTGGTGTCGATGCCGTCCGTGGAGTGGTTCGAGGAGCAGCCACGGGAGTACCGGGAGAGCGTCCTTCCGCCGTCCGTGCGAGCCCGCGTCGCAATCGAGGCCGGCATCGGTCTCACGTGGTACCGCTTCACAGGTGACGCAGGACGCATCGTCTCCCTCGAACACTTCGGCGCCTCCGCCGATGCGAAGACCCTGTTCGCCGAGTACGGCTTCACCGCCGAGAACGTCGCCGCCGCAGCCCGGGCATCCGTGGCCCACGCGCGCGGTTGATCCGATCGCCAGAAAGAAGATGATCACTGTGACCGAAGCGACCGCGCCCGCGGAAGCACTCAAGCGCCTGTCCGACGAGGGCGTCTCCATCTGGCTGGACGACCTGTCGCGCAGGCGGATCGAGTCCGGGAACCTCGCCGAACTCGTCGCCACGAAGCACGTGGTGGGAGTCACCACCAACCCCTCCATCTTCCAGGCCGCCATCGGCTCCGGAGAGGGCTACGAGGAGCAGCTGACCGACCTCGCCGTGCGCGGTGTGACGGTCGACGAGGCCGTACGGATGATGACCACGGCCGACGTCCGCGCCGCCGCCGACGTGCTGCGTCCGGTGTACGACGCCACCGGCGGCCGGGACGGCCGGGTCTCCATCGAGGTCGACCCGCGACTCGCCCACGACACCCGGGCCACCGTCGCCGAGGCCAAGCAGCTCTCCTGGCTCGTCGACCGCCCGAACGTCATGATCAAGATCCCGGCGACCAGGGCGGGGCTCCCGGCGATCACCGAGGTCATCGGTCTGGGCATCAGCGTCAACGTCACACTGATCTTCTCCCTGGAGCGCTATCGCGAGGTCATGGACGCCTACCTGGCGGGTCTGGAGAAGGCCGCCAGGAAGGGCCTCGACCTCTCCACGATCCACTCCGTCGCGTCCTTCTTCGTCTCCCGAGTCGACTCCGAGATCGACAAGCGGCTGACGGTCCTCGGCACGGACGCGGCACTCGCCCTCAAGGGGAAGGCCGCGCTCGCCAACGCGCGGCTCGCCTACGAGGCGTACGAGGAGGTCTTCGCGTCGGCTCGCTGGACCGCCCTCGGCGGTGCCCGCGCCAACAAGCAGCGCCCGCTGTGGGCCTCGACCGGCGTGAAGGACCCGGCCTACAAGTCCACCCTGTACGTCGACGACCTGGTCGCGCCCGGCACGGTCAACACCATGCCGGAGGCCACGCTGAACGCCACCGCCGAGCACGGCGAGATCACCGGCGACACGGTGACCGGCGGCTACGCGCAGGCCCGCGCCGACCTGGCCGCCGTGGAAGCGCTGGGGATCTCGTACGACGAGGTCGTGCAGCAGCTGGAGGACGAGGGCGTCGCCAAGTTCGAGGTGGCCTGGCAGGACCTGCTGGACGCCGTCACGAAGTCGCTGAACAGCAAGGGAGTTGACGCGGAATGACCATCACCGCTGACTGGGAGAACCCCCTGCGCGACGAGCGCGACCGGCGCCTGCCCCGGATCGCCGGACCCTCCGGGCTCGTCATCTTCGGTGTCACCGGCGACCTGTCCCGCAAGAAACTGATGCCCGCCGTCTACGACCTCGCCAACCGCGGCATGCTCCCGCCGGGCTTCTCGCTCGTCGGGTTCGCCCGCCGGGACTGGGAGGACGAGGACTTCGCGCAGATCGTGCACGACTCGGTGCGCGAGCACGCGCGGACCGAGTTCCGTGAGGAGGTCTGGCAGCAGCTCGCCGAGGGCATGCGCTTCATCCCGGGCGACTTCGACGACGACACGGCGTTCAAGCAGCTGCGCCAGACCGTCGAGGACCTGGACAAGGCGCGCGGCACCAGCGGCAACTACGCCTTCTACCTCTCCGTACCGCCGAAGTTCTTCCCGAAGGTCGTCCAGCAGCTGAAGAAGCACGGGCTGGCGAACGCGCCCGAGGGTTCCTGGCGCCGCGCGGTCATCGAGAAGCCGTTCGGCCGCGACCTGAAGAGCGCCCGCGAGCTCAACGCGCTGGTGCACGACGTGTTCGAGCCGGACCAGGTGTTCCGCATCGACCACTACCTCGGCAAGGAGACCGTCCAGAACATCCTGGCGCTCCGCTTCGCCAACCAGATGTACGAGCCCATCTGGAACCGTTCGTACGTCGACCACGTACAGATCACCATGGCCGAGGACATCGGCATCGGCGGCCGGGCCGGCTACTACGACGGCATCGGCGCGGCCCGTGACGTCATCCAGAACCACCTGCTCCAGCTGATGGCGCTCACGGCCATGGAGGAGCCCGCCGCGTTCGACGCCGAGTCGCTGCTGACCGAGAAGCTGAAGGTCCTCAGGGCCGTGAAGCTGCCGGAGGACATCGGCGCGCACGCCGTGCGGGGGCAGTACGCGGGCGCCTGGCAGGGTGGCGAGAAGGTGCTCGGCTATCTGGAGGAGGAGGGCATCGACCCCGCCTCCACGACGGACACGTTCGCGGCCATCAAGCTGAACGTCGACAACCGCCGCTGGGCGGGGGTGCCGTTCTACCTGAGGACGGGCAAGCGTCTCGGCCGTCGCGTGACCGAGATCGCGGTCGTCTTCCAGACCGCACCGCACTCCCCGTTCGACCACACGGCGACCGAGGAGCTCGGCAAGAACGCGATCGTCATCCGTGTCCAGCCCGATGAGGGCATGACGGTCCGGTTCGGGTCGAAGGTGCCGGGCACCTCGATGGAGATCCGGGACGTGACGATGGACTTCGCCTACGGCGAGTCGTTCACGGAGTCCAGCCCGGAGGCGTACGAGCGCCTCATCCTGGATGTCCTCCTCGGGGACGCCAACCTGTTCCCCCGTCACCAGGAAGTGGAAGAGTCCTGGAAGATCCTCGACCCGATCGAGGAGCACTGGGCGAACCACGGCCGGCCGGCGCAGTACGCGTCGGGCACCTGGGGACCCGAGGAAGCCGACGAGATGCTCGCACGAGACGGACGGAGCTGGCGCAGGCCATGAAGATCGACCTGACCGACACCACGGCAAGCAAGATCAACAAGGCGCTGGTGCAGGGTCGCCGCGCCATCGGAACCCCCGCGGTGGGCATGGTCCTGACGATGGTGATCGTCACGGACGAGGAGAACGCCTACGACGCGATCAAGGCGGCCGAGGAGGCCTCGCACGAGCACCCCTCGCGCACCCTGGTCGTCATCAAGCGGCACGCCCGGACCCCGCGCGACCGCACCAACTCGCACCTGGACGCCGAGGTGCGGGTGGGCGCCGACGCCGGCACCGGCGAGACGGTCATCCTGCGGACCTACGGCGAGGTGTCCGACCACGCCGACTCCGTGGTGCTGCCGCTGCTGCTGCCGGACGCCCCGGTCGTCGTGTGGTGGCCGGTGGACGCGCCGGAGATCCCCGCGAAGGACCCGCTGGGAGCGCTGGCCCAGCGCCGGATCACCGACCTGTACGCGGTGGAGAACCCCCTTGAGATGCTCCGCACCCGGGTGCGCTCCTACGCGCCGGGCGACACCGACCTCGCCTGGACCCGGCTGACGCCGTGGCGCTCGATGCTCGCGGCGGCCCTCGACCAGGCCCGCGCGGAGATCATCTCCGGGGCGGTGGAGGCCGAGCAGGACAACCCTGCCGCCGAACTGCTCGCGCGCTGGCTGGAGGCGCGGCTGAAGGTGAAGATCGACCGGGTCGTCACGGCGGGGCCGGTCGTCACGGCCGTCCGCCTGGGCACCGCGAACGGCGAGGTCGTCATCGACCGCCCCGAGGGCCCGCTGGCCACGCTCTCCCTCCCTGGCCAGCCCTCCCGCACCCTCGCGCTGAAGGTCCGCTCCACCTCCGAACTCATCGCCGAGGAGCTCCGTCGCCTCGACGCCGACGAGATGTACGCCGTGGCCCTGCGGGGCGAGGGGGGGTCTGATGGATCAGGCCGGCTCTGAGTGGCAGCACGTGTTGACCAAGCCGAGCGAGGTCATGGGGGTCCCCCGACGCGGAGCGTCGGCCACCGACGACAGCGCCTCTGGGGGCGTGCGTGCCAGACCCCGCGACGCCGGCAAGATCCATCAGACGCCCCCTCCGGGCACCAAGGAGACACCTGCTCATGTCTGATTCCCCTCTTCTGACGCGCCGCCCCGAGTGGACCGCGCTGGAGGACCACCGCGCCGAGTGGCACGCGCATCTGCGTGAGCTGTTCGCGACGGATCCGGGGCGCGCGGAGCGGTATGTCGTGCGCGTCGGTGATCTGCGTATCGACTACTCCAAGCACCTGATCAACGACGAGACCCTGGCCCTGCTCCAGGAACTGGCCGGCGCCACCGACGTGTTCGGGCTCCGCGACGCCATGTTCCGCGGCGAGCGGATCAACCTCACCGAGGACCGGGCGGCCCTGCACACCGCGCTGCGCGCGCCCGCCAACGCGGTGGTCGAGGTGGACGGGGAGAACGTCGTGCCGCGCGTGCACGCCGTGCTCGACAAGATGACCGACTTCGCGAACCGGGTCCGCTCCGGCGAGTGGACCGGCCACACCGGCAAGCGGATCAAGAACGTCGTCAACATCGGCATCGGCGGCTCCGACCTCGGTCCCGCGATGGCGTACGAGGCCCTGCGGGCCTACACGGCACGGGAGTTGACCTTCCGTTTCGTGTCCAACGTGGACGGCGCCGACCTCCACGAGGCGGTGCGGGACCTGGACCCGGCGGAGACGTTGTTCATCGTCGCGTCCAAGACCTTCACCACGATCGAGACGATCACCAACGCCACCTCGGCCCGTACCTGGCTCCTGAAGGGGCTGGGCGGCGAGGACAAGGCGGTCGCCCGGCACTTCGTCGCCCTGTCGACGAACGCCGAGAAGGTCACCGACTTCGGCATCGACCCGGACAACATGTTCGAGTTCTGGGACTGGGTCGGCGGCCGCTACTCCTACGACTCGGCGATCGGCCTCTCCCTGATGACCGCCATCGGCCCGGATCACTTCCGGGAGATGCTCGACGGCTTCCGGATCGTCGACGAGCACTTCCAGAACGCGTCCGCCGAGGACAACGCCCCGCTGATCCTGGGCCTGTTGGGCATCTGGTACGGCAACTTCCACGGCGCCCAGTCGCACGCGGTACTGCCGTACTCGCACTACCTGTCCAAGTTCACCGCATATCTCCAGCAGCTGGACATGGAGTCCAACGGCAAGTCGGTGGACCGTGACGGCAACCCGGTGCAGTGGCAGACCGGTCCGGTGGTGTGGGGCACGCCCGGCACCAACGGGCAGCACGCCTACTACCAGTTGATCCACCAGGGCACCAAGCTCATCCCGGCCGACCTGATCGGCTTCGCCCGCCCGATCGACGAGCTGAGCGACGAACTCAAGGCGCAGCACGACCTGTTGATGGCCAACCTGTTCGCGCAGGGACAGGCGCTCGCCTTCGGCAAGACCGCCGAGGAGGTCCGCGCGGAGGGCGTGGCCGAGGAGCAGGTGGCCCACCGCACCTTCCAGGGCAACCACCCCACGACCACCATCCTGGCGAAGGAACTCACCCCCTCCGTCCTCGGCCAACTGGTCGCCCTCTACGAGCACAAGGTGTTCGTCCAGGGCGCGGTCTGGAACATCGACTCCTTCGACCAGTGGGGCGTCGAGCTCGGCAAGGTCCTCGCCAAGCGTGTCGAGCCCGCCCTCACCGAAGGGGCCGAGGTCCCCGGTCTCGACTCCTCCACCACCGCCCTCGTGGCCGCCTACCGTGAACTGAAGGAAGTGCACTGACATGCAGTTGGGACTCATCGGCCTGGGCAAGATGGGCGGCAACATGCGCGAGCGGATCCGCCGCGCAGGCCACACCGTCACCGGCTACGACCGCAACCCCGAGGTCTCCGACGTGGCGAGCCTGTCCGAGCTGGTCGACAAGCTCGAAGCCCCGCGTGTGGTCTGGGTGATGGTTCCCGCCGGGGGCGCCACCCAGTCCGTCGTGGACGAACTCGGCGAGCTCCTCTCCCCCGGCGACACCGTGGTCGACGGCGGCAACTCCCGCTGGACGGACGACGAGAAGCACGCCGAGGAGCTCGGCGCCAAGGGCATCGGCTTCGTCGACGCCGGTGTCTCCGGCGGTGTGTGGGGCCTCCAGAACGGCTACGCGCTGATGGTCGGCGGCGACAAGGAGCACGTGGACCGGCTCCAGCCGATCTTCGAGGCGCTCAAGCCCGAGGGGCCGTACGGCTACGTCCACGCCGGCAAGGTCGGTGCCGGGCACTTCTCCAAGATGGTCCACAACGGCATCGAGTACGCCATGATGCAGGCGTACGCCGAGGGCTGGGAGCTCCTTGAGAAGGTCGAGTCGGTGGACAGCGTCCGGGAGGTGTTCCGCTCCTGGCAGGACGGGACCGTCATCCGCTCCTGGCTGCTCGACCTCGCGGTCAACGCCCTGGACGAGGACGAGCACCTGGACAAGCTGAAGGGCTTCGCCCAGGACTCCGGCGAGGGCCGCTGGACCGTGGAGGCGGCCGTGGACAACGCGGTGCCACTGCCCACGATCACCGCGTCGCTGTTCGCCCGGTTCGCGTCCCGTCAGGACGACTCACCGCAGATGAAGATGATCGCGGCACTGCGCAACCAGTTCGGCGGACACGCCGTCGAAGCGAAGAAGTAGGCGCACCGTGGGGGATCTTCTTCTGGTCCGCCACGGCGAGACGGAGTGGAGCGTGTCGGGACAGCACACCAGCTGGACCGACCTGCCCCTCACCCAGCACGGCGAGGAACAGGCCAAGTCCCTCGCTCCGCTCCTGACCGGCCGGACCTTCTCGCTCGCGCTGACCAGTGAGCTGGGCCGCGCGATACGCACCGCCGAACTGGCGGGCATCACCGGGGCCTTGACCGACCCCGACCTCCACGAGTGGGACTACGGCGCCTACGAGGGCGTCACCACCGTGGACATCCATCGCACCCGGCCCGACTGGTACCTCTGGACCGACGGCGTCCCACCCGGCCCGGACGGACACCCCGGGGAGTCGCCCGAGGAGGTGGGACAGCGCGCCGACCGCGTCCTGTCCCGCGTGGACACCGCCCTCCCCGACGGTGACGTGGTCCTCGTGGCCCACGCCCACTTCCTGCGGGTCCTGACGGCCCGTCGGCTGGGGCTCGCCCCGGCAAACGGGCGGCTGTTCCAGCTGGCGACCGGGACGGTGAGCAGGCTGTCGACGGAACACGGCCGGCCGGTGGTCGCGGAGTGGAACACCAGGGCATAGCACGCCGGTTGAGGTGGCGGCCCGGGAGCACATGCTCCCGGGCCGTCGTCGTGCACAGGGCCTGTTGACACCGTGACCCGTGCGTTGGAGAGTCACGGCTGATGGAGATCAACAACCTGACACCGGCCGAACTGAGGGTGTGGCGGGCCTTTCCCCGGGGCGAGGCCGTGGATTTCCGTGCGGCGGCGGACGAGGACGTGACGGGCGGTGCCGACTGGGGTGCCGAACGGACGGTTCGCGCCGTCGTGTTGCGGGCACTGCTGCTCAACGGGCCGCAGGAGGACGGGGAGATACCCGCACTGAAGCTGGCCGGTGCGCGGATCACCGGAGTGCTCGGTCTTCAGTACGGCACCGTCGACCACGCCGTACGCCTCAGCCAGTGCTTCTTCGAGGACGCACCGCTGCTGTACGGCTCCCGGCTGCGCCAGTTGAACCTCAGCGGCTCCGTACTGCCGGCGCTGACCGCCCCAACGATGCGCGTGGAGGCGATGCTTCGGATGACGGACGCCCGGGTGGGCGGGCCGGTGCGGCTCGGCGGGGCGCAGATCGCCGGGGCGCTGTTCATCGATCGCGTCGAGGTCACTGCGGTCGACGCCGGGGAACCCGCGCTCCAGCTCAACCATATGACCATCGGCGACGACCTGTGGGCGCCGGGCCTGCGCGCCCACGGCGAGGTCCGCCTCAACGGAGCCACCGTTGCCGGTTCCGTGAACCTCAACGACGCCCGGCTCAGCCACCCCGGAGACATCGTCCTCGACGCGCAGACCCTCGTCGTGGAGGGCGACTTCCATCTGCGCCGGGTGCACACCTTCGGCTGGATCGGCCTGCGCGGCGCACGGATCGCAGGCCGGCTCGACTTCTCGTACGCCCATCTGTCGAACCCGGGCGACGCGGCGCTCAGGGCGAACAGCTCCACCATCGGGGAACTCTGGCTGCGCAAGGGGCCGCCCATGCAGGGGACCCTCAGCCTTCGCCGCGCCCAGATCGACGACCTGTTCCTGGAACCCGAAGTGGTGCCGGAAGAGGTCCAGTTCAACAAACTCGTCTACACGTCGCTGACCCCGCAGGAGCCCGCTGAGCGCCGTCTGCCGATGCTGGAGCGCGACCGCGAGGGCTATGTCCCGCACGCCTACGAGCAGTTGACCGCCGCCTACCGCCGCATCGGCGACGACCGCGCCGCCCGACTGGTCCAACTCGCCAAGCAGCGACGCCACCGCGCCACCCTCGCCTGGTACGGACGACTGTGGGGCCACGTCCAGGACGCCACCGTCGGCTACGGCTTCCACCCGCTGCGCGCCTGCGTCTGGCTGGTCTCCCTGCTCGCCGTCGGCACGATCTCCTACGGCCTCCACCACCCGCCACCTCTCAAGGCGGACGAGGCCCCGCGCTTCAACGCCCTCTTCTACACCCTCGACCTGCTGCTGCCGGTGATCTCCTTCGGCCAGGAGAGCGCCTTCGCCCCACGAGGCTGGTACCAGTCGCTGTCGTACGCTCTGGTCATCGCGGGCTGGATCCTGGCCACGACCGTCTTCGCCGGTGTCACCCGTACCGTCAACCGCCAGTGATCCAGGGTCACTTGGGAGCGGCGACCACGCCCGCGAGCTCCGCGATGTCCGCCAGCATCCGCACCGCGTCCGGCTCCCTGCCCGTGAACAGCCGGAACGCGTCCACGGCCCGGAAGACGGCCATGCCGCCGCCGTCCAGGGTGGCGCAGCCCACCGCACGGGCGGTGCGCAGCAGCTCCGTCTCCAGCGGGCGGTAGACCACCTCGGCGACCCACAGCCCGGGGCGGAGCAGCTCGGCCGGGAAGGGCAGACCGGGGTGGGCGGCCATGCCGGTGGGGGTGGCGTGCACGATGCCGTCGGCGTCGGCGAGCAGGCCCGGCAGCCGGTCCGGCGTGGCCGCGGCCGCGCGTCCCGCTCCGAGGTGACGGTTCAGGGCGGCGGCGAGATCCGCGGCCCGGTCCGCGAGCGCGTCGACGACCGTGACCCGCCCGGCGCCCAGGGTGAGCATGGCGTGGGCGACGGCCGCGCCCGCGCCGCCCGCGCCCAGTTGCACGATCCGTTCCAGGGGCACGTCCGGCAGTCCGCGCGCGAAGGACGCGGCGAAGCCGGTGACGTCGGTGTTGTGTCCGGTCGTACGGCCGTCCTCGAAGACGACGGTGTTGACCGCGCCGAGCGCCTCGGCCTGCGGGGCGAGCGCGTCCAGGTGCTCGATGACCAGCTGCTTGCAGGGGTGTGTGATGTTCAGGCCGTCGAAGCCGAGGTCGCGGGCGGCCCGCACCAGCTCGCCGACCGCTTCGGGGCGTACACCGAGCACATCGATGTCGATGAGCCGGTACAGACAGCGCAGGCCCTGCCGGTCCGCCTCCCGCTCGTGCAGCGCCGGACTCAGCGAGGGGCCGATGCCCGCGCCGATCAGTCCGACGAGAAACGAGTCCTTGGCCACACGACCTCCTGAGCCGATCAGTAATGTACGAACCAGTACGTTAGCTATACCAGCCGTCCGCCCTACAGGGAACCCCGGCCGACGCCTTCTAGAATCTGCGACACCGGCCGTACTCCCGAAGGAACCCGATGACACGCGTCGACGAACCGGCACGACCGAACGGGCGGATCCGCGACGCCGCCCGTACCCAGGCCGAGATCCTCGACGTTGCGACCCAGGAGTTCGCGCGGGCCGGCTACGACGGCGCCCGCGTCGACGAGATCGCCGCCCGCACCCGCACCACCAAGCGGATGATCTACTACTACTTCGGCGGCAAGGAACAGCTGTTCACGGCCGTTCTGGAGCGGGCGTACACCGTGATCCGCGAGGCCGAGCAGGAGCTGGACGTCGAGCATCCGGATCCGGTCGCGGCGATCCGGCGCCTTGCCGAGCTGACCTTCGACCACCACGAGCAGCACCCCGACTTCATCCGTCTGGTCAGCATCGAGAACATCCATGGGGCCGAGCACATCGCCGCCTCCGAGAAGCTCGGCAAGATCGGCTCCCCCGCGCTCGACGTGATCCGCCGCATCCTGGCCACCGGGCAGGAGTCCGGCCTCTTCACGGCCGACGTGGACGCGGTCGACCTGCACGCGATGATCAGCTCGTTCTGCTTCTTCCGGGTGGCCAACCGGCACACCTTCGGCGCCCTCTTCGGCCGCGACCTGGTCGCCCCCGAGCAACGCGAGCACTACCGGACCATGCTGGGGGACATGGTGATCGCCTATCTGACGGCGGAGCGGTCCGCCGGCTGAGCCGTACGTCCGGACCTCTTGACAGCAGGGAAACGTGGGCGCAGCATCCGTGGCCGCTACTAACTACCCAGTGGGTTAATTAATTGGGTAGCTCCCCGGAGTCCCAGTCGGCGTCCGGCCAGCCGAGCATCAGGAGGTCGTGCTCCCCTGATTCGGGTCCGCCGACCGCGCGCCAGACGACACCCAGTCCGAGCCCCTCGACCCAGAACCGCTCGGCGGCGGCCAGGTCACGGGAAGGGCGGGCGATACGGATGTGGCTGCGGCCGTTGACCGGCATGGTGACCTCTTCCTCTGTTCCCTCTGCGCGCCGACCGCTTCTTTCGGCGTGCCGGTCAGCGTAGGCGGGGCTGATCGTCGACACATCGGCCCTCCGGCCGGCGCCCCCGGCCCTAGGACCTCCCCCGCCGCCCACACCCCGTTGACAGATGACGTTTTCAGCAAGAACATCGGCCGAAACAAGCAGAAAAGAACAGCACTGCGGCACGGCAACCCCATGACCCCCCGCCTTACGCCGAAGGACATGAGTGGTGCGCATTCTTTCCCGTAAGTTCGGCCGTCCCCTGGCCGACGCCCTGGCGATGGTGCTGCCCTGCCGACCATCGGCTACCCCTTCGTGGAGACCGACATGATCGGCGGCTCCGGCGGCCAACCCGCCCCGGCGAAGGAGGTGTTGGTGCGCTGGGCACAGTCGGCGTCGTACATGCCGCTGATGTACGCCTCCACCTCCCCTGTGGACACCACGGACGTGGCGACCGGTCAGAAGGTGGACTACGACCAGCAGACCGTCGACCTCTGCCGAGAGTCCGTCGCCCGCCACGAGCGGCTGGCCCCCTACATCTGGGACCAGGTGCGGCACACGCTGCGGACCGGCGACCCGATCGTGCGGCCGCTCTTCTTCGACTACCCGCAGGACAAGGCGAGTTACACGATCAGCGACGAGTGGCTGCTCGGCCCCGCGGTACTCGCGGCCCCCAACCTCACGGCGTCGGCCTCGCGGGACATCCATCTGCCGCCCGGCACGTGGTACGACGTCAACCGGGGTAGGACGATCAAGGGGCCGGTGACACTGGCGTCGTACGCCACGCCGCTCACCGTCACCCCCGCGTTCGTGAACCTCCGCGCGAAGGGCGCCCGCGAGGCTCTGAGCGCGCTGCGCTGACGCGCGCAGACCACCGCGCACTCCGGCCGGATTCAGGGGCGGCCGGGGTGCGCGGACCGCGCGCCCACGCTTCACCCGGCGAGCTTCGGCAGTCGACTCCGAGCCGCGGAACCGCCGCGAAAACCTGTGGGCGGGCCCCGGCGGCGCCTGCTACCTTTCCGGAGGCCGTGCAAGAGAACGAGGAGGTGGTACCCGTGAACGCAGTATCGACATGGGTGCTCCCCTCCGGGGTCGCGGTCGGACGATAGGTCGTCCGGGAGCGCCGTTCCAGCGCATTCCCGAAAGGCACGACCATGAAGTTCACCTCCGAGCAACGCCTCGACGACGGCGTCCTCGAACGCGAGTTCACCCTCGGCGAGATCCCCGGGACCCTGTGGACACCTGAGTCCGCGGCACCGGCCCCACTGGTCCTGATGGCCCACAACAACGGCCTGCCCAAGAGGGACTCCCGGCTGGTGGCCCGGGCCCGGATCACCGCGGCGTACGGCTACGCGGTGGCCACCATCGACGCCGCCGGATGCGGTGACCGGCCCCGTTCCGCCGCCGACGAGCAGGCCCGCACCGAGCTCCGCCGGGCGATGCGGGCCGGCGAGCCGGTCGACGAGATCTTCGAGTCCGTCGTCGGCCCGCTGGTCGAACAGGCGGCCCCGGAATGGCGGACCACCCTGGACGCCCTCCTCTCGCTGCCCGAGATCGGCGGCCCGGTCGGATACTCCGGGTGGATGGCCCTCGGTATCCGCCTCGCGGCGGTCGAGCCGCGCATCACGGCCGCCGGCTTCTTCGCCGGGGGCTACGTGCCCCGCGCCCAGCGTGAGGAGGCCCGGCAGGTCACCATTCCGCTGCTGATGCTGCTGCAGTGGGACGACGAAGGGAACCCCCGTCAGCGGGCCCTGGACCTGTTCGACGCCTTCGGCACCAAGGAGAAGACGCTGCACGCCAATATGGGCGGCCACACCGGCACCCCGTCGTTCGAGCTGACGGACGGGAACCGCTTCTTCGGCCGACACCTGAAGTAAGGCCGGCCGACAGCCGTCAGGCGCTGTCGGCCGGGCCACGGCTCATCGAGGACGGGTCCCGGCCCTCGTCGATGAGCCGTGGCCGGCAGGTGTTCCCGTGGAGCGCCGATGCTGCCCGTACAAGCACTGAGGTCTCCCTTCAGCCCCGGTCTCCACGCCCCGGAATCCCGTACGCCCGCTCCACCCTCAACCGCAGCACCAGCCGTCGGTCCCGGACCATCGCCGCCCGGAAGTCGTCCCAGTCGGGATGCTCCCCCAGGACGTCGCGGTACAGGCGGATCAGTTCCTCGACCGTGTCGTCGTGCGGGTCCTTCGCCACGGGCGTGAGGTCGGCCGTGCCCTCCGCGACCGTGTACGCCCATCGGTCCGGAGTCGTCACGTGGTACGACGCGCGGGGGTCCCGGCGCAGGTTGCGGGTCTTGGCGCGGTCGTCCGTGAGGGAGACCCGGATGATCCGTTCCTCAGGGGAGTAGGCGTGGTTGACGTTCGACAGCTGGGGCCGGCCGTCGTGCTTGAGGGTGACCAGCACCCCACCGTGGCCCTCGGAGAGCAGCCGGAGCAGTGCGTCCTGCGTCGCGTCCTGAGTCATGTCAGCGGCAACCTGTCGGCGGTGCCGCGCATTCCCGTGACCGCCGGTCTCGGCCGACCCGCAGACGATCACACTTTCCTGAGCGACGATGATGTCTGGGGTGGTCCGGGCCGGGTGTACCGGTCCGCACTTCGACGGACGCGACGGAGGAGAGCGATGGCACAGCTGCGACAAGAGGTCGACCCCGGTGAGGTGGGGCTGGACGCGAAGGCACTGGACCGCCTCGACCAGCACTTCGCCCACTACGTCGACGAGGGCCGGATGCCCGGCTTCCTGGTCTCCGTCGCCCGCGGCGGACGCGTCGCCCACCTCACCACGCACGGCCACCGCGACCTCGCGGCCGGGCTGCCGGTCGAGGCCGACACCCTGTGGCGGATCTACTCGATGACCAAGCCGGTCACCTCGGTGGCCGCCCTGCTGCTGGTGGAGGAGGGACGGCTGTCCCTTGACGACCCGATCGCCGACTACCTGCCGGCGTTCGCGGAACCCCGGGTCCATGTGGACGGTACCGGCGACACCCTCACGACCCGCCCCGCCGACGGTCCGATACTGGTCCGGCACCTCATGACCCACACCGCGGGCCTGACCTTCGCCTTCTACCACTCCCACCCCGTGGACGCCCTCTACCGCGAGGCCGGCCTGGAGTCGTCCGTGCTGCCGGGCTCGGACCTCGCCAGGACGGTCGCCGTGTACGCGAGCCTGCCCCTGCAGTTCGAGCCCGGCACGCAGTGGAACTACTCGGTCGCCTCCAACGTGCTGGGCCGGGTCATCGAAGTCGTGTCCGGCCAGGCCCTCGACACCTTCTTCGCGGAACGGATCTTCGCACCGCTCGGCATGCCCGACGCCGGCTTCTGCGTGCCGGACGAACAGGCCCACAGACTCTCCGAGTTGTACGGCGAGAAGGACGACGGCACGATCGAGCCGGTCCCCGGGCTGCCGCTCAGGGGCCGCCCCCGGCTGCTGTCCGGAAGCGGCGGCATGGCGGCGTCCGCGTACGACGTCCACCGCTTCACGGAACTCCTGCGCCGCCGCGGCGAACTCGACGGCACCCGCCTGCTGTCCGCCGAGACGGTGGACCTGATGACCTCCAACCACCTCCCCGGCGGCGCCGACCTGCGCGCCTTCGGCACCAAGCCCGCCCACGACGAGCCCGGCAACGACGGCGTCGGCTTCGGCCTCGGTGTCTCCGTGGTGATCGACCCCGCCCGCACCCTCGCCCCCTCGGGTCTCGGGTCCTACGGCTGGAGCGGGGTGGCCTCCACGACGTTCTGGGTCGACCCGGGCCGTGACCTGAGCGTCCAGTTCTTCACCCAGGTACGGCCCAGGACCCTGAAGCTCTTCCCGGACCTGAAGCGGCTGGTCCACGAGGCGGTCGTCGACTAGCTAGGCCCCGCGATCGACCCGGAGTGTGAAGTGGACGCCGTCACGGGCGAGTTCACGCAGCCACTCCTCGGACCTGGCCGCCGTCTCCGCCGCTCGGTTCAGGCCCGCCGGAAGGGTGCCGTCCAGGATGTGGCCGATGCCGAGGGCGAGGGTGCGGGAGACGCAGCGGGCCATGGCGCTGTCCTCCTCGTCGCCCACCAGGTCGAGGAGGTAGCCGCCGGACCAGGTGCGGCCGTCCTCCGCGCGCACGTCGAGGGAGACGGCGAGGACGACGCGGTCGCGGTCGGCGTCCGTCGTCGGATAACGGGCCGCCAACTCCTGGGCCAGGGCGGCGATCCGGGTGTCGTCGCCGGTCTTCAACTCCTCGAAGACCGGCTCCCAGGCCCGCAGCCAGCCGTCGAGGCGCAGGGTGCCGCGTACGAAGGTCCGCGGGGTCCAGGCAGCGGGCAGCCCGTACTGCTCGACGAAGGGGACGCTGTCGCGGTTGGGGTAGACCTCGAAGGTCTCGCCGTCCACGACATGGCGCCGGGTCGCCTCCCAGGGACGTTCGGCGGTGGTCGGGGTGCCGTTGTCGATGTACCGGGCGGGCGAGCGCAGGGCGCCCAGAACTCCGAGCGGGGCCCAGCTGAAGCGGTACCTGAAGTCGTTGGGAACGGCGGGGATTCCGCCGCAGTACGAGGTGAGGCCGTACGACGCCGGTGTCGTGTCGCCGATCGCCTCGCGGGCCCGTGCGACGAGGCTGTGCGCGAAGAGATGGTCGATGCCCGGGTCGAGACCGGCCTCGGTGAGGACGACGATCCCGGCCTTCTGCGCCTTTGGGACCTGTTCGAGGACAGCGTCGGAGACATAGCTGGAGCAGGCGAAATGGGCCCGTTCGCGCACACAGGCGGCCAGGATCGCGGCGTGCTCGGGTGCGGGCAGCATCGACACGACGACGTCGCCGGGGGCCAGTTCGGCCGCGAGCGCGGACAGCGTGTACGCGCGGGGTTCGGCCCGCCCGGTGAGTCCCAGACCTTCGAGGGCCTGTGCCGCGCGCTCCTCGGTGCGGTGCCACAGATGTACGCGGTCGGCCGTGTCGCACAGTTCTGCCAGGCCGCTGCCGGTGGAGAGTCCGGCGCCGATCCAGTGGACGGTGCCGGTCGCGGGTACGAGGTCAGACACGTCCGAACTCCCCTTCCCCGATGCCGAGTTCACGGCAGGCCTGATGGAAACGCTCCAGACAGCGTCCCCAGGGACCGCCGACCCCGAACTCCAGCAGCAGGGGCAGCAGGGAGCCCGAGAAGCCGACGCTGGACTCCTCCGGGAGCAGGGACGGCAGGTTGTCGATGGCGATGAGGTCCAGGGGAGGTTCCTTGTGCAGCCGGCGGACGGGCTCGGTCCACTCGGTGGTGCGGTCGTAGACCGGCAGGACGTTCAGGGGTGAGCCGACGTCGCAGGTGACGTCGGAGAGGGTGCGCAGCCGGCGGGACGGGTCGTCCAGGTCCGTCTCGCGGACGAACGGCGGGACGGGGGTGGTGGCCAGTACGCAGTTCACCAGCACGTCGTGGGCGAGCAGGGCGGGGCGGTCCAGGTCGCGGGTCTCGTCGAGGTCCCAGCAGGTCGGCTCGATCCCGGCCGCCCGGAGCGCGACCCGGGCGCCTCGGCCGCTGCGGCCGAGGGCCCCGATCACCAGGGCCGTGAACGCCTCGTCCCCGGCGCCGGGCCGCAGAAGCTCCTCCAGTTCCTCCTGCGAGGTGGGCGCGAGGGGCGCGGCCAGCGTGCCCCGGTGCTGGAGCACGGCCAGGGCGGAGCCCAGGTAACCGGCCCAGTAGCCGAACGCGGCGAGCCTGCGGCCCTGGTCGTCCACCAGGTACTCCAGGTCCAGGAGCGCCCCTCCCCCGGCGGCGAAGCGGCGCAACAGGGCGGCCGCGCCCGGCTGTTCCTTGTAGGCGTGCCCGAAGAAGACATGACGGTGCGTCAAGGTCGGGGGTTCGTCGGGGAGTTCCTTGAGGCCTACGACCACGGCGTCCCGGGGCGCCTGTGAGGTCCACGAACCCGCGGGCGCGACGGCGCAGCCAACCTCCTCGTACTCCTCGATCGGGAAGATCCGCTGCGGGGACTCCTCGACGGTCAGTGTCACGCCCCTGTCGACGAGCCGCCGGGCGTCGGACGGCACGATCGGCGTGCGTCGCTCGGTGGAACGGACCTCGTGGCGCAGCCACAGATGGAGCTCGGTCATACGCGGTTGGCCTCCGGGCGCGGGGCGTCGGCCGCGAACCGGCCGGCGCTGAGCGGGTTGACGTCCACGAAGGGTACGCGGCCCAGGTACAGGTCGCGGACGACCTCGCCGACGGCCGGACCCTGGAGGAATCCGTGGCCGGAGAAGCCGGTGGCGTAGAGGAAGCGGGAGACCGAAGTCGCCTCGCCGATGAGGGCGTTGTGGTCCGGGGTGATCTCGTAGAGGCCGGCCCAGCCGCCGGTGCGGCGCAGGTCGAGGAGAGCGGGGGCACGGTGCTGCATGGCCTCGGCGAGGCGGGGGATCCAGCGGTCGTGGGTGGTGGTGTCGAAGCCGGGGGTCTCGTCGGGGTCGGACATGCCGAGGAGGAGGCCGGGCCCCTCGCGGTGGTAGTAGAGGCTGCTGGTGAAGTCGATGGTCATGGGGAGGTGGGGTGGCAGTGCGTCGACCGGTTCGGTGACCGCGATCTGGCGGCGCAGTGGTTCGACCGGCAGGTCCACGCCGACCATCGCACCGACGGCCCGCGACCAGGCGCCGGCCGCGCAGATCACCGTGTCGGTGGCGATCCGGCCCTTGGTCGTCGCCACGGCGGTGATGTCGTCGCCGCGCAGTTCGATGTCGGTGACCTCGGTGTGCCGCAGGATCGTCGCGCCGTGGCGGCGGGCGTCGGCCGCGTAGCCGTGGACGACGGACTCGGGGGTGCAGTGTCCGTCCTCGGGCGAGAAGGCGGCGGCGAGCAGACCGTCGGTGGTGATGAGCGGGGAGAGCCGTTGTGCCTCGGCCGGGTCGATCATGCGGCTCGGGACGCCGAGGGAGTTCTGCAGCCGCACGCTCTCCTCGAAGGAGGCCACCTCGTCCGGGGTCGACAGGAGGAACAGATAGCCGACCCGGTGCAGCCCGATGTCCTGTCCGGTCTCGGTGGCGAACCGCCCGAACGCCTCCAGGCTGCGCGCCCCCAGCCGGATGTTGAGTTCGTCGGAGAACTGCGCCCGCACCCCGCCCGCGGCCTTGGATGTGGAGCCGGAGGCGAGTTCGTCCCGCTCGACCAGCACCACGTCCCGCACACCCGCCCGCGCCAGATGGCGGGCGATGCTCGTGCCCATGACCCCGCCGCCGATGACGACCGCACTCACGCGTGCTCCCCCTGAGCGGCCCGCACCACGGCCCAGGCCGCTGCCGCGTCCTGGATGCCGAGGCCGACGCTGTTGTAGTAGATGATGTCGGCGCGTCCCGTGCGGGCGGTGGCGCGTCCCGTCAGGACGTCTCCGAGTGCGACGAGGCCGGTCGGCTCGCCCGTCGCGAGCGCTTCCACGATCGGCCCGGCGTGCTCGGCCGCGGTCGCCGGGTCGTCCACGACAACGGCCGCGGATCGCCGTAGGACATCGGAATCCACCTCCCGGCGGGTGGGTTCGAAGGACCCCACGCTGGCCACCGTGCACCCGGGCGCCAGCCACTGCCCGTGCACCACCGGTGTCCTGCTCAGCGTGCAGGTCGCGACCAGGGAGGCGCCGGTCACCGCCTCCTCGGCGCTGCCGACGGCCTCGGCGGCGAACCCGAGGTCCGACAGGGTCTCGGCGGCGCGGGCGCGGTGGCGCGGGGTCGGGCTCCACAGCCGTACCGACTTCAGGTCCCGCACCCGGGAGATCGCCCGCACATGGGCCAGGGCCTGGGTGCCCGACCCCAGGACGGCGAGGTCGGCGCTGTCGGTTGTGGCCAGGGCGTCGACGGCGACGGCGCTCGCGGCGGCCGTGCGCAGGGTGGTCACCGCGGCACCGTCCATGACGGCGGCCAAGCGGCCGGTCACGGGGTCGAGCACCGTGACCACGGCGTGGTTGGTGGGCAGCCCGGCCGCCGTGTTGCCCGGGTTGACGCTGCCGAACTTCGCGACGGCCCCGGAGTCGGCGGAGAGCCGGGAGACGTACGCGAAGACCACGCTGTCGTCGAAGCGGCTCGGATGCATGATCTTCGCCGGCAGATCGGCCGCCCCGGAGCCGAGCGCGGTGAAGGCCGCGCGCTGCGAGGCGATGGCCGTGTCCATGTCGAGCAGGCGGGTGACCTGCTCTCCGGAGAGGAAGAGGACGTCGTCGGTCATTCCCTCTTCCTGTCCGGAATTCCCGTCCCGGAACCCGGCCCGCGATCAGGACAGGTGGGCCACCGCGTCCAGATGGGGGAGGACGTGGTCCAAGCGCTCCCGCTTGGTGCGCAGATAGGTGATGTTGCTCTCGCACGGGGTTATCAGCAGCGGCACCGTCTCGGCGACCTTGATGCCGTGCCGCTGCAGTGCCTCGCGCTTGCGCGGGTTGTTGGACATCAGACGGACCGAGTTCACGCCCAGGTCGTGGAAGATCTCGGCGGCGACGCCGTAGTCGCGGGAGTCCACCGGCAGGCCGAGCGCGAGGTTCGCCTCGACGGTGTCCAGACCCTCCGCCTGCAGCGCCATCGCGCGCAGCTTGGCGAGCAGGCCGATCCCCCGGCCCTCATGGCCACGCAGGTAGACGACGATCCCACTGCCCTCCTTCACCACGGCCCGCAGTGCGGCGTCCAACTGGTCGCCGCACTCACAGTGCTGGGAGCCGAACGCGTCACCGGTCAGGCACTCGGAATGCAGCCGGACGAGGACATCGTCCGAGGCGATGTCACCGTAGACCAGGGCCACTTGTTCGTCACCGCGGTCGTGATCGAGATAGCCGACGGCCTGGAATTTCCCGTACACGGTGGGCAGCGGCGCATTCACCACGCGCTCCACACCCGTACGCTGTGGTGCCTTCTTGCCGAGTACGCCAACTTTGTCTGTCATGATCTGGTTCCTAAGCAGAGACGAAAGGCCGTGAAAAGATGAGTGGTTCGGGAATACGGTCGGCTGCGTACGGTCTGATGCCGACGGACACTACGGAAGACGTACGGACACGGGGGGCGGACGTCTCAACACAGGTCGCCGTCCTTCCGGTCGGGAGCTTCGAACAACACGGTCCGTACCTCCCGTTGGCGACCGACACCCTCGTCGCCTGTGCCGTCGCGCGGGAGATCGCCGCGGCGTACCCGGTGCATCTCCTTCCGCCGGTGACGATCTCCTGCTCGCACGAGCACGCGGCCTGGCCGGGGACCGTCAGCATCTCCTCCGTCACCCTTCACTCGGTGGTACGGGACATCGCGGATTCGCTGCGCCGCTCGGGCGTCGAGGCGCTGGTCGTGGTCAACGGGCACGGCGGGAACTACGTGTTGGGCAACGTCGTCCAGGAGGCCTCCGCGCGCGGGGAGCGGATGGCGCTCTTCCCGGCCGTGGAGGACTGGGAGGCCGCGCGCGGAGACGCGGGGGTGGTCACCTCGCTGCTCACCGACATGCATGCGGGAGAAATCGAGACCTCCATTCTTCTGCACGCGCACCCGGAATGTCTCCGACCCGGTTACGAGACCTCCGATTTCGTCGCGGACGACCGTCGTCATCTCCTCACCCTCGGTATGTCCGGTTACACCGATTCCGGTGTCATCGGGCGCCCTTCGCTGGGCTCGGCGGAAAAAGGGAAAGCGTTGCTGGAGAGCCTCGCGGCTTCCTTCGGGGCGCATTTCTCGACGCTCACGGAGGGGTAGGACTTCGCCGGCCGCCGTAGTCCCTGGTACCAGCGGGCGACCAGGACGACCGCGCCCGGCAGGCTCGCGACGAAGCTGAGGACGCCGTAGACGATCGCGGTCGCGAGGCCGGCGCTCGCGCCGAGGCCCATCGCGGCGAACGCCCAGGCGGTGACACCCTCCCGGGGGCCGAATCCGCCGATGTTCAGGGGCAGTCCCATGGCGAGCAGCGCGAGCACGGCCAGGGGCAGCAGTATGGCGACGGAGGCGCCGGAGCCCGCGATGCGCGCGGCGAGCACGAACATCCCGAGGTGGCCGGCGAGGACGACGGCCGAAGAGAGCGCGACGCCGGGCCAGTTGCGGCGGGACAGCAGTCCCTCGCGCGCCTCGCCGAGGGTCGCGCGCAGGGCCGTGCCACGGCGGGAGGAGGGGGCGCGGTTCATGCGCAGGGCCACGACGACGGCGAGGGCGCCCAGGACGGCGAGGCCGACCGCGGGGGCAAGGTGACGGGCCTCGGCGAGGACCGGGGACGGCATGGTGAGCAGTACGGCACCGCCGACGAGCGCCAACGCGACCTGTCCGGCGGCGCGTTCGAGGACGACGGCCCGCACACCGCGGCCCATGTCCCCGGCGCTCTGCCCGTGCCGCACCGCGCGGTGCACGTCGCCGAGGACTCCGCCGGGCAGGGCCGCGTTCAGGAACAGGGCGCGGTAGTAGTCGGCCACGGCGGCGCCGAGCGGCAGCCGGATGCGCAGGCCGCGGGCCACCAACTGCCAGCGCCAGGCGCTGAACACGGTGGTCAGGACGCCGATGGCGAGCGCGGCCGCGAGCGCCGGGCCGTCGATCCGGCGCAGCCCGTCGAGGAAGACGCCGGTGCCGAGGCGCCACAGCAGTACGGCGAGGATGGTGACGCCGGCGACGGTGCCGAAGTGGGTGCGCAGGGCGCGGGAGTTGAGGATGCTCCGCAGGGCGGTACGCCACCGGGGGCGCCGGGCGGCCCGGGGCCGGGCCTTCGTCACGATGACGCCGATCCGGTCATGGGAGACGGCGGCGGCGGTGAGGTCCGGGGCGGGCACTCCGGCGGCCGCGAGCAGCTCGGCCCGGGCCACGAGAGCCTCGGTCCGCGCCACGAGGACCTCGTCGCGGGTCTGGAGCACCTCGGCCTGGAGCGTACGGGCCCGGTGGGAGGGTGTGCCCGCCTCGATGGGTGCTGCCGGACGGCGGACCGGGAGGGCGGCCTTGCCGTGGTCGTTGCTCCGCGTCTGGGGGCCCCGCCGCTCGGTCTCGGGGCGCACCGTCTCCACGCTCATGAGGCTCCGCCCGTCGGACGGGACAGCGCCAGCAGGTCGCTGTGGTGCACGACGGCCTTCAACTCGCCCGCGCGGCAGGCCTCCAGGCGGTCCCGGAGGTAGCGCTCGGCGCGCTCCTTCAGTTCGGGACGCTCCTCGACGGCCGCGCCGACCCAGCCGCGCAGCCACTGGGCGGTGAGCGCGGATTCCGCGGGGCCCAGGCGCCAGGCGCTCGGGTGCAGCCGTACCGTCGCGCCCCGCTCGGAGAACGCCTCGCAGGCGACGGTGATCGCGTCCGGGCCGAGCAGACCGCCGCGCCGCTGATGGGCGTTGAACGCCTCGGCGATCTCGTCGTCCAGCGGGTCGGACGAGGTGAGTTCGACCCGTCCGGCCACGGAGAGCGTGAGCAGGGCCGGGCAGCCGGCGCCGGTGCAGGCCGCGGCGAGGGTGTCGATCTCCTCGCGGGTGAGGACGTCGAGGAGCGCGGAGGCCGTCACCAGGGAGGCGCCGGCGAGGGCGTCCGGGGTGAGCAGGCCGACGTCGCCGCGGCGCGTCTCGACGGTGACCCGGCTGCCGTCGGCGGCGGAGCGCGGGGAGGCGACGGCCGCGAAATGCAGGAGGTAGGGGTCGCGGTCGTGCAGGACCCAGTGCTGCGGACCGTCCAGACGGGGCGCGAGCCAGCGGCCCATAGAGCCGGTGCCGCAGCCCAGGTCGTGGATGACGAGACCGGCCTTCCCGGGGAGGTTGGCCAGCCGGATCCGCAGTGGGTCGATCAGGTCGCCCGCCCGCGCCGCCGCGTCGGGTCCTTCCCGCAGCTCCAGCCACTCGGGCGCGTATCGGGGCGCGTCGTCCGGTCCGGCGTCCCGCAGCCGTACGGTGGGACGCTCGCCGGGGCGAATGCTGGGACCGGCACCGGGAATGACCGATTCCGGGTCGGCAGGGACACCGGACGTCATCGACGCCACCTCCCGCGGTCCCGGCTGGGCCGGGATCTTCCCGCTCTGCTTCGTCGCCGTCTTCCTCATACCGCCCTCCTGGGTTCGCTCGGCAGTCGGCCGAGTACTCCGGCCAGGCTGCGGGCCGTGGTCGCCCAGCCGTCCAGGGCGGCCCGCCGGCCCCGGGCAGCCGCCTTCAGTCGGCGTCGTACGTCCGCCTCGCCGAACCAGCCGCGCAGTTCCGCGGCGAGGGCGGCGGGGTCCTCCGGCGGCACGAGGATGCCGGGCACGCCGCCGTCGGGAGCGCGTCCGACCGCCTCCGGCAGTCCGCCGACGTCCGTGGCCAGCACCGGGATGCCCCGCGCGAGGGCCTCGGTGACCGCCATGCCGTAGGTCTCGGCGTAGGAGGTGAGGACCATCAGGTCGGCGGCGGCGTAGCTGGCGTCGAGTTCGGCCCCGGCCTGCGGTCCCGCCAGGTGCAGGCGGTCCTGGAGGCCGTACTTCCTGATGAGCACGCGCAGACCGGCGACGTACTCGGGGTCCTGGGTGATCCCGCCGACGCACACACAGCTCCACGGCAGGTCCTTCGCGCCGGCCAGTGCCTCGATCAGCCGGTGCTGGCCCTTGCGGGGGGTCACCGCGGCCACGCACAGCAGCCGGGAGACACCGTCGGTGCCGGAGGCGAGCGGGGCGATGTCGGCGCCGGGGGTGGCGACATGGACCCGCTCGGGGGCGAGGCCGTGGTGCGAGACGAGTCGGCGTACGGCCCAGTCGCTGGTGGCGATGACGGCGGGCACGGCCCGCAGCACCTCGCGCTCCTTGGCGTCCAGTTCGACGGCGAGACGCGGTTCGAGTCCGGTCTCGTCGCCGAGCGGCAGGTGGACGAGGACGGCGAGCCGCAGTCGCTCCGCCTCGGGGACGACGATCTCGGGGACCCCACAGGCGACCAGGCCGTCGATGAGGACGACGGTGTCATCGGGCAGGTCCCGCAGGGTACGGGCCAGTTCGGTACGGGCCGGCGCTCCCGGGCGCGGCCAGCTGCCGGCCACCGCGTGCCGCTCGACCTGCCAGCCGAAGCCGGGCAGATCCAGGCAGACCCGCCGGTCGTAGGCGTTGCCGCCGCTCGGCGCGGTCGGGTCGTCCACGCCGCCGGGCATCACGAAGTGCACGGAGCGCAGGGACATCGGGATGATCTCGGCCTTCTTGAGGACGGCGTGCTGCACGGGCACGTAGTCGAGCGTGGCCGCCCGCCCGGTGGTCAGGTCGGTCACAGGGCACGCTCGTAACTCGCCCAGGCGACATGCGACTCGTGCAGGGTGACCGTCAGGCCCGCGAGCCCCTTGGCACCCTCGCCGAGGGCCCCCTTCTCGATACGCTCGGCGAGCCGGTCCGCGATGACCTTCGCCAGGAACTCCGTGGAGGTGTTGACTCCGGCGAAGTCGGGTTCGTTGTCGAGGTTGCGGTAGTTCAGCTCGCTGACTACGGCACCGAGTTCCTGAGTGGCCAGTCCGATGTCGACGACGATGTTGTCGTCGTCCAGCTGTTCGCGCAGGAACGTGGCGTCCACCAGGAACGTCGCTCCGTGCAGACGCTGCGCGGGTCCGAAGACCTCGCCGCGGAAGCTGTGGGCGATCATGATGTGATCGCGGACGGTGATGCTGAACAACGGACGACCCTCCAGGTGCGGCGCGTCTGGTCCCCCGGCTGATCCCTGCCGGGGGATGCCGTGTAGTACGGCTCTTCACGTCCCCCTGTTCAGCCGTCTCTCACTCTTTTCTCAGGTCAGGCGCTCTTGCCGTACCTCACGAGATGACAGAGGGCCGGAATTTCCCCACTGGCCAGCTTCGGCATCACCTCCGGCAGTTCGTCGAACGCGCTTTCCCCCGTGACGAGGGCGTCGAGCGCCGGATCGGCGAGCAGCTTCAGCGCGAGGGCGAGCCGGTCACCGTAACTGCGATTCGCGCGCGCGGGCGACACTGTGCCGACCTGGCTGCTGCGGATGACCAGGCGCCGGGAGTGGAAGGCCTCGCCGAGCGGGAGGCTCACCTTCCGGTCGCCGTACCAGCTCAGTTCGAGGACCGAGCCCTCGGCGGTGAGCAGTTCCAGCGAGCGGGCGAGGCCCTGTTCGGTGGCGCTGGCGTGGACGACGAGGTCACAGTCGCCGAGGGCGTCCGCAGGGGACGCGAAGCCGACGCCGAGGGCCTCGGCGGTCCTGGCGCGGGCGGGGTCGGCGTCCACCAACTGGACCCGTACGCCGGGGAAGCGGGCCAGCAGCGCGGCCACCGAACAGCCGACCATGCCGCCGCCGACCACCGCGATCCGGTCGCCGACCAGTGGGGCCGCGTCCCAGAGGGCGTTCACGGCGGTCTCGACGGTACCGGCGAGGACGGCCCGTGCGGCGGGCACGTCGTCCGGTACGACCGTCACGGCGCTCGCCGGGACCACGTACCGCGTCTGATGCGGGTACAGGCAGAAGACCGTACGGCCCACCAGAGCGGCGGGCCCCTCCTCCACCACTCCGACGCTGAGGTATCCGTACTTCACGGGCCCCGGAAAGTCGCCCTCCTGGAACGGCGCCCGCATGGCCGCGTGTTGGCTCTCGGGCACCCCGCCACGGAACACGAGTGTCTCCGTTCCCCTGCTGACCCCGGAGTACAGCGCGCGGACCAGCACCTCGTCCTCGCGGGGGGCCGCAAGGGTGAACTCCCGTATCTCGCCCTCACCCGGAGAGCGGAGCCAGAACGCACGTGCGGCGGCCTTCATCGAGAACCTCCTGAACGATCGGGAACTCGGGCACGTACCTCGTTCACGTAACCGAGGTGTGCACAGGCCGCGCACAGTACGCGGCCTTGATCGACTCTGTCATCTGGCCGGAGGAATCTGCGGTGGCCCTGAACAACACTTACGACGCAAGGCTGGTCCAGCAGGAGACCGCGGTGGGAGCGGGTCTGCAGATCCTGTTGCTGGCCCTGCTCGGTACGGCGATCGGCATGGGGCCGGCGGGCTGGCTGACGGGTCTCGCCTTCGCCGTCGCCACCTGGGCCGTGCTCTCCAGGGCACTGCACCGCACCCGCCCGCGCTCCTTCGGACCGGCCAACCGGGTGACCCTCGGCCGGGCCACCCTGGTGGGCGGAGTGACCGCGCTGGTCGCGGACTCCTTCCAGGACTCCCCGCCGGTGACGCTGTTCGTCGGTCTGACCGCGGTGGCCCTGATCCTCGACGGCGTCGACGGCAAGGTGGCCCGCGCGACGGGCACCTCGACCCCGCTGGGCGCGCGGTTCGACATGGAGGTCGACGCGTTCCTGATCCTGGTGCTCAGCGTGTACGTGTCGATGTCCCAGGGCCCTTGGGTCCTGCTGATCGGTGCCATGCGCTACGGCTTCGTCGCGGCGGCCCGGGTGTGGTCGTGGCTGAACGCCCCGCTGCCGCCGAGCATGGCCCGCAAGACGGTGGCCGCGCTCCAGGGGATCCTGCTGCTGGTGGCAGCGTCCGGGTACCTGCCGCACACGGCGACCTTCGGGGTCGCCGCCCTGGCCCTCGCCACGCTGGTCTGGTCGTTCGGCCGGGACATCCTGTGGCTGTGGCGCACGCACCGGGCCGACGAGGCCGTGGTGGGCGAGCTGCTGCAGCTGGAGTTCGTGGCGGCGGAGCGGGAGCCGGAGGCAATGGCCTCCTGAACGTCTTGCCGATCGAAGGGTCGCCCGGGTCAAGAGGGGCAGTTGGGCCAAGTGGGTCGGCTGGGTCAGCTGCTGAGCGGCACCCGGTACACCCTCGACTCCCGTTGCCTGAACCCCTGCCGTTCGTACAGCCGGTTGGCCGCCGCCCGGTCCGGGCGTGAGGTGAGGTCGACGGTACGGGCCCCGGCCTCCCGGGCCAGCCGGATGGCCTCCCGGATCAGCAGCCCCGCGATCCCCTGACCGCGTGCCTCATGGTCGACGATCACGTCCTCGACACGGGCCCGCAGTCCCGCGGGCGCGGGGAACATGACCAGGGTGAGGGTGCCGACGACGGCCCCGGCCGACGTCCTCGCGATCAGCATGGTGTTGGCGTCACAGGCCAGGATGCGGTCGAGCGCCGCGAGGTCGAGGGGCACGGCCGTCGAGGACAACTGCGGCAGCATCCGAGCGAAGGCGTCGACGAGTTCCTGATCCGCCTCCCGGGCGATCTCCACCCGGGTCTCCTGGGTCTCCATGCCCGGACCCTATCGCCGCGGCGCGTGCTGCCTCCGACAGGTCCTCACCGCCGCGACGCCTGCTGAGCTCACCGCATGGGACCATGGGTGAGGAGGTACGGGTGGAGAACTGGAACCCCGGCGAGCTGCTCCGGGAATGGCTGGCGACGAGTTCGTACCCAGGACGCGTCCGCGAGAACTACCAACGTTCCGTGGAACGCTGGTTGGCCCACTGCACCGAAGAGGATCTCTCCTGGGACAAGGTCGCCGCCCAGCACATCGCCTTGTGGGCACACCGACCCGGTGCCCCGCACAGCGCGACGGCACGCCGGATCTCGGCGACCCGCTCCTTCTACGCCTACACCGGGCGTCACGACGCCGTCCCGTACAACCCGGCGGCGCGCCGCTCCCGCCCGGCCGACCGTGCCCACCTCACGCCGTCCGCACTGGACCCGTGGCAGACGGCGGTCCTGCTCGCCGCCCTCGACGAACGCGGACGGCCCGCCTCGCCCCAGCATCGCCTGGACCGCCTCTGCGGCTATCTGCAGCTCGGCCTGGGCCTGCGGTCCGCCGAGATCGTGCGTCTCAGCCTCGACGACCTCACCACCACCCGCGACCTCGGCCACGGCGTCGACACGCTGCGTCTGTACGACGCCGGCGGCCGGGCCCGACTGGTCCGGTTCCCGCCGCTGATCCGCGACGCCGTGGGCGCGTATCTTCCGCTACGGCGCCGTCCCCGCGATCTCACGGGTGGCGGGCCGCTGCTGACCAGTCGCGCGGGGATCCGGATCCCGCAGCGGTATCCGGGGGATCTGCTGCACGAGGTGGCCGCGGAATGCGGGCTGCTGCGTCGCCGGGCACAGCCCTTCGACGCCTGAGCGCGACAGGTGCCGAACCGCTCAGAGCCGCTGCGGATGCTGCCCGAGTGACGGAGGGGCCGTAGGGCGGGAGTGCGGTCCGCCCTACGACCCCGGGGTCACGGGACCTCCGTCCCGTGGGTCACCGTGCCGGTGTCACCGCCGGAGCCGGTGCGCAGCCCGTCGGCCGGGCCGTGAAGGTGCCTCGGCCCTGGGTCCGGCTGCGCAACCTCGTGGCGTAGCCGAAGAGTTCGGCCAGTGGCACGGTCGCCGTCACGACCGCCGCGCCACCGCGCGTGACCGAGCCGGAGACCCGGCCGCGGCGCGCGGCGAGGTCGCCGAGCACCGCGCCGACGGCGTCCTCGGGCACGGTGACCGTGACCTCGACGACCGGTTCCAGGAGGACCATCGCGCAGGCGCGCAGAGCCTCCCGGAGGCCGAACCTGCCCGCCGTACGGAAGGCCGTGTCCGAGGAGTCCTTCACATGGGTCGCCCCGTCGGTGAGGGTGACGCGCAGCCCGGTCACCGGGTGCCCGCCGAGCGGCCCCTCGGCCAGGGCATCCCGGCAGCCGGCCTCGACCGCGCGGACGTACTCCTGCGGAACGCGCCCGCCGACGACGGTCGAGCGGAACTCGAACCCCTCGGCCAGCGGCTCCACATCGAGCACGACATGCGCGAACTGCCCTGCCCCGCCATCCTGTTTGACGTGCCGGAAGACCAGGCCGGACACCCCGCGCCCGACCGTCTCGCGGTAACTCACCCTCGGACGGCCGACGTTGAGCGCCAGGCCGTGCTCGCGCCGCACCTTCTCCACCACGACCTCCAGATGCAGTTCGCCCATGCCGGACAACAGCGTCTGGCCGGTCTCGGCGTCGGTGCGGACGACGAGCGAGGGGTCCTCCTCGGCGAGCCGGGCGAGCGCCGAGGCCAACCGGTCGGTGTCGAGCGACCGTTGGGCTTCGACGGCCACGGACACGACCGGCTCGGCCACGCTCGGCGGTTCGAGCACCAGCGGGGCGTCCGGCGCGCACAGCGTCGAGCCCGCGCGGGCCGACTTCAGCCCGACGACGGCGACGATGTCACCGGCGACCGCGCGCTCCAGCCGGGCGTGCCGGTCGGCCTGTACGCGCAGGATCCGCCCGATGCGCTCGGTGCGCCGCGCGCCCGCGTCCCACACGGTGGCTCCCTTCTCGATCGTTCCCGAGTACACACGGAGGTAAGTCAGCCGCCCGGTCGCGGTGGCGTTCACCTTGAACGCCAGTGCCGCGAAGGGCGCCGACGGGTCACAGGCCCTCTCCTCGCCCTGCTCCCCGCGCACGGCGGGCACGTCCAACGGCGACGGCAGGTACGCCACGACGGCGTCCAGCAGCGGTTCGATGCCGCGGTTGCGATAGGCCGAGCCGCACAGGACGACCACGCCGTCGCCGCTGTGGGTGAGGTCGCGCAGGGCGGCGGCGAGGGTGCCTGCGGAGAGCATCTCCCGGTCGCAGAACTCCTCCAGGGCGGCCGGGTGCCGTTCGGCGACCGCTTCCTCCAGGAGCCGACGCCGCCGTAGGGCCTCCTCCCGCAGACCGTCCGGCACGGGCCCCTCCTCGACGGCGGTGTCGTCCGACCAGGTCAGCGCCCGCATCCCCAGCAGGTCGACGACTCCGGTGAAGCCGTCCTCGCTGCCGATGGGCAACTGCACGACCAGCGGGGCCGGATGCAGCCGCCGCCGGATCGACTCGACGGCCGTGTCCAGGTCGGCGCCCGAGCGGTCCAGCTTGTTGACGAACGCGATCCTGGGGACGCCGTGCCGGTCGGCCTGCCGCCACACCGACTCGCTCTGCGGCTCCACGCCGGCGACCGCGTCGAACACCGCGACGGCCCCGTCGAGCACCCTGAGCGAGCGCTCCACCTCGTCGGCGAAGTCGACATGGCCCGGGGTGTCGATCAGGTTGATCCGGTGCCCGTCCCATGCGCAGCTCACGGCCGCCGCGAAGATGGTGATCCCGCGGTCCCGCTCCTGCGGGTCGAAGTCGGTGACGGTGGTCCCGTCGTGAACTTCTCCACGCTTGTGCGTGGTTCCGGTGGCGAACAGGATCCGCTCGGTGACGGTGGTCTTGCCGGCGTCGACGTGGGCGAGGATGCCGAGGTTGCGGACGACGGCGAGCGGGTCGGGGTTGTGGGTGGTACGCACGGCCCATGGCCTTTCGGATGGTGTGATCACAGGGCGGCGCGATGGCCCGTACGACGGCATGTCGCAACGTCAGGACAGCTTGCTGTGGCGTGAGTTGCGAGGTCAGACAGTCGTCACGGGCGTCCGGTGCCGGCCGCGCAGCGGGCACCGGAGGGTCGAGGACACGAGGATCACGTCGTACGACGTCCGGGAAACGGCGACAGCGCTGCGCACACACACGGCCGTACTCCCCTCACGCGTCGTTCCTCTTCATGAACTGCGTGGTGAGTGTAGGGAAACGGGCAGGGGCGGGGCACGGTATTTTTCCGCGCCCCGCCCTGCCCGTGGTGGGCTCCGCTAGCGCAGGCCCTGGAGGCCGTCGTAGGCGGACATGACGAGGTCCAACCCCCGGGTGTCCTCGGCGGGTTCGCGCATCTGGTCGGTCGCGTACGCCACCACCATGCGGGCGTCGGGGTCGATCATGACGAGGGAGCCTCCCCACCCGCCCCAGCCGAAGGTGGTGCCGAAGAGTCCGTAGCCCAGGCCGTACCGCTGCGCCATGCCGATCACGCGGTCCTCGCCGCTGAACTGCTCCTCCGTGGCCCGCTCGGCGCCCGCAGCGGACAGCAGCCGTACGCCCCTGACCGTCCCTCCGCAGGCGAGCGCGGACTGGACGAGCGCGACCGAACGGGCGTTGCCGAAGCCGCTCGCGGCGGGAATCTGCCCGCGCCGCCATGCCACGCTGTTGGCGTCCCTGACTCGGAACGCGGTCCCGGAGGAGGGGGTCGCGTCGGGGCCGGGGGCGGCGGCGCCCGCGGTGTAGTCCTCGTCCCGGCCGGGCGGCGGGACGGTGGGGGCGACGCGGTGGTCGTGTTCGGCCAAGAGCCCGATGTGGAAGTCGGCACCGAGCGGCCCGGTCACTTCCCGGGCGAGGAACTCCCCGACGGTGCGGCCGGTGATCCGGCGCAGGACCTCGCCGACGAGGAATCCCTGGGTGAGCGAGTGGTAGCCGGCCGCGGTGCCCGGCTCCCACAGGGGCTGCTGGGCGGCCAGTCGGGCGGTGACGGCCTGCCAGTCGTAGATCTCCTCGACCGGACCCTCCCAGTGCGGCAGTCCCGCGGTGTGCGAGAGCAGATGCCGTACCAGCACCTTCTCCTTGCCCGCGGCGGCGAACTCCGGCCAGTACCGGGCGACCGGGGCGTCCAGGTCGAGCTCGCCGCGGTCGGCCAGGATCAGCGCGCACAGCGCCGTCATCGTCTTGGTGGTGGAGAAGACGTTGGTGATCGTGTCCCGTTCCCACGGTGTGGTCCGGCCGACGTCGGCGAAGCCGCCCCAGACGTCCACCACCGGTTCGCCGTCCACGAAGACGGCGACGGAACCACCCACGTCTCCCTCGTCCAGCAGCGCCGCCAACTTGTTGGGAACCGCGGAGAACAGATCGTCGTACGTGCCCTGGATGTCGGCCATGCCGGGTATTGAGCACCTTCCGCGCCGGTCCGGTCAACCGAATTAGCGCGCCCGTCACGCCGTAACGCGAAAGACCCCACTTGAAGTGGGGTCTTGCTGGTGTCCGAGGGGGGACTTGAACCCCCACGCCCGATAAAGGGCACTAGCACCTCAAGCTAGCGCGTCTGCCATTCCGCCACCCGGACCAGGTGTCTGCCGCCTGACCGGGGTGTTCCCCGCGGCGACATGGACAACAATACCAAGCTTTCGGACCGCCCTTCACCTGCATATCCGTCCCGCGCTGTCCCGTACGGAGGACATGAAGACTGTATTCTGTATACTGTTGTCACCAATGACTCCGGCTCGGAGGCGACATGGAAGATCTGGATTCCGCGGTGGTGCTGGGCATGGCGGCGCAGGCACCCGACGGCATGGTGATCATCGACGGCGAGGGGCTGATCCGTTACTGGAACCGGGGTGCGGAGCGCATCTTCGGGTTCCCGGCTGCCGACGTGGCGGGGCGCAGTCTGGACGTCATCATCCCCGAGAAGCATCGCAAGCGGCACCAGGAGGGCTTCGAGGCGGCCATGGAGCGGGGGTACAGCAAGTACGGGGACGCGGATCTGCTGGCCGTCCCCGCGCTGGCGGCGGACGGCCGCAAGCTGTCCATCGAGTTCAGCGTGGTGCTGCTGCCGGGCCCTGACGGCAGCACCTATGTCGGAGCGGTCATCCGGGATGTCACCGCGCGCCGCGAGCGGGAGCGGGAGCTGATGCGGCGGCGGGCCGAGGCTGCCGAGGCTTCGGTCTGATCACCGCTTCATGTTGAAGGGGCCGTGACCTCGAAGGTCACGGCCCCTTCAGCGTTTCGCTCAGACGATGACGCCGCTCTCCTTGAGCCGACCGATGGTCTCCTCGTCGTAGCCGAGCTCGACCAGAACCTCGGAGCTGTGCTCGCCGAGGAGCGGGGCGCCGACGACCTCCGGCTTGAAGGAGGAGAACTTCACCGGGCTGCCGACGGTCAGGTACGTGCCGCGGCCCTTCTGCTCCACCTCGACGACCGTGCCGCTCCTGCGCAGGTCCTCGTCGTAGGCGATCTCCTTCATGCTCATCACGGGGGCGCAGGGCACCTCCCACTCACGCAGGATGTTCACCGCCTCGTACTTGGTCTTGTCCGCGAGCCACTTCTCGATCTCCTCGAAGATCTCGAAGATGCGCGGCTGGCGGGCGCGCGCGGTGGCGTAGTCCGGGTCCTCGGCCCATTCGGGGCGGCCGATCGCCTCGGCGGTGCGCTTCCAGTTCTGTTCCTGGACGGTGAAGTAGATGTACGCGTTCGGGTCGGTCTCCCAGCCCTTGCACTTGAGCACCCAGCCGGGCTGGCCGCCGCCGCCCGCGTTGCCGCCGCGCGGCACCACGTCGGTGAACTCGCCGTTCGGGTACTGCGGGTACTCCTCCAGGTAGCCGACCCGCTCCAGGCGCTGCTGGTCGCGCAGCTTGACCCGGCAGAGGTTGAGGACAGCATCTTGCATGGACACGGAGACCTTCTGGCCCCGGTTGGTCTTCCCCCGGTCGATGATCGCGGTGAGGATGCCGATCGCCAGGTGCATCCCGGTGTTGGTGTCGCCGAGGGCGGCGCCGGAGATGGTGGGCGGGCCGTCCCAGAAGCCGGTGGTGGAGGCGGCGCCGCCCGCGCACTGGGCGACGTTCTCGTAGACCTTGAGGTCGTTCCAGGACGACTGGTCGTTGAAGCCCTTGACCGAGCCGAAGATCAGGCGCGGGTTGAGCTCCTGGATGCGCTCCCAGGAGAAGCCCATGCGGTCCAGGGCGCCCGGGGCGAAGTTCTCCACCAGGACGTCGGCGTCCCTGATGAGCTTCTCCAGGACCTCCTTGCCCTCGTCGGTCTTGGTGTTGATGGCGAGGGAGCGCTTGTTGCTGTTGAGCATCGTGAAGTACAGCGCGTCGAGGTCCTCGATGTCCCGCAGCTGCTTGCGGGTGACGTCGCCGCCGTTGGGGCGCTCCACCTTGAGGACGTCGGCGCCGAACCAGGCGAGCATCTGTGTGCAGGCGGGACCGGCCTGGACCCCGGTGAAGTCGATCACCTTGATTCCGGCGAGCGGCTTTTCACTCATGTGTGCTTCCTTTTCGTGAACGTGCGCGTACGCGGCGGGAGTTCGGGACGTGAGGGGAGGAAACGCGTGGTGCGGGCGGTCACTTCTTCGGCGGCGTGATGTTGCCGCCGGTGATGCCCTTGGGGTTGAGGTGCGCGATGTGGCCGCTCTCGGTGCCGGCCGAGGGGTCGATGACACAGTCGATGAGCGCCGGGCCGCCGGAGGCGAGGGCCTCGGTGAGGGCGGCGGTGACCTCGGCGGGGGTGGTGGCCCGGTAGCCCTTGCCGCCGAACGCCTCGATGAGCAGGTCGTGGCGAGCCGCCGACATGAGGGTCGTGGGCGAGGGGGCGTCGTCGTACGGGTTGGTGTCGTCGCCGCGGTAGACACCGCCGTTGTTCATGATCACGGTGACGACGGGCAGCTTGTAGCGGCAGATCGTCTCGATCTCGATACCGCTGAACCCGAACGCGCTGTCCCCCTCGATGGCCACGACCGGGGCGCCGCTCTCCACCGCGGCGGCGATGGCGTACCCCATGCCGATGCCCATGACGCCCCAGGTGCCGCTGTCGAGGCGGTGGCGCGGTACGTGCATGTCGATGACGTTGCGTGCGATGTCCAGGGCGTTGGCGCCCTCGTTGACGATGTACGTCTCCGGATGCGCATGCACGACGTCGCGTACGGCCTTCAGGGCGCCCATGAACTGCATGGGGTGCGGATCGGCCTCAAGACGCTTGGCCATCTTGGCCACGTTCTGCGCCGAGCGCGCCCCGAGTTCCTCGCGCCAGGCCGAAGGGGCCGCGATCTGACCGGGCTTGGTGCGCTCGGCGAGCGCGTCGAGCACGGACTCGATGTCACCGACGAGCGGCGCGGCGATGGGCTGGTTGCTGTCCATCTCCTTGGGGTCGATGTCGATCTGGACGAACTTGGCGTCCGGGTTCCACCCCGACTGGCCGTGGCCGAGCAGCCAGTTGAGGCGGGCGCCGATCAGCATCACGACGTCGGCCTTCTTCAGCGCCAGGGAACGGGCGGTGGCCGCCGACTGCGGGTGGTCGTCGGGCAGCAGGCCCTTCGCCATCGACATCGGTACGTAGGGGATGCCGGTCGACTCGATGAACTCCCTTACCTTGGCGTCCGCTTGGGCGTACGCCGCTCCCTTGCCCAGTACCACCAGCGGGCGTTCGGCGGAGGCGAGCAGCTCGATCGCGCGGTCCACGGCTTCCGGGGCCGGCAGTTGGCGTGGTGCGGGGTCGACGAGACGGCTGAGCGTCCTTTCGCCCTCCTCCTTGGGCATGATGGCGCCGAGCACCGCGGCGGGGATGTCCAGGTAGACACCGCCGGGTCGCCCGGAGATCGCGGTGCGCAGGGCGCGGGCGATACCGCGGCCGATGTCCTCCACCCGGCTCACCCGGTACGCGGCCTTCACGAAGGGCTGCGCGGCGGCGAGTTGGTCCATCTCCTCGTAGTCGCCCTGCTTGAGGTCAACCAGGTGGCGCTCGCTGGAGCCGGAGATCTGGACCATGGGGAAGCAGTTGGTGGTCGCGTTCGCCAGCGCGACCAGGCCGTTGAGGAAGCCCGGTGCCGAGACCGTGAGGGCCACGCCGGGCTTCTTGGTGAGGTAGCCGGCGATGGCCGCCGCGTGTCCGGCGTTGCTCTCGTGGCGGAAGCCGACGTAGCGGATGCCCTGCGCCTGGGCGAGGCGGGCCAGGTCGGTGATCGGAATGCCGACCACCCCGTAGATGGTGTCGACGTCGTTCAGCTTCAGAGCATCGACCACCAGGTGGTACCCGTCGGTGAGCTCGGTCGGAACGTCGGCTGCTGCCGCGGTCTCCATAGTCGAGGGGGCGGTCATGGTCCGAGGTCCTCCTTGGGCAGGTCCTGCCGGAGCGGCTACTTCTCTCACCATCCGCAGCGCGCTCGTCCGCGTCCAAGACCCATCGGCGACCAGCCGATAAACAGCGTCTATCGAGGGCTGGTCAGGGGCCCGTCAACTCCCTTGATAGACAGCTGCTATCGGCCGTTCGCCAGCGGATATTGGACGTGCCCCTGGTGTCACCGCACGCTCGCAGAGGATGTTCCATCGGACCTGGCGCGAGGGGGTGGGGTCATGGCCGTTCCGGCCGCGGCATCCGTGCGTGACGCGAACCGGTACCGGCCTCTGGAGGTCACGGGCCTGGTCGACCTCCTCGACCGGCAGGTGCGTGAACGCCCGTACGCCCGGGCCCTCGTGGTGACCGGTGAGCGCGTGCCGCTGTCGTACCGGGTCCTCGCAGGCCTTGCCGACGACGTGGCCGCGAGGCTCGCCGACGCGGGGCTGCGCCCCGGTGATGCCGTGGGGCTGATCGGCACCAACACCGCGGAGTTCGTCGTCGGACTGCTCGGCGCGGCGCGGGCCCGGCTGGTCGCGGCTCCCCTGGATCCCTCGCTGCCGGAACCCCAACTCATCGCACGACTTGAGGCGTTGGGCGCGCGGGCGGTGCTCCTCGATCCGTCGGCGTCCGATGCCGCGCCGCCCGTCGCCGCATGGCCCCTTCGCGTGGACGTCTCCCGTGCGGGAACCGCGGCGGTCGCTCTCGAACCCGGCACGTGCGCCGCCCCCCACGTCCGGCATCCGGCAAATGAGTTGTCGAGCCGTGACGCCCTTGTCCTGTTCACCGCCGGTACCACCGCCCGGGCGAAGATGGTCCCGCTGACCCACGCCAACGTGGCCGCCTCTCTCCAGAACATCTGCGCCACCTACGAGTTGGGGCCCGGGGACGCGACGGTCGCGGTGATGCCGTTCTTCCACGGCCACGGGCTGTTCGCGGCGCTGCTGGCGTCCCTGGCGAGCGGGGGCTGTGTGCTGCTGCCCGAGCGGGGCCGGTTCTCGGCGGGCACGTTCTGGGACGACATGCGGGCCGTGACCGCCACCTGGTTCACCGCGGTGCCGGCCATCCACGAGATCCTGCTGGAGCGGTCGGAGCGGGAGTACCCGGGCGGACAGGCTCTGAAGTTCATGCGCAGTTGCAGCGCACCCCTCAACACGGCGACGCAGCGGGCTTTGGAGCGCACGTTCGGGGCGCCGCTGCTGTCCGCGTACGGGATGACCGAGTCCTCGCACCAGGCGACCAGCGAACCGCTGCCGCAGCGGGGCGAGCTCAGGCAGGGCTCGGTGGGCCGGCCGACCGGGGTCGAGGTCCGGGTGGTCGACCGCAGCGGGCGTTCCTGTCCGGTGGGTGTGGAGGGCGAGGTGTGGGTGCAGGGGCCGACCGTGGCCCGCGGTTATCTGGACGACGGCGAGGAGTCGGCGCACACCTTCGTCGACGGATGGCTGCACACCGGCGATCTGGGGGTGCTGGACGCGGAGGGGTATCTGTCCCTGACCGGGCGGATCAAGAACCTCATCAACCGCGGCGGTGAGAAGATCTCACCCGAGCATGTCGAGGACATCCTCGCCGGGTGCCCGGGGGTGGCCGAGGCGGCGGTCTTCCCGATGCCCGACCCGGTCTACGGGCAGCGGGTCGGCGCGGCCGTGGTGGTGCGTGAGGGTGACGGCGTCGGGCGCGAGGAGATCCTGCGGTACTGCCGTGACCGGCTGGCCGCGTTCGAGGTGCCGGACCGGCTCGAACTGGTCCCGGGGCTGCCGTACACGGCCAAGGGCGGGTTGGACCGGAAGGCCGTCGTGGCTCGGTATGGAGCGTGAGCGAGGGTTTCGGCCAGGTCGAGCGCGAGGATGATGAGTGACGGGACTTGAACCCGCGACATCCTCGACCACAACCAGGGGGGGCGGCTCAGCGCACCCGGTGTTCCGGTGGCAGCGGCCGGGCGAAGAAGTCGTCCAGGGACAGGCAGGTCGCCGCGTTGACGAACGCCCGGGCGGCGACCGAGCCGGGGGTCGCCGCGTGGATCGCCACCGAGACCTGGGCGCCGGCCTCCGGGTCGACCAACGGCAGCGCTCTCGTCCGGCCGACCACCGGCATGGCGCGCAGCCAGGTGTGCGGCACGATGCTCGCCCAGCCACCGCCGCCCACGTGCGCGTAGAGGGAGGCGATCGAGTCCGTCTCGACCTGCGGGGTCACCACGAACCCCTTCTCGGCGAACACCGTGTCCACGATCTGCCGGATCCGCATGTCGGGTGTCAGCAGGGCGAGCGGCAACTGGGCGGCGTCCGCCCAGGTCACGGTGGCGGACTGGGCCACCAGCTGCTCGTCCGAGACCAGCAGCATGTACCGCTCCTGGTAGAGGGGGACGACCTGGAGACCTTCCTGGTCGTCCGGGTCGAAGTGGGCGATGGCCACGTCCAGTTCGTAGTCACGCAACTGGCGGTGGAGTTCTTTCGTCGACAGCCGGGAGCGGACCTGGACCTTGGCCAGCGGGTGCGCCGCGCAGAAGGCGGCCACGGGGAGGGCGAGGGTGGTGGACGCGGTGGGGTCGGTGCCGAGCCGCAGGGTCCCGGTGATGCCGGACTGCACGGCGGCCACCTCCGCCTTGAAGGCGTCCTGTTCGGCGAGGATCCGCTTGGCCCATACGACGAGCCGCTCACCCTCCGGGGTGAGGCCCTGGTAGTTGTGCCCGCGGTTGATGAGCGTGACGTTCAGCTCCCGCTCCAGCTTGGCGATCGCCGCCGAGAGGGCGGGCTGGGAGACGTAACAGGATTCCGCCGCCCGGGCGAAGTGCCGTTCTCTCGCCACCGCCACGAAGTATTCGAGCTGCCGGAACAGCATGAGCGGCTCCTCCCTGCCCATGGGATCACTGGCTCCATACTGTATGCAGTTCGGAGTGATGTACAGGGAGGGGACCGCACGGGTCAGTGCAGGAGCTTCACCGCGGCTACCACCAGCGGGTCCAGGCCGTCCGCTCCGGTGTCGACGAACTCGTGGAGCCGGGTGCGCATGCGCGGGTCCCAGAACCTGCCGATGTGTCCCGCGATGGCTTCGGCGGCCTTCTCCCCCGGCAGGTGTCCGAGGTTCCTGGCGATGTCGTTGGCCATCCTGCACTCGGACGGAACGGTCGCTGTCATCTCAGTCCACCACCGTCACGAGGTCGTTCCCGGCGGTCTCGGTGTCGCTCGACCGGTCCGGGCGGGCGAGTGCCACCTGTACGGCGGTCACCTTGTACTCGGGGCAGTTGGTCGCCCAGTCGGAGTTCTCGGTGGTCACCACGTTGGCGCCGGTGACGGGGTGGTGGAACGTGGTGTACACGACCCCGGTCGGCATGCGGTCGGAGATCTCCGCGCGCAGGGTGGTCTGCCCGACACGGCTGGCGAGGGTGACCATGTCGCCGTCGCTGATGCCGCGGTCCTCGGCGTCGTGCGGGTGCAGTTCGAGGATGTCCTCGGGGTGCCAGGCGACATTGCCGGTACGGCGGGTCTGCGCGCCGACGTTGTACTGGCTGAGGATGCGCCCGGTGGTGAGGACCAGCGGGAAGCGCCGGGTGCTGCGTTCGCTGGTCGGCACGTAGGAGGTGACCACGAACTTGCCCTTGCCGCGCACGAATTCGTCCACGTGCATGATGGGCGTGCCCTCGGGCGCCTGTTCGTTGCACGGCCACTGGACGCTGCCGAGCTTGTCGATGAGCTCGAAGGAGACACCCGTGAACGTCGGGGTGACCGAGGCGATCTCGTCCATGATCTGGCCGGGATGGTCGTAGGACATCGGGTAGCCCATGGCGGTGGCGATCTCGCTGACGATCTGCCACTCGTGCTTTCCCGTCTTGGGTTTCATCACAGAGCGCACCCGGTTGATGCGGCGTTCGGCGTTGGTGAAGGTGCCGTCCTTCTCCAGGAAGGAGGCTCCGGGCAGGAAGACGTGGGCGAACTTGGCCGTCTCGTTGAGGAACAGGTCCTGTACGACGACGAGTTCCATGGCTTCGAGGGCGGCGGTCACGTGCCCCAGGTTGGGGTCGGACTGGGCGATGTCCTCGCCGTGCACGAACAGGCCGCGGAAGGTGCCGTCGATGGCCGCGTCGAACATGTTGGGGATGCGAAGTCCCGGTTCGGCGAGGAGAGTTCCGCCCCAGAGGTTCTCGAAGACGGTGCGTACCGCGTCGTCGGAGACGTGCCGGTAGCCGGGGAGTTCGTGCGGGAAGGAGCCCATGTCGCAGGACCCCTGGACGTTGTTCTGGCCGCGCAGCGGGTTCACGCCGACGCCGTCCCGGCCGATGTTGCCGCACGCCATCGCGAGGTTGGCCATTCCCATGACCATGGTCGAGCCCTGGCTGTGCTCGGTGACGCCGAGGCCGTAGTAGATGGCGCCGTTGGGTGCGGTCGCGTACAGCCTTGCTGCGGCCCGGAGTTCGGCCGCAGGTACACCGGTGATCTCCTCGACGGCCTCCGGGCTGTTCTCCGGGCGGGCGATGAACTCGGCCCACTCGTCGAAGCCTTCGCACCGGACGTTCACGAAGTCCCTGTCCGTGAGGCCCTCGGTGACCACGACATGCGCCATCGCGTTGACGACTGCGACGTTCGTGCTCGGCCGCAGCTGGAGGTGGTACTGGGCCTCGATGTGCGGGGAGCGTACGAGGTCGATGCGACGCGGGTCGACCACGATCAACTTGGCGCCCTCGCGCAGCCGTCGCTTCATCCGGGAGGCGAACACCGGGTGCCCGTCGGTGGGGTTGGCGCCGATCACCATGATGACGTCGGCCTCGGCGACCGAGCGGAAGTCCTGGGTGCCGGCCGACTCGCCGAAGGTCTGCTTGAGGCCGTATCCCGTCGGGGAGTGGCAGACCCGCGCGCAGGTGTCGACGTTGTTGTTGCCGAAGGCGGCGCGGACCATCTTCTGTACGACGTAGACCTCTTCGTTGGTGCAGCGCGAGGAGGTGATGGCGCCGACGGACCTGGTGCCGTGACGGTCCTGGAGTTCGCGCATCCGCCGGGCGACCGTGCCGATCGCCTCGTCCCACTCGACCTCGCGCCAGGGGTCGGTGATCCGCTCACGGACCATCGGTTTGAGCATCCGGTCGGGGTGGGTGGCGTAGCCGAACGCGAAGCGGCCCTTGACGCAGGAGTGGCCCTCGTTGGCCCCGCCGTCCTTGTACGGCACCATGCGCACGAGTTCGTCGCCGCGCAGTTCGGCCTTGAAGGAGCAGCCGACACCGCAGTACGCGCACGTGGTCACAACCGACCTGGTGGGCACGCCGAGTTCGACGACCGAGCGTTCCTGGAGCGTGGACGTCGGGCAGGCCTGGACGCAGGCACCGCAGGAGACGCACTCGGAGTCCATGAACGTCTCCCCGGCGCCCGGCGAGACCTTGGAGTCGAAGCCTCGCCCCTCGATGGTGAGCGCGAACGTGCCCTGCACTTCGCCGCAGGCCCGTACGCAGCGGGAGCAGGCGATGCACTTGGCGGGGTCGAAGTCGAAGTAGGGGTTGGAGGTGTCCTTCTCTGCGTCGAGATGGTTGGCGCCCTCGTAGCCGTAGCGGACCTGCCTGAGGCCCACCACGCCTGCCATGTCCTGGAGTTCGCAGTCGCCGTTGGCCGGGCAGGTGAGGCAGTCCAGGGGGTGGTCGGAGATGTAGAGCTCCATGACGCCCTGGCGGAGTTTCTCCACCTTGGGTGTCTGAGTGCTGACCTTCATGCCGTCGGCGCAGGGGGTGGTACAGGACGCCGGGGTGCCGCGCCGGCCGTCGATCTCCACGACGCAGAGCCGGCAGGAGCCGAACGCCTCCAGGCTGTCTGTGGCGCACAACTTGGGTATGTCGACGCCCGCCTGTGCCGCGGCGCGCATCACCGAGGTGCCCTCGGGGACGGTCACCGGCAGACCGTCCACCTCGACGGACACCGTCGCCGGGCCGGGCCGTTCCGGGGTTCCGAAGTCTGGTTCCTTGAGCAGGCTCATGCCGAGCCCTCCGTCCTCACGCCGTTCGCCTGTACGGGTTGGATGTCCAGGAGTCGACGGCCGCCGAGGAAGTCGTCGGGGAAGTGGGTGAGGGCGCTGCGCACGGGCAGCGGGGTCAGTCCGCCCATCGCACACAGTGAGCCCTCGGTCATCAGGTCGCAGAGGTCTTCGAGCAGGGCGAGGTTCTCGTCCCGGTGCGTACCGGCGACGATCTTGTCGATCACCTCGACACCGCGCACCGCGCCGACCCGGCAGGGTGTGCACTTGCCGCAGGACTCCTCCGCGCAGAACTCCATCGCGAAGCGGGCCTGCGCGGCCATGTCGACGGTGTCGTCGAAGAGGACGATCCCGCCGTGGCCGACCATCGCCCCGGCCGCCGCGAACGCCTCGTAGTCCATGGGCAGATCGAACATCGACTCCGGCAGATACGCCCCCAGCGGGCCGCCGACCTGCGCGGTGCGCACGGGGCGTCCGGAGTGGGTCCCGCCGCCGTACTCCTCGATGAGCTCGCGCAGGGTGATGCCGAAGGCCGTCTCGACGATGCCGCCGTGGGCGATGTTGCCGCCGAGCTGGAACACCTGGGTGCCGCGGGAGCGTTCGACGCCGAGTTCCTGGTACGCCTTCGCGCCCTCGGCCATGACCACGGGCACGGTGGCGAGGGTGAGGACGTTGTTCACCACGGTCGGCTTGCCGAACAGGCCCTCGATCGCCGGGATCGGCGGTTTCGCGCGGACCATGCCGCGTTTGCCCTCCAGGCTCTCCAGCATCGAGGTCTCCTCGCCGCAGATGTACGCGCCGGCGCCGACGCGGACATGCAGGTCGAAGTCGAGGGCGGAGCCGAGGACGTTCCTGCCGAGCCAGCCGTGCTCGCGCGCGATGGCGACCGCCCGGCGCATCGTGGCGATGGCGTCGGGATACTCGGAGCGGATGTAGAAGTAGCCCTCGCTCGCGCCGACCGCGTGCGCGGCGATCGTCATGCCCTCGATGAGCATGAACGGATCGCCCTCCATGACCATCCGGTCGGCGAAGGTGCCGCTGTCGCCCTCGTCGGCGTTGCAGCAGACGAACTTCAGCTCGTCGGCGCAGTCGAGCACGGTCTTCCACTTGATGCCCGCCGGGAATCCGGCGCCGCCGCGGCCGCGCAGTCCGGACGCGGTGACCTCGGCGACCACGTCCGCGGGGGCGAGCGCCAGCGCGGCGCGCAGTCCGGCGAGGCCGCCGTGGGCTTCGTAGTCCTCGGCCGACAGGGGGTCGGTCACACCGACCCGGGCGAAGGTGACACGGTTCTGGCGGGCCAGCCACGGCAGTTCGTCCACGATGCCGAGGCGCAGCGGGTGGTCGGCCCCGTCGACCAGGCCGGCGGCGAGGAGTCCGTCCACGTCCTCGGGGGCCACCGGGCCGTAGCCGACCCGGCCCTGCGGGGTCACGACCTCGACGAGGGGCTCCAGCCACAGCAGGCCGCGCGAACCATTGCGTACGACGTCGAGGGCGAAGTCCCCGCGGGCGGCGGCGTGTTGCAGCGCCTGCGCGACCTCGTCGGCGCCGACGGACCGGGCCGCGGAGTCGCGGGGGACGTAGACCGTTGCCGCCGAGGGCGATGGAGTGTTCATGAGGAGACCGTCCCGTTGAGGATCGAGCCCAGCCGGGCGGGGCCAACTCGTCCGTACAGCCGTCCGTTCGCCTCCACGGACGGGCCGAGCGCGCAGTTGCCGAGGCAGAAGACCTGCTCGACGGTGACCGAGCCGTCCGGTGCCGTCTCCCCCAGGGGCAGTCCGGACTCGCGCGCGTAGCGCACCAGTCGGTCGGCGCCCAGGGCCTGGCAGGCCTCGGCGCGGCAGATGCGCACGGTGGTGCGGCCCGCGGGTTCGCGCCGGAAGTCGTGGTAGAAGGTCACCACTCCGTGGACGTCCGCCCGGGAGAGGTTGAACTCCTCGGCGAGCACCGGGACGGCCTCCTGCGGCACATGGCCCAACTCGGCCTGGACGGCGTGCAGTACGGGCAGCAGCGCACCTCGCTCGCCCCGGTGACGGGCCACCACTCTCCGGACCACGCTCTGGACCGTCACATCACTCCCGCTGGTCGTCATGATCGCTTCGCCTTCCGTCACACGGGTCCCCGGCGAGGGTTGCAGGAGACGCAGACAATACTCCATACAGACTTCTGTATACACAACCCTGCCGTACGACACGGCTGTGATCGCCAACGCCACGGCCGTGATCGTCAACCGGCGAGGACCCCGCGTCGGCGGCCGCCATGTTGCATACCAAAACCTGTATGCTGACGCGGCCGTCGGCAACGCTCCGGACGGCCCCCACTCGGCAACGGCGCCGCCGCGAGCCCGGCGGCAGAACGGGACAATCATGCGCGAGGCACTCACGGCCGCAGCGTCCCGGCGCGTCACCCGCCCGGCACCCCTGCGTCAGGCCGTGTACGACGCCCTGACCGAGCTGATCATCAACGGTTCCCTCCAGCCCGGCCAGCACCTGGTCGAGGCCGAGCTCGCCGAACATCTCGGCGTCAGCCGCCAGCCGGTGCGCGAGGCCCTGCAGCGGCTCCAGACGGCCGGCTGGGTCGACCTGCGGCCCGCACAGGGCGCCTTCGTGCACTCCCCCACGGAGGAGGAGGCCGCCCAACTCCTCGGTGTCCGCTCGGTCCTGGAGACCTACTCGGCCCAGCTCGCCGCCCGGAACGCCAAGCCCGAGGACATCACCCGTCTCGACGAACTCCAGCTGGAAGGCGTGGCCGCGCTCGCCGACGGTGACGTCGAACGCCTGGTCGCGGCCAACACCGCGCTGCACGACCACATCACCGCCGTCGCCGACAACGCCGTCCTGGCCGAACTGATCGCCCAGGTCGGCCAGAAGGTCCGCTGGTACTACACCCCGATCGCCAAACCCCGTGGCAGGGAAGCCTGGAACGAGCACACCCAGCTCATCAAGGCCATCGCCAAGGGCGACGCGGACCAGGCGGGCGAGGTCATGCGCAGGCACACCGAGCGCACGACCGACTTCTACCGCAGACAGATCGCCGCCAAGGCGAACCAGGACTGACCCGACGGGCCGCTCCCCGGGCACGGCTCAGGTCGCGGCGAGGGAGCCGGCGGGGCGATGGGCGCTCCCGAAGGAGACGCCGACGGCCGGTGGGCGCGGCGGCTCGGCGGCGACCCGCAGTTCGAGCAGCCAGGGCAGGACCGTGCGCAGCACGATGTCGAGTCCGCCGCCGTCCGTGCCGAGCATCGCCTCGGCGGGCACGAGGACCGGGTCGGCGAACACCGTGGACTTCGCGCTGCCGCGGGGTCCCGCGGGTCCGGTCCGGGCCGGGACGAACAGGTCCGGAGCGTGTGCCGGGACCGCCCAGAGGGTCAGTCCGTCGGGGGCGGCAAGGGGCCGGGAGGACCACAGGTAGGTGTCGGCCTCCCCCGCCGCGACCACCTGCCGCTTGCGGGCCCGAAGGGCGACCACGTCACCGGAACGGGTGGCGACGGAGCTTGGCGCGAGGAGCTGCGTCTCCGCTTCCGGTCCGTGGGGCGCCGCGTCCGGCTCCGGTTCCGGTTCCGCTTGGGACTCCGGCCCGGAGTCCTGCTCGGACTCCGCGAGCGCGAGGCTGGCGAGGTGGCGTCCGGCGGCGATCTCGCCCCGCACCCAGGGATTGCCGTACGCCTCGATGACGGCGACCGCAGTGTAGTGGGACTGGAGTACGGCCGCCGTCGCCGGGCAGACCCGCGCGGTCCGCACCACTACGTCGAGGGCTTCCGTCAACCCCAGTCCTCCGCCGCCGCATTCGGTGGAGACGGTGAGCCCCAGGAGTCCCGCGCGGCCGAGGGCCGTCACGGCGCCGCGGGGAAACCGGCCCTGGACGCGGGTCGTCTCGGCGGCGGGTCCGACGACGCTGGTCAGGACGTCGGAAAGAGCGGTGCGGTACGACACGGGGCGACCCCCTAGGGAGTGGCTGGTGGTCCACTGTCGGACAATGATTGCATACAGTATTCTGCATGTGCAGGTGCCCGCGCCAGGGGTCAAGCCGAGCAATTTCCGAGACAGGGCGATTGGCGGACGGCTCGACCCACCAGTCGAACGAGGGAGACAGGGCCCATGCCCGACACACCCGCCGTGACAATCCATGGCCCCATCAGCAGGCCCACCCCGCTCCGCCAGGCCGTTTACGAGGCCCTCACCGAACTGATCATCAACGGCTCACTCAAACCCGGCCGGCACCTCGTCGAGGCCGAGCTCGCCGAGAGCCTCGGGGTCAGCCGCCAGCCGATCCGCGAGGCGCTGCAACGGCTGCAGACCGCGGGCTGGGTCGATCTGCGGCCCTCCCAGGGGGCCTTCGTCCACTCCCCCACCCCGGACGAGTGCGCCCAACTCCTCAGTGTCCGGGCCCTCCTGGAAACCCACTCCGCGCACGGCGCCGCCCGGCACGCCACTCCCCGGGACGTCGCCCGACTGTGGGAGCTCCAGCAGAGCGGCCTGACGGCCCTGGCCGCCGGCGACGCCCGGGCCATCGTGGAGGCGAACGCCGCCCTCCACGGCCACATCACGCTCCTGTCCCGCAACGCGGTCCTCGCCGAACTCATCCCCCAGGTGGACCGGCGCGTGCGCTGGTACTACATGCCCATCGCCAAACCCCGCGGCAAGGACGCCTGGAACGAGCACGCGAGGATCATCGAGGCCATCGGTGAGGGCGCCCCGGCCCGTGCCGAGGAACTCATGCGCCGGCACACCCGGAACACCACCGACTTCTACTGCAAGCAGATCGCGGCGGTGGTCGGCCGGGAGAATTGACCCCGGCCGACCACCTACCGGTCAACGGGCGGAGCGGGATCAGGAGTTCGGGGCGATCTCCCGCAGCAGCCCCGTCGTCACGTCGAAGACGAAGCCCCGCACATCGTCGGTGTGCGGGAGGAACGGCGAGGTGCGTACCCGCTGGATGGACTGCCGTACGTCCTGGTCGGCGTCCCGGAACGCCTCGACCGCCCAGGCGGGGCGCTGGCCGACCTCCAGTTCCAGTTCGTGCCGGAAGTCCTCGGTCAGGGTCTGCAGACCGCAGCCGGTGTGATGGATGAGGACGACACTGCGGGTGCCGAGCGCACGCTGGCTGATCGTCAGGGAGCGGATCGTGTCGTCGGTGACGACGCCGCCGGCGTTGCGGATGGTGTGGCAGTCGCCGAGGTGCAGACCCAGTGCGGCGTGCAGGTCGATACGGGCGTCCATGCAAGCCACGACGGCGACGCCCAGGACGGGGCGGGCGCCCATGCCGGGATCGGTGAATCCAGCGGCGTAGACGCGGTTGGCTTCCACTAGTCGGTCGGTGACTGTCGCGGTTCGGGGTGCTGAAGGCGACATGGTGGGGCTACCTCTCTCCGGTCGGGTCGGTCAGATGACGCCCTGCTCCTTGAGCAGCGGCAACTCGTCGTGGGACAGGCCGAGTTCGCCGATGTAGATCTCTTGGTTGTGTTGGCCGAGGAGGGGTGGGGTGGTGATGGTGGTGGGGGAGTCGGAGAGTTTGAGGGGGTTGCCGACGGTGGTGAAGGTGCCGCGCTGGGGGTGTTCGACCTCGACGATCATGTCGTTGGCGGCCAGGGAGGCGTCCTCGATGATCTCTTTCGGGGACAGGATCGGCCCGCAGGGGATGCTGTGGGTGTTGAGGTGTTGAAGGACCTGCCATTTGGGCAGGGTGGTGGTCCATTCCTCGATCAGCTGGAACATCTTCGCCAGCTTCGGCAGCCGCGCCTGGGGGGTGGCCCATTCCGGATCGGTGGCCAGTTCGGGGCGGCCGATCAGGG
>NZ_JBJDQL010000033.1:58432-107685 GCF_044903305.1 Streptomyces sp. NPDC019531 | reverse complement strand
GGGCGGACACCCCCCACCCCGTCCCCTTCGCGCCGTACGCGGCGAACAGCCCGTCGTGCTTTTAGGGGCGCGGGGAACTGCGCGATCAGCCCCCACCGGCCCGCAGTCGCCCCACAACCCGACCCGGCACCCCCTACTGCGTACGCCCACGCCGCCGCAGCAGAAGCAGTCCTCCCGCCACCGCGGTGATCCCCGCGGCCGCCGACCACTCGACGATGTCGTTGGAACCCGTGGCAGCCAGGTCCTGGCCGCCGGTGGCGGGGGATGCCGTACCCCCGGTCTGAGGCCGCGCACCGGAACCGGAGCTCGAAGAAGCACTCGAACTCGCCGCAGGCTGAGGCGAAGCCCCCGTGTCCGCCACCTTGTCTCGCGTGAACGTCAGCGTTCCGAAGCCGAGTTGGTCGTAGCCGCCGCTGTTGGGGCCGTAGTCGCCACCGCCCCCCTCCGGCGCCGACTTCGCCGCGGCCCGCGTGACGTACGACGCCGACAGACCCCGCCGCTTCGTGTAGTGGTTGGCGATCACCGCCCAGATGGGACGGGTCATCGCGGGGTCCACCCCGGCCGCCGCGGACGCCGTCTCCCGCCCCGACCAGATCCCGGCCGCCCCCTTCTCGCGGGTGTTCGCGGTGTAGGAGACCTCCCCGCCCAGACTCCACTTCGCCACGTACTGGGCCCCCTTGAGGAACCGGCTGTCGTCGTAGCCGTACAGGTCGTACCCCTGGTTCCACGCCATCTCGCAGAACGTGCCCATGAGGCCGACGCCGAGCAGCGCGTGTCCCTGGTCCCGGCCGGCTTCCAGCCATTCGGCGAGGCCGTCGTCGTGCACGACGGGGATGGCCTTCTTGATGGAGCCGAGGCCCTCGCCGTTCTTGAAGTAGTCGATGGCGCGGGTGACTTGGGACCTGTCGTCGCAGAAGATGCCCGTGGCCAGGACGCAGGCCATGGCGCACAGGTCCCAGTTGGTCCAGTAGTTGGTGATGACGGCGCCGTTGTGGTGGACCAGGAAGTCGTCGCTGAGCGGTGCGAAGACCTTGGAGAGCATCTCCTGGAAGCGGGCGAGTTCGAAGTCCGGGTGGTCGCGGACGAGTTCGGCGGCGTTGGCGAACTGGTAGCCGTAGAGCCCGGCGGCGAGGAAACGGTCCGCGGTGCCTTCGACGGACGTCAGCTTCGCTGACCAGGCGTTGAGGATCGCGACGGCCGTGTCGGCGTAGGCATCCTCGCCGCTGACGTGGTGGCGGAGGCCGTTCTGGTAGGCGGCGTGGATGTCGTTGTAGAGGGTCGCGTAGTTCTCGGGCGAGCCCGATCCCCGGTACACCGTCGCCTGCGGGTTCGCCGTCCAGCCGCTCTGCGCATGGCGGTTGGCGGTCAGCTTGGCGAAACCGGCCGTGTACGGCGCGGCACCCGCCTTCACCTTGGCGGCCATGCGGGAGAGGTCGGCGCTGGTGTGCAGCAGACCCGGGTGCGCGAGAGCGGAGCCGGCGGCGCTGGCGGTGGCGGGCAGTGCGGTCGCGGCGGTCACCGCGACACCCGCGGCTCCCGCCGCCTTGAGCATGCTGCGGCGGCTGATCTGTGCGGTCGAAGTCACGTACGTCATTCCTCGCGTGCCGGTGGCTGGGGACGGTCAGGAGACGCGAGGGTGGGACCGTCGATAACAGAAAAAGGAGCCGTGCCGATGAGCATCCGCAGGATCATGCCCGACATTCATGTCGAGTCGGGGGAGGCCCTGACGGCCAACCGCGCCTTCTACGGCCTGCTCGGCTTCGAGGAGGTCATGGACATGGGGTGGGTCGTGACACTGGCGTCGCCCGCCAACCCCACCGCCCAGATCAGCTTCCTCACCGAGGAGCGCACCGCCCCCGTCGTACCCGACCTGAGCGTGGAGGTCGAGGACGTCGACGCCGTGTACGCGCAGGTGCTGGCCTCGGGCGCGGAGGTCGTACGAGACCTGCGGGACGAGGAGTGGGGCGTACGGCGCTTCTTCGTACGGGATCCGAACGGCCGCGTGGTGAACGTGCTCACGCACCGGGCCGGGGGAGTGCGGTGACCTCTTGGGGTTTGCGGTCCGCCACCGCCCAGGACGCCAGCGCCACCGCGCCCGCGACCCCGAGCACCGCGGGCCATGCGCCCACCTTCCTGGCCAGCGGGTGGGACCCCGCGAAGGCGGCGACATAGGCGGCCGTCAGAGCCCCGGCGGCCTTCCCGCCGGCCCGCTCCCGCCACTGCTGGGCCGCCGCGGCTCCGGCGACGGCCAGCACCGCCCCGCCCAGCTGCCGCTTCTTCGTCCACCGAGCCACGCCGTACCCGCCGACGAGCCCGCTCGCCGCGACCACCGCGCTGGGAACCTTCGCCATGTCCGCCTCCACGGTCGATTTGTCCGAGGCTAACCTTCCGCCTCGCCCTTCCGTACGGCGGCCCTGGCGCGCAGCTCCGTCACATACGCGGAGGAGACGGCACAGCCGGCCGCGGCGAGGGCGAGGCCCACGGCGACGGGAGTGACGTACCCGGGGACCTCGTCGGCCGGGTAGCTGCCGCCGTCGTTCGTCTCGCAGACGAAGGAGAGGGGCAGGAAGCTCACCGAGTAGTCGACGACGTGGACGGCTCGTGCGTCCGTACGGCACGGCATGATCGGTGACGAACTCGTTCCGCCGTCCTCCGCCTCCAGGATCGCGCCGACGACGTACAGCAGGCCCCACGTGTAGACGAGGGCCGCCATCGCCCCCGCGAGCGCGGCGAACCCGCGCAGAGCGGTGGGGAGTTGGGCGCGGCGGGCGAGCCAGTCGGCAGTCCGCCCGCCGCCGTAGCCGAGGAACCCGCAGGCCGTGACCACGAGCACCAGGATGAGCAGCGGAACCAGCAAGAACATCCCCGGGCCCCCGTCCGATCGTTTCCGTGTCCGTCGGGGGTGAGCGTAATCGGGTGGTGGAGCGGCGCCGAGGGAACCTGTCGTCGCACGGCCAACCACGAGGAGACGAGGAGCAGTAGCTCATACAGCAAGGCATACGCCTCGCCGAAGAACGCTACGAGGCACCCGACTGTTCCTCCGGCCGCACACTCGAAAGGCTCGCCGCCGCACGGATCCTCATCGAACGCCGAGCCCGAAGCCGCGTGGGACCGCCTGCGCGGACCCATGAACATCTTCCTCAACGCGGCCCACGAGAACGACGGGTGCCTACTCCATCGATGTCTCGTCCCAGGGCCTCATGGCTACATCTTCGGACGGAAGGTCACGGCATATCCTGTGAACGAGCCTGTCTGTGACATAAGGCGCTTCTGTCAGCTTTCCGGGTAGTACGCAGTACACGTCTTCAGCCAGTTGCCTGATATCAGCTTCTACGGACAGTGGGGCCTGACCTTCCCCTATGTCGACCTTGATGCACGCATATGCCGAGAAGCGTGTCAGATCGGTTCCAGGAAGGACTGTTCTGGCCAGTGCGCCACGCAATAGATCAACTCGCTCCGCTTTCACGGATGTATCGGTGTCCTGGACTTCGTAGGCGTCATTGGTAAGGCCCACTACGTTCAGACCGGGCGGATGGTGCATCACGGCTGCTTCCAGGGAATCGAGCCAGAAAACGGGACGGTCCAGCACTGCCGGCCCATACAGAATGTGACTTTTCCAGAGGCGTATGGGAATGTCACATCCAAGATCCTTCACCATGCGACCCGTCTCACGCCCGGTGGCGAGTACAATTTTTTTCGATTGAACGGTACACGCAAGGACCCCCCTGTCGTCGCGGCATCGAATACCCCCGCCCGGATCGAACACGAGGCGGTGTCCCGTGAGGACCACAACACCATGTAGATTCGCCTCGGTCAGCAGGCGGCGATACAGGATACGCGCATCGAATCCGATATCCTCCACATAATAGGCTCTGTGGACTCGGCTCAGATCAGCAGATGCCAGGTTGGGTCGCAATTCGGCGAGATCGGCCCGCCGGAATGGAACCCCGGCTTCCTTCCAGCGTGCTTCGGCTTCGCCAGAACGATGGGGGTCATTTACCAGAGCGACTGCGGGCTCGTCCGCAGCGTAAAGCGATTCAGGCGCTATTTGCCGGATCTGACTGTTCCCGTAGAGGCACTTACGTGCCACTCGGACGGCAGTGCGGAAATCTGAAATGGCGGCAGCGTGATATGATCCAGAATGTAGCCATCCTTCATTTCTGGAGGACGCACCGGAACCGATCTTCGACGCTTGCTCCACCAGGACCACACGCAGACCGACACGGGCCAGCTTTACGCCGAGAAGCAATCCCGAGATGCCGGCTCCAGCGATCACGACATCGGTCTCGATATCTTTCACGACTTGAGACCACTCCTGATGTCGACCTGACTTCCCAGTGATCCTTCAGGCGGGACTTCAGGCATCCAGCGCACGGTCATGACGACCGATTCTTCAAGTGCCTCCCATGTGTGAAGCACGCTCGGTCCGTACATGACGTAGTCCCCCTGCGACAGCAGCTTCACCTCCGCCGGATCCTCGTCGGGGAAGGTGAAGCAAAAACTCCCCGAAACAAGCACGGCCAGACTCGTCGTTCCGTCACGGCCGCTTACCCCGTCTCTCTGGGCGCCGGCAACATGGTTGCTCCATTTGACTTCAACCAATCCGGAGCCTCGCAGGCCCACGCCTGGTCCCCAGAATGGTCCGACGAACCACCCTCGACAGGCATCGAATGCCGAATCCGTTGCGTTTCCCGTTGCAATGCGATCACCATCTGTGATTCTTAGCACGCGTGACTCCGTCGCGATTAAGAGCCTGCTTACCGGATTTCACGCCCCTGAGCTGGCTGCAAGCCCGCCACGAAGGGAAAATTCCGGGCTACGATCTCGAAACATGCTGTCACAGGTGTAATAGATCGAGTCGATCCAGCCGCCACTCTCGTTCCCCGAATTACGCAGGATGAAAGAGTAGCGTTGGTCGAATGAAAGTCCGGCACCGATCTCGAGTACTCCGCACGGCCCGGCGGAATCCTTGTAGTAGGTGAAGGAAAGGAGAGGGGAGTTTGGCAGGAAGTAAAGATCGAATGATCCCCCTGAGGATGGAGACAGGGGTGGCATCAATCGGAGTTTCTCGACGCTCGGCCCCACGTCGACTGTGGCATACGCTGACGGTGTCAGCCAATCCGAGGCGGCCAATGAAGGGTCCACCAGGCCGAACCGCGCACGCACCGCCTTTTCTTCGCAGACCGTCCAGATTCCTCTGAATTCCCTGGCCCATGCTTCGAGACTGCGTCCGACCACCAGCAGTTCCGACGAGTCTGTAATCCTGTCAAGAATCTGAGACACGGTGTACATCTTGAAGAGCTGAGTCCGACCGGAGAATATGTTGGATACGCCCAGCTTCTGCAGGTGCGCGCCTGTTGCAGGGATCTCGGCACGTGCTCCCTGTATGCGTGAGATCAGCCGGTCCCATTGCCGACTCCGAGCGTCCACGAAATCCAACCGGTCCAAGCCTCCAAGTCCGGCAGGAAATTCCAGAGCCCGCTCATAGACAACCGGAATCACGGGAATTTGCAGCCCAAGAGCGTATGCCCACTCGAACGTCACTTCATGAGACTGAACGGATCGGCTTGTGCAGATGACGACCAATGCGGCAGCTCGATGGATCGCGGCCACGATCTCGTTTCGCCAGTTGTCTCCCGCTTTGATCGTCGAGGAATCGATGAAACATGGAATCGAAGCGTCGCTCAACCGGTCCCGCAGTGCTCGTGCGATGTCCTCGTCATCCCGGCTGTAGCTGACGAACACGCCTTGATCTACTCCCCCCGCCACGGCCACTCCCTGCCCCTCAGCCGATATGTGTCGCTCGTTGTACGGGTCATACCCAAGCCCGGCGTCCATAAGTACGGGGGCCGTGCCGACACGCTGAGACTGGTTTCCGGCTGTTCCGATACGACAGCAGGGTGGTGGCCGGCCTATGTATGGGGACGGGCAGGTGCTGGCAGCCATCGTGTTCGTGGCCACGACGGGCTGCACCTGGAGGCAGCTGCAGCCGGGCTTCGGCCCGTCCGGGCCGAGCGCGCATCGGTGGTTGACCGAGTGGAGCCGAGCCCGGTTGTGGGGCAAAGCTGCGCCTGGTCCTGGACGAGCTCGGCGCCCGGGGTGCTCTGGACTGCTCGCGGTGGAGCGCATGCGGGTCTGGGAGGGCGTCCCTGTCGAGATCGCCGCCTCACACCTCATCGAGCAGCGCCGCCAGCCCGTGGTCCAACTCCGGCCCCAGGTCCTCCGTACCCGGCGCGACGACGTCGTAGGAGCGCAGCAGGAAGCGGCGGAGGGTGGCCGTGCTGAAGCGGATCATGGCGAGGCCGAGTGGTGAGTGGAACTCGATGACGGTTCGGGCCCAGCCGTGCGGCCGTATCCGTACGTCCCCCTCCCCCGTGGGTGAGCTGAGCCCCTCCTCAAGCAGGGCCCGCGCGAACATCCACGTCACGCCCTCGTCGTCGGCCGAGACGTGCGCGGGGAAGTCGATGTGCACGGCGAAGGGCTCGGCGGAGGTGTAGCGCAGGGTGGGGCGGATCGGGAGGTCCGGGTGGTCGGAGGTGATCAGGCGGGCGCGGACGGTCTGTTCCAGGGTGGTGAGGCGCATGAGCGGTGGTCCCCGTTTCGCGTCGGAGATGAGTCGGTTGCCTTGTCGAGTGGCAGCAGCGCCGGTTGATTACGCCGGGACCGGAACGGGTTCATGTGATCTGAATCACGACCGGAACTGAATGATTGAAAGTTTTGTCATCTACGCTGACAAACCCTTCCGCGCCCCGACTGCCGGGAACTGGAGCGTTCCTGCATGACCGATCGACCGGCCCGAGTGCCCGCCCAGACGTCACCCGCCTCCACCTCCGCGACCGCCGCGTACGTGCGGATCTACGAGGAGGAACAGCCGCGCCTCGTCGCGTACGCCCGCTCGCTCACCCGTAACACCTGGGCGGCCGAAGACCTCGTCGCCGAGGCGCACTTCCGCGTGTGGCGGCGGCTGTCCGCCGGGCACGAGATCGACAACGTCCCGGCGTACCTCATGACGACCGTGCGGCACCTCGCCTCCTCCGTCGCGAGTGCCACGCACGAGACCCCGCGCGACCCGCAGATCCCCGAACAGGCGTCCGCCGTTCATGCTCATGCGGAGGACCCGGCCGAACAGGTCTCCTCCACCGACCTGTTGGTACGCGTCCTCGGTGAACTCCCCGAACGCTGGGTGCAGGCCCTGTGGCTCGCCGACGCCGAAGGCCAGCCGCTGGAGACGGTCGGCCGGCAGATCGGCGCCAAGCAGGGCGCGACCGCCGTACTGCTGCACCGCGCCCGCGAAGGCATGCGCCAGGCGTTCCTGCGCGAGCAGACCGAGGCCCCCGACGATCCCGCGTGCGAGGTCCACTGGGTCCGTATGCCGGCCTACGTCCGCGGCAACGCGACCCCGCGCCAGTCCGAACGCCTCCTCGCCCACGTCGACGCCTGCGACGGCTGCCGGGGACGCCTCGCCGTCCTCATCCGCGCCAACAACCGGCTGCCCGCGCTCGTGGGTCCCGCGCTGCTGGTCTTCGCGGTGGCGGGCGGTGGTGCGGGGAAGTTCCTGGCATCGCTCACCTCTCTGACGGCCGGGTCCGCTTCGGCCGGCGGGAACGGTCTTCTTCATACGGCCCGTGCGGCGGGCCCGAAGGCCAAGGCCGCCCTCGCCTCCGGTACGGCGGCCGCCGCGGCCGTCGCGATCGTCATCGCCCTCGGGGTGAACGAGTCGCCCGCGACGGCGACGTTGCCGGGGAAGGCACCGGTCGCGCAGGCGCCGGTGGCGGAGCCGGCGACGGGGACCGTGGAGGAGTCGCCGCCCGGGGAGCCCTCGGTCGGTGAGCGGGTGCGGACGCGGACCCGGGCCGACGGGGTGGATGTGGGCGGCGTGCATTTGGTTGCGCATGTTCAGGGGGCGGGGGGCTCTGAGGGTGCCGGTGACTCCGGTGACTCCGGTGACTCCGGCGCTGCGGGCGGTTCGGATGACGGGGGCACCTCGGGCGGCGGGGGTGTCGTGGACACCTCGGCACCGCCGGAGGAGCCCGCGCAGGGAGGGCCGGACCCGAGTCCGAGCCCTGTGGTGCCCGCGCCCGGGGGAGAGGAGCCCGCGCTTGCGCCCGAGCCGAAGCCCACGGAGCCTGCGCCCGAGCCGAAGCCCACGGAGCCTGCGCCCGAGCCCTACCCCGAGCAGCCGAAGCCCACGGAGCCCGCGCCCGCGCCCGACCCTGAGCAGCCGAAGCCCGCTGACCCCGCACCCGCGCCCGATCCCGAGCAGCCGAAGCCCGCTGACCCCGACCCCGAGCAGCCGACCCCCACCACGCCGGGGGACGAGACGCCCGTACCGGAGCCGACACCGGACACCCCGACTCCCGCGGATCCCGCGCCTGTTGAGGAGACACCGGAGCCGCCGACGACTTCGGAACCGCCGACCGCACCGGAGTCACCCACCACCCCGGAGTCGCCGGCGCCCTCCGACCCCTCGGAGACCCCGACGACCCCGGACCCGTCGCCCGACCCCACCCCGGTCACCCCTCCCACCCCCGGCGACAACTGCTGACCCGAGCCAGCCGCTCCCGGAACTCCCCCCACCCGCAAGAGAGTTGGACCCACGTATGGAAAGCTGACGCGAGCCGCCGCCGGCCAGGCACCCGCGGCCGCCCGAGAGGAGCGCACCGTGAGAGAGAACGGCTTCCGTGCCGAGGAGATCGACACCAGCAAGCCGCACCCCGCACGGATCTACGACTACCTGCTGGGCGGCAAGGACAACTACGAGGTCGATCGCGAGGCAGGCGAGCGGCTGGTCGCGGCGGCCCCGGAGGCGCGGATCGGCGTACGCGCCAACCGGGCCTTCCTCAACCGGGCCGTCCGCCACGTCATCGGCACCGGTGTCCGCCAGATCCTGGACATCGGCACCGGCCTGCCCACCTCACCGAACGTCCACGAGACGGCACTTGAGGTGGCACCGGACATCCGCGTGGCCTACGTCGACAACGACCCGATCGTGAACACCCACGCCGGTGCCCTGCTCAGCGCGGACGGCACGACCAGCATCGTCCTCGCCGACCTGCGCGACCCTCGCTCGATCCTGGACGACCCCGACGTACGAGCCGTCATCGACTTCGACGAACCGGTCGCCCTGCTCCTGGTCGCCGTCGTCCACTTCCTCACCGAGGCGGACAAACCGCAGGAGATCATCGCCACCCTGCGGGACGCCCTCGCCCCCGGCAGCCACCTGATCCTGTCCCACACCACGGGCGACTTCGCGGACCGCAGCGACGCGGCATCGGTCTACAACAAGGCGACCGCCAGCATGAACCTCCGCACCCGTACCGAGATCGAGCGCTTCTTCGACGGCTTCGAGCTGCTCGATCCGGGCGTGGCCCAGGTCCCGTTCTGGCGCCCGGACACACCCCCGCCGCCCCGCTCGGAGGAGATCGGCTTCTACGGCGGGGTGGCCCGCAAACTCACCTGAGGCCAAGTCCCCCTTCAGCGCTGATACGGCTGCTGCGGGGCCTGTCCGCCGTACACCTGACCCCCCTGCCCGCCACCGGCCGCGGCCTGCGCCTGCAGTTGTTCCGCCTCCTGCGAGCTCACCTTGTTCTCCGCCCCGCAGAAGGTGCACTGCATCGCGTACTTGGTGGAGATCGGGAACAGCGGCACGAAGAACAGCGTGAACTTCGTGACGCGCTTGCGCAGGGTGTGCGCGGCCGGGTTTCCGCAGCGCCCGCACACCAGGGTGAGTATCGCGAGCTGGTACAGGTACCCCTTGGTACCGAAGAGGATGAGCATGGTGTCGTCGCCTTCCAGGATCAGTGCTTGAGGGGCAGTATCCCCGCAGACCACCCCTGGTGGCGACGGTGGAGGGTGGACGGCGTACGGCAGGACCGGATCCCGCCGCCACCGGCCGCCACCGGCCGTCAATGGTCGCCACCGACCGCCACCGGTCGCCACGGGGCGCCAACAGCCGCCAACGCGCGCCTCCGCCCGCCGTGACCGTCATCCGCCCTCCTGCCCGGTGGCGGCGCCGACGCGGTCGGCCGCGCGGGCGGAGGCCCACCAGCAGGCCGCGGCCAGGGGGAGCGCGACCAGCAGCGGCACCAGCGGGAAGCGCGGGTCGGCCCCGTCGGAGGAGAAGGCGTCCCGGACGGCGGCGTTCGCCGGTGACGCGGAGACCACAAGGAGCAGCACGGAACCGACGACCAGCCCGCCCGCCGCGCCCGCCGTCGTGCGCACCAGCGGCGGACTGCCGGCCGCGCCGAGCGCGCTGCCCGTCAACGCGCAGACCAGGCCGGTGGCGAGGCCGTTGCCGAGCACCGACGGAAGGTTCTCGGACGCCCGGCAGATCGGCAGCGAGACCGCCGTCGCGACTGCCACGAGCGACAGACCGACGCAGAGGGCGACGACGAGGGCCGCGTACTGGGGCCTCCGGGTGCCGGTCGCGGCGGCGAGACAGGCCCGGGCGGCGGGCGGTTCCGCGGCCAGCAGAGAGCGGGTGAGCCAGGCGAGGGCGGGCACCAGCACGGCGGCGTTCCAGCCGAGCTGGCTGCCGAGCAGGGACTGCCCGTCCAGTGAGATCGCCACCAACCCGACGTAGAGCAGCACGGGCGGGAGCCAGCGCTGGGAGCGCAGGAGGAGGGCGGCGTAGTAGCGGAGCAACGGGCTCACGGCCGGCCTCCGCTCACACGGCGGACGTGCACCCCGGACTCGGCGAGCAGCGCGCGCAGCACCGCGTCCGAGTGCGCCTCGTCCGTCTCCAGCCGTACGCTCCCGTCCGCGAGCGCGCTGACCGCCCGCACCCCCGGCAGCGCGGACAACGCCTCCGTGGACAACGTCTCCACCCCTCCTGCCGTCGCCCCGGTGCACTCGATCCGCACCGACGCGGCGACGACCGCCCCCGTCACGTCCACCGTCCCGCTCCCGACGGCCCACCGCAGTTCGGTGCGCTCGGCGAGCCGGGCCGGGTCGTGGTCGACGAAGACCACGGTCGCCCCCTCGGCCAGCCGCTCCTCCACCGCCTCGTCCAGCGCGTCCCGCGACCCGCTGTCCAACCCCGTCCACGCCTCGTCCAGCACCAACAACTCGGGCTCGGCGAGCAGCGCCTGTACGACGGCCACCTTCTGGCACGTCCCCTTGGACAACCGCGCCAACGGCTGCCCCGCATGCCCCTCCGCACCGAACCGCTCCAGCAGCCGCGCCCCCCGCCGCTCCGCCTCCGCTCCCGGCAGCCCGTGCACCCGCCCCATGAGCCGCAGATACTCCAGCGCGGTGAACGGCAATGCGGGCGGAAACCGCTCCGGTACGTACGCGGTACGCGCAGGGCGCCCGGACACCCGCCCCTGATCGGGCCGTGCGGCCCCCGCGACCACCTTCAGAAGCGTCGACTTCCCACACCCGTTGGCACCCTGGGCCCGGATCAACCGCCCGGCGGGCAGCTCCAGATCCACCCCACGCAACACCCACGGCCCACGCCACCCGTACCGCAGACCAACCCCCTCAAGCCTCATCCGGCTCAGCATAGGAGGGTCGCGGCGGGCGGGAGGCCGTATGACGTGTCGAATGCGCCGTCCCCCGATCGACGTGACAGTGAAGGCAGCCGAAGAAGCCTGACTGAAGACGCCCGAAGAAGCCTGAAGGCGCCCGAAGAAGGCGGGCGGAGGCCCACCAAGGCTGAAGCCCCCGAACCACAGGAGCCCGACCACATGACCGTCACCGCGGATCTCGCCATCTCCCTCGACGGCTGCATCGCCGGCACCGACATCACCCTCGACAACCCCGGCGGCAACGGCGCCGAACCCCTCTTCGAGTGGATCCACAACCTGGCGAGCTGGCGGGAACGCCAGGGCATGACCGGCGGCGAGGAGAACCGCGACTCCGAGCTGATGCGGGAGTGGTTCGACGCGACCGGCGCGGTGGTCATGGGCCGCATGATGTACGACACGGGCGCGGACTTCTGGGGCGAGAACCCCCCGTTCCGCACCCCGGTCTTCGTCCTGACCCACCGCCCTCGCCCGACCCTGGTCAAGCAGGGCGGCACCACCTTCACCTTCGTCACGGACGGCATCCACAGCGCCCTCGCCCAGGCGCGCGCGGCGGCCGGGGAGCGGAACGTCGACATCGCGGGCGGCGCGGACGTCGTACGGCAGTATCTGCGCGAGGGTCTCATCGACGAGCTGCAGCTGCATGTGGTTCCGGCGCTGCTGGGGGACGGGTTGCGGCTGTTCGAGGGGGTCGGAGCCGCAAACCTTGAGCAGATCAGGGTGGTCGAAACACCGCTGGCCACCCATCTGAAGTACCGCGTGGTGGACTGACCTGCCTGGCCCGGGGCGGGGTTCAGGCGTCCAGACGGCTGAGCGCCTGCATGGCCTCGCGCTCGATGTGCGAGAGGTCGTGGAGGACGCTGCCCGCTCGGCCGAGGTACTCCTCCTCGCCGGTCTCCCCTGCTCTCGTGATCAGCGCCGCGACCTCCGTCCACAACTCGGCGGCCTCGGCGTAGAGCCGGTGTCCGGTGCGGAGGCGGTCGTCGTCGACCTGTTGGGCGCATTCGGCCAGGAAGTCGCGGTAGAGGTTGCGGAACAGGGCGCCCCCGGTGCCGGCCTTCTCCATCAGGAGGGCGGCCTGCGGCAGATCCCGCTGCGGATCGTCGGTCCGTCGCAGCCACGTACGTACCAGCTTGCCGCTCTTCTCGATGCCGCGGTGACCGAGGTTGGCGATGGGTGGGTTGAGAAAGTTGTCGGCGCAGGTGGTGATGGCGGGGACGATCAGGTTCTCCCGCAGTTTCCCGGGCGCCGTGAGCGTGAAGGACCGGTGCCGGGCGGTCATCGGCCCCCGCGCCGCCCTGGCCCGGGCGAGCCCGTCCAGACTGGTGGAGACGGCTCCGCCCTGCTGGTCGGTGTCCACGAGGTAGGCATGGCGGTCGTCATACCCGTACAGGGCCACGACATGGCCCCCGAAGTGCACCTTCGACCCGAAGTAGTCCAGGTGGTAGCTGTCCAGCTGCAACCCCACGGGCTGTCCGCCCTCGACTCCGGCCACGACATTCGCCCACCCTTTCCGAGGCGAGGCGGTCTCCCGCACGTCGAGCTCCAGCCCGAGCGTGCCCACCAGATTCCTGGTGAGCTCGAACGGCTTGACCCGTCCCCCGAGAAAGGGGAACCCCATGTGCTTGCTGTCCCAGTAGACGAAGGACAGCCCGGACCCGAGGCCGAACAGCATGGGCTCGGAGAGATCGATTCCCTGGTGCCGAAGCAGTACGCCGAGGGTCGTCGTCTCGCAGTGCTGCATGCCGCGGGCATCGATGCCGGTCAGCGTGGGCATGGCGTGATCTCCTGGGGGCATGGGGGCATGGGGGCATGGGGGCATGGGGGCATGAGGGCATGGGTGGCACCCATCATGCCGAACCCGGACAGCCGGATCCTGCCGTCGCCCGCCCGCCCGCCCGCCCGCCCGTGCGCGACGCAGGGCTGAGTCGTCCCGCAACGGGTAGCCGATCGGACGAAGGGCACTTGCCGATACCGAGGGAGGGGGCCGCATGCCGCGCATGATGGAACGCATCAAGCAGTTCGCAGGGAGTCCGCAGGGGCGTCGTACGGCCGAACAGGCACGGCGGGCCGCAGCCGACCCCCGTCGCCGGGCCCAGGCCAAGCGCCTGCTGGGCAAGCTCCGCGGCCGTCACTGATCACACCCGCCGTACCGAGCAGGCCAGTTCGCGGTAGCCGTAGACCGACTCGGCTGATCGTTAAATGCGTCGCGTGTTGTCGCAGGGCGTCGGGATACTGCCCCGGTGATCCCATCCGCACTGCCTCAACTGCTCCGCCCTCGCGCCCTGGCGCCCGGAGACCTCGTCGTCATCGCGTCGCTGTCCGGGCCGCTTCACGCCCAATACGCGCCCGACCTCAAGCGGGCGGTGGCCGAGATCGAACGGATGGGATTCCGCGTACGCCTGGCACCGCTCCTCGAAGCGGGACGGCACCATTGGTGGAGCGCGGCACGGCCGGCGGAGATCGCCGAGGAACTCAACGCTCTTCTGCGCGATCCCGAGGTGCGGGCGATCATCGCGCATGACGGTGGCCAGACCGCGTTCGGATATCTCGACCTGATCGACGTCGAGGCGATCAGGGCCGACCCCAAGCCGATCCTCGGCTACAGCGACATCTCGCTGCTGCATCTGGTGCTCTACGCCCGCACGGGTCTGGTCGGGTTCCACACCGACCTGGCCACGTCCGGCCTCGGCGGGACGTGGCAGTCCGCGCCCGCGGCCCGCAGGCAGGAGCTCGAGAAGCTCTACTCGACGCTGCTGACCGGCACGGAGGCGATCGGTGCGCTGCCCGCCACCCCGTCGTGGGAGTGCTGGCGTCCCGGTCGCGCCGAAGGCCGCCTCATCGGCGGGGTGATCAATCGCATCGTGCTGGCGCAGGCAACGCCGTACGCGCTGCCCCTCGACTGGTTCGACGGTGCGGTGCTGTTCTGGGAGGAGACGGGCGGCCAGGCGTCGTACATCTGGAACTATCTGCAGGTGCTGCGGCACCGCGGCATCCTCGACCGGATCTCCGGCATGGTCGTGGGTGTCCCGCACGAGATCGAAGGACTCGGTACCTCCGAGGCCTCTCCGACCCTGTCCGAGATCGTCCTCGACGTCCTGGGCGACCGCGACATCCCGGTCCTGGGCAACGTCGAGTTCGGCCATGCGGGCCCCAACCTGCCGATGCCGGTGGGTATCCGCGTCGGCCTCGATGCGCGGCAGCGGACACTCTCACTGCTCGAACCGGCGGTACTGTCCCGTCAGAGCGATGGGACGGGTGGGCTGAGCAACGCGGGCCAGTGAGGATCGTGCGTCCTCAGGCTGAGGCGGTCGACTCCAAGAGGCCGCACGGCATTCGAACTCCTCTGCCTCCAGGCGTGGAACAGAGCTCCACCGGAACCGAGTGTCCCGACGACTGCTTGACCTCCATGCAAGCCGAACGGGCGTACAGGCGGGGGCCGTTACGCCTCACCCGCACAGCCGGATCCCTGGCAGCGCCTCGGGCGTCTCGGCGATCGCTCAGCCCGACTTCGGGTCGAACAGCTTCCAGCGGCCCTCGGAGACCACGTCGACGGCGCCGTCGACCACCTTGATGGCGGTCTGTTCGTCAATCGCATACGCCGGACCGGCGATCCCGGTCGCCCATCGTTCTGCCTCGGCCATGGTGTTCTCCGGACAGGCCGGGTGATCCAGGTGCGGGAAGATCGAGAAATCCACCAGGCCGAGTGTCCTGTCGCCGCCGGTGGGTGGTTTCCAGCCCATGAAGTGCTCGCCGATGCGGGGGGTCATCACCATGCTTCCGGCGCTGAGTCCGACGTAGACCGTGTCGGGCAGCGACGGCAGGAGTGCGGCGAGCCCGGATTCCCGCATCCAGTGGCTCAGGTACAGCGCGTCGCCGCCGTTGACCAGCAGGACGTCGGCCTCCCGGACCCAGGAGACCCAGTGCGCTTCGTCGATGCTGGGCAGCGCGGTGAGCTCCAGCATGCCTACCGACTTCCACCCCAGCCCGGTCATGGGGTGGGCGGATCGGCCGCTGATGAATCGCCATGGCTCGCCCGGGTCGGCGTCGGGGGCGCCGTATCCCGCGGTGGGGATGCAGAGGGCGCTGGACTCGGCGATCGGCTTGCCCAGGAGCTCGACCAGCGCATCCTGGATGCTCGCGTTCTTGATACCTGAGTCGGTGAGGAGAAGCTTCATCATTTCCTTCCCGAGGAATCATGAATGGATACCGGGTCAGGAGCCATCCTCGACGAGCCCAAAGCCTTCAGGGAAGCCCTCCAGGAATCTGTGGCGTGAGGGATCGCTCTTCTCCGTAAGCGAGGGAGGGAGCCATATGCCGCGCTGATGGAACGTATTGAGCAGTTCGTAAGGAGTCCTCAAGGGCGCCATACGGCCGAACAGACACGGCGGGCCGCAGCCGCCCCCCGTCGCCGGGCCCAGGCCAAGGGCTGGTTGGGCACATTCCGCGGCCGTCACTGAGGCACGTCCTCCGCACCGAGGAAGGGCTGGCTATCGACTGGGACACGCGAGGTCAGCCCTTGACCGGTTCGGGGAGCACGTCACCACTGCGAGGGACAGGTAGGAAGGTCGCTCAAGGTAGAAGCCGAGGGAGACATCCGCACCCAGGTTCAGCCTTACGAAGGCCGAGTCGGCCAGGAACGTGAGATGGGTGGCGTCGCGGTCCCACCCGGAGGCGAACCGCGGGGCGTGGTCGCCCAGTTGCTCCGCGAGCCAGGCAGCCGCTTCCTTGGGGTCGTCCCACGTGCCGCGAACCAACGATCGAGGCTTGACCAGCCAGTACGCGGTCTCCAGCGGAGGGAGGTCCGTTGCCGCGAATTCCGCGGACGCCTCTCGATAGCGCTGGATCAACTCCGGCCTGCTTCCGGCGGGAGGAGGCTCAGGATGCGGTGGACGCCGTAGGGCTTCGTCGTCGAAGCGGGCCTTCGGACCGGACCACAGAAAGCCGTGATGATGCACAGGTGTCCCCGTCAGGCGTCGTGGATCGAGGAGAGCCGGTCCCGGTTCAGTCCGGGAGCCGGGACCGGTAGGGGAGGAGGGATGGTCAGACGGACATCCCGAACCTCGCCGGGTCGATGCCGGCCGAGTCCAACTCCTCGGTGGTGAACCGCAACGGCACCGCGTCCGGCACCTTGCTGTCGCCCAGGGCCCAGGCGTCGTCACCGATCCGGGCCAGCGTCACGCACCCTTCGGTGCAGGGCCCTCCGCACGCCTTCACGAAGGAGGCGCCGTCGATGTCCAGCTCGTACAGATCGCTTCCGTTCAGCATTGCTGCACCTTCCTGCTTACCTGCCACGGTCAGCACTGACCGCCACCACCCATGCCGGGCGGAAGTTCATTGAGTGGGGGAGTAGCGGAGGATGCCCCCAGAATCGACCAACGGCAGCGAGTCAGGCTGACGTGTTCTCGCCGACTCGCTGATGGCCCGCGTCGATCAGATCCCTTACAGCCTGGGGCCTGCACAGATCGCCCTCGTATCGAGGCGGGACGACCCAGTAGGTGCCCGGCGGTTCTCGACGACCGATCCGCGGAACTCCCAGATACGTGTCGCTCTGCAGGCACGGTGCTGTCTCGCTGTAGTCCCAGACCAGTCCGGCGTGCCACTGGATGAGGGCGTAATACGTCGGTCCCGCGGTTCGGTAGTCGTGGATCACGGGGCCGTCCAGTCGTTCAGCCAGAGCCTTGGCCACCAGATCAGGGGCGTCTGGGCGCAGAGCGCCGTTCACCAGTGCCTCGGTGAGCCGTACGGCTGCGAAGCTTCGGCCGAGAGGGAGCAGTGCCACCCCGTGCTCGGACCACTCCAGGAGTACCTGAGCGGGCACGGGATGGGCTCGGGCGAGCCACTCGGCGATCAGCCTGTCGAGTACGTGCTTCTCCATCCCCGGCCTCCGTGGGGGTCGCCAGTCCGTCGGCGATGACATTAGAGACGTGATGCGCGCCCGCTCCACTGATGTGCATCTATGTGCAACTGCCCACGTTCATGGGTGACTTCAGCGGAAAGACCCACTTGACGTGAGGCACTGGCGCTACGAATGTGATGCACACAGCTGCACAACTCATGACGGAGGCCGCCATGCCGCTGCTGTTCATCGGGATCGATCCGAACACCGGGGACCACGAGAGCCCGACCATCTGGGTGGACGAGAAGAACGAGGAACTGGTCCTCCAGGGTTGGAAGCCCGGAGCGGACCTGGAAGCAGAATGCGCCGCGTTCGAGGTGCCGGGGCACGCCAAGGGCATCCCGGAGAATGAAGCCGTGATCCGTATCCCTGCCAGGATGGTGCCCATGATCAGGGAGGCATGTGATGCCATCGAACGTGCCGACGGCATTCTCTGACCTACTCGCCGGGTGCACGCGCGCCGCAGTCCACTTGGAGATGCGCGATGCATACGCCGTCGACTACGAGAAGGGTCCGTTCGCCGACTGGCGCAGCGGGTACCGTCCCGACCCGGATGACCGGGCTTCTTGGTGGCGCCCTTGGCTCGATCTCGTTGAGAAGACGGTGAACCGAGGGGTCGTCATACGACGGGCTCGCATTGTGTCCGAGCCCGTGACCGAGTACACCCGCTTCCTGTACGACGGCACGTTCACCAATGTCGCTGCCGGTGAACAAGTCCGTTGGCTGCCTCGACGCCGCGCCTCCGCCATCGCGCTGCCCGGCAATGACTTCTGGCTGTTCGACGACCAGATCGTCCGCTGGAACCACTTCTCCGGCGCCGGCTCATCGCTCGGTGGAGAGGTGTGGGACGACGCCCCCGGAGTGGCGAAACTCTGCGCCGACGCTTTCGAAGCCGTTTGGGAGCAAGGCATCCCGCATCACGAGTACGAGATCCACTGACAGCACGCACCGGACAGGCCAGCTCATGCCCATATCCCCGTCCTCGTCGGCCCAGGCCGCGCGCGAAGTCGTCGCCCGGCGGCTACGCGACCTCCGAAAGGAGGCGGGGTTGACGGTCACAGAGCTGGCCGACCGATGCGGTTGGCACCACGCCAAGACCTCGCGCATCGAAAACGCCCGCACGGCACCGTCGACCAGGGATCTCCGAGCGTGGGCCGCCGCTTGCGGTGCCGCGGAACAAGGCGACGATCTGGTCGCCCAGTCACTGCACGCAGAGTCCATGTACAGCGAGTGGCGCCATCGTGTTCGCAGCGGCCTGAAGCAGTTGCAGGACAGCGCCGTCCAGTTCTTCCACGAGACCCAACTGTTCCGCGTCTATTCCTCGTCTCTGATCCCCGGTCTGCTCCAGACAGAGGGCTATGCCGCCGGCGTACTGGGCATCAGCGCCGCCTTCCGCGAACTTCCCCTCGACGACTCCGCCGAGGCCGCCCGAGCACGAGTGGATCGTTCCCGTGTGATCCACGAACCAGGCCATCGGTTCGTCCTGGTCGTAGAGGAGTCAGCGCTGCACTACCGCGTCGCCGACGAGGATGCCATGGCCGCACAACTCGGCTACCTCCTCACGGCGGGGGCACTGCCTCAGGTGTCGCTCGGCATCATCCCGTCGACGACCAAGGGGCGAACCCAGTGGCCCCGGGAGACGTTTCACGTCTACGACGACAAGCTGGTGTCCGTTGAACTCGTTTCGGCCCAGGTCCGGATCACTCAGCCCTCCGAAATCGCGTTGTACCTGAAGGCGTTCGAGCAGTTGCGGGGGATGGCTGTCTACGGTCCGGATGCTCGGGCGTTGATTCTCAAGGCGATCGAGGCACTGTCGTGACAGCCATGCTCGTACTTGAGGCATGCGGCTATCAGGGATGACGGAAGCTGCCATCAGGTGATCAGTTTGCTTTGGGATCGAGAGATCCCGCAGAGGAAGCCCGCCCACGCCGACGCAGACACGGAGAGGTATGGGCGCTCGGGTGTCTTGGAATCGCGGACGAGCACCTCAGGCTGAGCGAAGGCGGCCTCCACACACTCGGTTCCGCTGCCTCCGCTGTAGGAGGACTTGAACCACTGGAGCGTCGGTGCCGCTGCCATCAAAGCTCCTTGCTTATACGACGGATGACCGCCGCAGAGGACTCAAGATCGAGCGCCTGTGCGCTGAGGTACTCGAACGCCAATCTATAACGCTCCAGTTCTGGCCGCTTCTCCATGAAGAGGCCACCGCCGAGCAGGTCTACGTACACCACGTCCAGTTCGGGAGACGGTCCTCGCAAGACAGCGAAGCTGCCAACGGCGGCTGCGTGTGCACCCGATGAGAAGGGGAGTACCTGGGCCGTGACATGCGGGAGTTGCGTCATGGTGAGGAGATGTCGGAGTTGGTCCCGCATGATCTCCTGCCCTCCTACCTGGCGTCGGAGCGCTGCTTCGTCGATCACGCACCAGAGATGCGGTGGTTCATCCCGCTCAAGCAGTTCCTGCCTCTTCATGCGAATGTCGACCATGTGCTGAACCTCGCGCTCTGGGCACTGCACCTCCGAAGCCCGGTGAACCGCCTCCGCGTAGGCGCGTGTCTGCAGTAGGCCGGGGATGTACATGCAGGCGTAGTGGTCTTCGCGCACGACCTCGTCTTCAAGTGTGAGCATGAGGTTCATGGACTCTGGGATGGGGTCGGCGAGCGAGCGCCACCAGCCCTGGATCCTGGCACCCTTCGCGAGCTCCACGAGGGCGAGACGTTCCTCGTCCGAGGCGCTGTACTCACGGCAAAGGGCATCGACAGCGGGCCACTTGACTGTCCCCTCCTTCGTTTCGTAGCGGCTCAGGGTGGCTTTTGAGATCCCGACGCGTGTGCCTGCCTCTTCGAGGGTCAACCCCTTCCGCTCGCGGAGGCGGCGGAGGTCGGCGCCCAGTTGGCGCCTTCGTGTTGTGGGTCCAACTGCCATTCCAATCGCCCTTCTTGTCGACCTAGCAGATCGTCCTGGTTGTCCCAAGAGGACGGCAAGGTGGCGCGCGCCGGGGGCGCTCGCCGTGTAGACGCACCACCAGAAGCTCCATATGAGAGTTCCATTTTGAGAGTTGCAATGCAACTCTCTGTATGTGGGTGGACGCACCCGGCAACTCGACTTGAAGGTAGAGGTGTTGGTGGATGGACTGCATCGCAGGCGTCTCAAGGAAGCCTTGGAAGCTTCCCTTCACTGCAGAACCGCAGGAGGTCGCGGCGCTGCGGCGGATCATGCGACTTCACTTGGGGCTCTGGGGTCTTCACGGTCTCATCGACGCTGCTCAGCTCTGTATCAGTGAACTCGTGTCGAACGTCATCAATCACGTGGGCACTGGCACACCCGCCACGCTCGTCGTGTCTATGAGTGGAACTCGTGTACGGATCGAGGTTCACGATCCTGACCGCCGGGCCCTGCCGGTGCTCCTTGACGCCACTCCGGATGCCGAGTCCGGCAGAGGAATGGCGCTGGTCAGCGCCGTTGCCGATCGCTGGGGCGTTCAGCTCCAGGCCGACCGGAAGGTGACATGGTGTGAGCTCTCGACAGGGTTGCCTTCAGCTCAGGGGCACTCCGGGGGTGCTCGGGTCAATCGAATGGAGGCCTTGCTGAGCAGCTACGGCTGCGAGCCGGAGCGCTTGTGGCCGGCGGGAGCTGCGGCGGTGGCGGTGGTCGAGGAAGCGGCGATCGATGTGATTGTTGACGTCTTGCACTGGCTGAGGGTGCATGGGCGCGATTCCGGCGAGGCTCTTGACCGCGCGCAGATCCGCTTCGAGGCGGAGGTCGAGTAGCTGTCATGGCCACTCGTGGATTGCCGTCGCCTGAATGATGCGACGGCAATCCACCGACATACTCGCGAGGGCAGAGGTTTGTGGGCTGCAGCTCAGGATGCAAGCGCAGGGCAATCCGCGCAGCGGAGGCCCTGCGGGAGGCCGCTCACGGTTGTGGTGCTCGCTTCGAACTCGGAGAAACCGCCGCTGTCGTTGCGATACACGAGGCCGATGCCATGTTCAGCGAGCAGGCCGCGGAGATCTTCGCGAGGGAGTGTCGGTGCGAGCACCATTAGGTGGAGAGGCTGATGGCGGCTGAGACTTCTCAAGTAGCGGCGCGCGTGGAGGAGTTGAGCTAGAGCCTGAGTGATCGACTCGTTTGCTGCGCTGCTTGTCGGCTCGTACAGTGTGTTGTTCGTCTGGTTGTAGAGGTCGAATACAAGTTGAGATGTCGAGTTCCGCATCGACAGCTCTAATTGAACGATGTTTTCCCCGGCTGCGGTCTCGCGCTCCTCGAAGGCGTCTGCCAGGTCATCACGCGCGGCCGCGCTTATCTGGGCGGCGCCGGTTGGATGCTGCTGACGCCTCTGGCGTCGGTACGCCCGGGCGATGCGGCCTGCGGTCCGGTGGAGTCGAAACCTGGACTGGGGCGCTGGTTGAAGTGTGTCAGAAGGCTCGCGGATGTGAGGGCCGATAGGGCGCAGTCGGAAGACAATTACGTTCCGGTTCTGCCCTAATTCATCTCTGGCTTCCCGTATTTCGAATGCATTGCGTTCGTCGACCTTGAACTGCCCTATATATTTGTGTGTTCGCCTGTCACTTCCTGGAACCTTGCCCACGGCGATGAATAAGTGCAGGGTGCGACCCTTGTTGGCGGCTTCCAGGATTGAAGAATTGCCGCCACTGATGGTCTGATCTCCTTGCTTGCCGACTCCGGTATAGGTGAATATGGGGCCTATGTCGTCATCCTCGGCGAGCCATCCGTCGCGATATCCGTAACGCTCGCCAATCTTGCTGTCGGAGAACAGGAGGACGTTCCTCTTCTCCTTCGCTGGACAGATTCCGGCGTAGCCGCTGCCGCCAAGTACGGGATGAATGTCTGCACGTGTGAGGACGTCACCGGGTTGAAACCCGGTTGGGGGCGTTGTCATGGGTAGAGATTAATAGCTTCAGTGCTCACGGAGTGCAGGGAGTGACGCAGACCGCCTGGAAGGGCGTTGTGGTCGCGCTGGGCGCAAGCGAGGATGGTGTGATGAGTGATGCTACGGGGACGGTCATCTCGGGTGTTATCGCTTTCGCGGCAGCGGTCATCGGGGCTGTGATCGCTGGCAGGTATGCCAAAGGCGGGGCAGAAGCCGGCGGGCGTAAGGCGGTTGAGGCGGCGCTCACGCAAGTGCACGGTCAGGCGGCAGCGGAGCATTGGCAGTGGGTGCGTAGCCAGCGACATCAGTCCTTTGCTGCCCTCCTTGCGGCTTATGCCGCCCTCGATGAGGTGCTTGCCCGTATCGCACCTGAGGTGCGAAGTGGGGCTGGACTGGATGAACCCACAGGGCGTGAGATGCGAGAGCGCGCCCTCGAACTGCAAGCCAAAACAAGTCAATTGGCGCTATGGGGGCCAAGTGAGGCAAATTCTCGGGCCTATGCGATCACCGGCAAGTCGGTAGCGGCCGTGCGCGCCTTGCTGCATATCGAGAGTGTGAGCTCCCCAAGCGCCAGCGTGGATTGGTCCAGTTTTGAGCGGGCTAGGGGTGAGATGGTGCAAGCGCACGCAACCTTCCTCCAGCGCGCTGGCGAGATCATTCGTGACCCACGTCAGCCGGTCAGCTAACGCGTTGCAGGTTGCAGAGTTCGCTAACCCGCGGCGATGGCCGAGTAGGACCACACATCCGCGGGCAACTCATGATGCAGTTGCCAGGTGATGGCCATGGGCTTGCTGCCCTCGTGCCGTACATAGCTCGCCGGACCGAGGAGCATCCACGGTTGGGCTTTGCCGATGTCAGTGTCCTTATAGCGCCGCATGAACAGCAGCACATGGCTGCCGCGTTGGACATGCTCTTGGTAGCGCAGGCCTGTGGGCGAGGTCTCTGCGGTGGTGCTCTGCGACTCCCAGTGGAAGAGGGAAGGGCTCAACGCGTAGTCCTTGTACCTGACTGTGGGGGAGAAGTCCTTCTCGTTCTTCTCCAGAGTGATCAGTAGCGCATCCGTCTGGATCGACTGGTCCCACAGGACGCCCTGTGCGAAGGAGCCAGGCATCTGCCCGTTGAGGCGAGCGACGCCAAGTGCAGCCAGGATCTCCGAGCGGTTATATGCGCTGTGGATCTTCAGAGGGATGTGCGCGTGTGGGCCTTCCAGGGCAATGGGGAAGTGGTCGGCCTGGCCCATCACGTGGTCGAGGACCTGTCGCAGTTCACTACGGAGTGCTCGCTGCTCGCGAAGAGATTCAAGTCCTTGCGCATAGGAGCTGAAGCCACCGGCCTTGTCCCAGAGGTTAAAGAAGAGCATCCGCGCGTACGTCTTGTGCCGCGGGTCCAGAGCCTCGTACGCCGGGGCGTCATCGCTCAGCAGTCGGGTATATGCCTCAGCGCGCTCAAGGTCGTCGACGTGCAGGAACGCGTGTACGCGCTTCAACAGGTCCTCTTCGCCGTCCTGTTCAGGTAGGTCGGCCAGGCCAGACCGCCGCAGAACGGACGTCCACGAGTTGCTCGACTTGTACAACTCCTTGATTTCGCGGCGGCTCTCCCTGAGATAGTCCGCGAGCAGGGGTGTACCGAAGGCCCTGACCTCTTTGGCGAGAGTCTGAACGGTTGCCTTGATCTGGGCGCGGATGTTGTCCAGCACAAGGTCCTTGGACTTGCCTTCAAGGATGATCTGGCAGCCAGACGGCAGTAGCGGGAAGTCGTGCTCGGCATGTTCAAGAAGTCGGTTGCGCGACAGGTTTGTCATGGCGCGGAACTGCTCCTCGAACCGGAACTCGGCGCGATGCTGGCCGATGAAGTCCAGCACAGTGAGCACGGGCTTGTCCGGCGTGCGGCGCAGGCCTCGGCCAAGTTGCTGAAGGAAGACGGTGGCGCTATTCGTCGGACGGAGAAGTAGCAGCGTATCGACGTCGGGGATGTCCAAGCCCTCGTTGAACAGGTCCACGGAGAAGATGATCTGGATCTCACCGGCTTTGAGTTCAGCGAGGATCCGGTCACGGGTTTCGGGCTTCGACTCGCTGTCCAAGGCCGCAGCCTTGAGCCCCGCTTCCTGGAAGCACTTCGCCATGAAGTGGGCGTGCTTCCTGGTGACGCAGAACCCGAGCGCTCGCATGCTCGTAGGGTCCGATACTTTGTCTCTCACCTGCTTGAGGACGATGCGGGCCCGAGCATGGTCGGCTGAGAACAAGTCGCCGAGTTGGCTCTGGTCATACGTTCCTGAACGCCAGTTGAGGCGGGTCAGGTCCGTACCGTCAGGCACTCCGAAGTAGTGGAACGGGCAGAGAAGGTCGTTATCGAGCGCCTCCCATAGCCGCATCTCGGCGGCGATCCTGCCTTCGAAGAACTCGTCCTGGACGTTGAGGCCGTCGGCGCGCTCAGGGGTGGCGGTCAGACCGAGGAGCTGCTTCGGCTTGAAGTGGTTGAGGACGCGGCGGTACGTGGTAGCCGTAGCGTGATGGAACTCGTCGACGACGATGATGTCGAAGTGTTCTGGGTTGAACTGGTCGAGTCGCTGGTCGGTAAGCGATTGGACGCTGGCGAAGACGTGCTGCCAGTCGCGCGGTAGTTCACCGCTGAAGAGCGTTTCCCCGAAGGACGCATCATCGAGCACTTCACGGTACTTACGCAGCGACTGCTTCAGGATTTCTTTGCGGTGGGCCACGAAGAGCAGTCGTGGGTACTTCTTGCCGCCCCACTGCTTGTGCAGATTGCGGTAGTCAAGAGCGGCCATGACGGTCTTGCCCGTCCCGGTCGCGGCGACCAAGAGATTGTGATGGTGACCGCGGACCTCACGCTCGACGCGCAGCCGCTCCAACATGTCGGCCTGGTGCGGGTACGGCCGAACCTCAAGGCCTGAGAGGCTGATCTTTGAGTCCTGGGGAGCTGTCGAACTGCCAGCCACGCCCAGAGCTTCATCCAACTTGAGGGCGTCGCGATCTGGTTCGTAGGCCTCGAAAGCGATGTCGTTCCAGTAGGAGTCAAAGCTGGCCTCGAACTTGTTCAACACCGCCGGTGTCGCCACGGATGACAGACGTACATTCCACTCCAGGCCATCGAGGAGTGCGGCCTTCGAGAGGTTGGAGCTGCCTACGTACGCGGTATCGAAGCCGCTGTTGCGGCGGAACAGCCAGGCCTTGGCGTGTAGACGAGTCGAGCGGGTCTCGTAGTTGACCTTTACTTCGGCGCCGAAGTCTCGGACAAGTCGGTCGAGGGCATGCCGGTCGGTGGCGCCCATGTACGTCGTAGTGATGACGCGAATGGGCACGCCACGATGGGCGGCTTCACGGAGCGAGTTCTCCAGGACGCGGATGCCATACCACTTGACGAACGCGCACAGCAGGTCGATGCGGTCGGCTGTGGCCAGCTCCGCCCGCAGCTCCGCACCGAGATTGGGGTCGTCCGGGGCGTTGGTGATCAACGCGGTTTCAGAGAGGGGTGTCAGCGGGCGGATCGCGTAGACGCCCGGGGCTTCCTGCTCCGCGAGGGCGAGCAACTGTCGGGGGCCGTCGACGATGGTGCTGTTGCGCCCGACCTCATCCAGTTCGGGCGCGCTGCCGGGCAGCGATTGCATGATCTGGTTGGCGAAGGCCACCTGCTCCTTCTGCGGCAGCTCAGCCAACCGACGGCCGATCGTTTCGCCAATGTGCCTGGCCAGCACGTGCGCGGTGGACTCTGCGCTGACCTCCGCGTCGATGGCCTTCCAGCCCGCCGCTTCGAGTCCCTGTATCTGATCGTGCAGCTCCTGAGTGACAAGCCGTTCGTGGACGCCAGCCTTGAGGTCACCCGATTCCGCCACGACCGCTCCCTCGTTCCCTCGTGCCGATGTGGATCTGTTCTAACAGCAGTCACTGACAAACGAAGCCCTTGTGCCGAAAAGTGATCGTTTTCAAGCCGTCGTCCATGGCCGAGGTGGGCGAGTCCGGCAACCGCCGGTAACGCCGAAGGTGCCGGGCGGTCCGGCAACACACCCTCTACGACGGCTGGAACGACACCGGTGCCACCGATTCCGGCCTCGCCAAAGGGGGCGAGGGACATTGTCCTCGCCCCCTCCGAACCGTCGGGGATCAGTACCCCGTGAGCGAGATGGCCAAGTCCGTGATGTTCAGGGGGAACTGGCCGATGGCGGTGGCCTGGCCGGTGAAGATGTTGATGCTGTACAGGGACGGGGTGCCGGCGCCGTAGGGGGTGAGGGTGGCGAAGGCGGCGTTGTCGATCGTTTTTCCGGCGGACAGGGTGCTGTAGATGTCCATGCCGGCGTTGAGGCCGGCGTCGATGCCCAGGGCGCCGGTCGGGGCGAGCGTGCCGTTGTTCGCCGGGGACTGGAGGACGACCTGGTCGCTGGTCGTGTTGATGTCGACCAGTGTGGTCACGGTGGTCGCGTCGAGGTCGTTGTTCGTGTAGGCGGCGGCCGAGACGCCCTTGGTCGTGCCCTCGGTCGGCGGGGTGGTGAGGTTCAGGTCCTGGATGGTCGTGTGGTCGTTCAGGTTGTGCCGCAGGTTCTGGCCGTTGTCGCTGACCACACGCAGGCGGTCGGCCGCCGGGTTGAAGTCGACGCCGAAGTTGGTGCCGTTCAGGGCGTATTGGAGCTGGGACACCTTGGTGACCACGACGTCCATGGTGCCCGTCGGGATCTTGATCGTGTAGATGCCGCCCTTGTTGCCGACGCCGTACATCAGGCCGTCCTGTACCCGGAAGTCGATCCCGATCAGGCCCGTGTCGCCGCTGAGGCCGGTGACGGCCCTGACCCAGTCGAGGACCTGTGGCCGGTCGGTCGTGAACGTGGCCATCAGGGTGCCGTCGCCGCTGATCCCGAACGCGCGCAGGCTGGGGGTGGCGGCAGGTGCGGCCGCGCCGGTGCCCGGGGTGCCGAGCATGAGTGCCGTCGACGTGACCATGACCGCGACCGCCGCCATGATTCTCTTTCTCGTGCCTGCTTTCATCGTGGTTTCCCTCCCGTTTGGGTGGGCGCCCTGCGAGGCGCCTGGCTGAGAATTGGCCTACTACGCCCCTGCTGATTACGGCAGTCATGCCGAAGCCGCGCCGGAATGATTCCGGCTGTTTTCCCCCATGGGCGTGTATGCGGCTCTCATTAAGGCTGTTTCACAGCTCCTCCACAAGTGGGTGAGGTGATGAGAACGCACCGATCCGAGAATTTTGCGCACTGTCACAAAAGCCCTGCCGATATACCCACCATCGCTTTGTGAGGAGTGATGAACGCCGTCCGGATCTCGTCTGTCGCGCTGTTCGTCCTGAATGACATGCTCACGGTCATGGGGAGCCTCTTCGCCGAGCTGGCCCGGCAGGCGTCGACCAACGCCCGCCGTGAGGTCGAGACATACACACGTGAGATCCCGGAGTTCGGGTTCCTGGACAAGGACCCTCGGGCCCGGGCCGAGGCGCTGGAGCACGCACTGTGGTTCCGGCGCCGTACCGTCGAACTGTCACCGGACAACACCGAGTTGAGCGGAGACGATCTCGACTGCATCGCGTCGATGGGGGAGCTGAGGGCGCGTGCCGGGATGTCGCTCGACGCGCGGCAGAGGGTGCTGCGCGTGCACACCGAGCTCATGCTGCGTGAGATCAACGAGGCGACCGAGGCCCAGCGCGGCGGCGGTGTCGACGAACTCATGCGCATGATGGCCTGGTTCGCCCCGCAGGGCGAACGGGGCATCGGTGCCTACCGCCAGGGATTCGTGCGCGTACTGCGCCGCCGAATTCCGTACACAGAGCAGATCGCCCTGCTGACCCGGTCATTGCTGAATGGGGATCCGATTTCGGCAGAACTCGCCGAGGCCGTCGACATGGAACTGCCGGATCACTATGCGGTGGCGGTCTTCCGGATTCCGGACCGGCCCACCGTCGATCGTTTCCTGGAAAGTGAGATCGGGGCGCTGGTGAAGAGTCACCGCGCGCCGGTGATGTGGGGACCGGAAGGCGGCGACGGGAGCGGTGAGCTGGTCGCCCTGCTTCCCCTGTTCTCCGGCGCCGTGGCAGCGGGGGACGCACCGCCGCACCTTGTTCCCGACCTCCTGCCCGACCTCACCCCCGACCACCTGCCGGATCTCGTACGGGACTTCGCCCACGCCCTCGGCCGCTCCTGCGCCGTCGGCACGGCCACCGCACCGCTGGCGGAGCTGGCCGACGCCCTGGACCGAGCCCGGCGGATCAGCCGGGCAGCCCCGCTGCGCCGGGCGTCGGCCCGGCTGCGGCCGCACACCCTCGCGGACGTGTTCGTCGAACTGGCCGCCGCGGACGTGCCGCTCGTCGACGACTGGCTCCGCACGGTGGCCCGTCGCCTGGAGACCGGCCCCGACCTCCTCGTCACCCTCGACGCGTACTACCGCCACGACATGCACCGCGGTGCCACGGCGACCGCGCTCAACGTCCACACCCGCACCCTGGACTACCGCCTGCGCCGGGCCCGCGATCTCACGGGCATCGACCCCGGCTCGACGCGAGGTGTGCGCACGCTCAGCGCCGTCGTCACCCGGCACCTGTCGGGAGCGTGGCGCCGAACGCCGTAGGCACGCGCCGGACCGGCGAGGACCGGGGCGCTGCGCGTCGCCTGCGGCGATCACCCTTCACTCCCCGTGGCACTCCCCGTACATCCGCCCCGACCCGCACCAGCACGCCGTCCCCCGCTGCGGCGGCCACTCCACGGCCCGCCCCCGCGCCGCCAGCGTCGTCGCGTACTGGGGGAGCAGGGTCGTGTCCGCCGGGGACGAGCCCTCCGACGCCGCGAACGCCTCGTACGACGGGACCGTCCCGGTGACAATCCCCAGGTTGGGGGTGCCCGAGGACGACAGTTCCCGAAGTGACGCCTCTATCGTCGCCAGGTGCTCCTCGTGGGAGGGGTACTCCGAGGACAGGGAGGGATATCCGGTCACCAGTTCCGTCAGTTCGGAAGCGGGCCAGTGCAGCACCGCCACCGGGAACGGGCGGGACAGCGCCTCCCGGAAGGTGCCCAGTTCCGCGCGCAGGCGGGAGATCTCCGCCTCCAGCTCCGCCGGGTTCTCCGAGCCCAGCGACCACACGCGCTTCGGGTCGTGCAGCTCGTCCAGGGAGATCGGGGAGGAGTGGAGAGTGTCCGCCAGGACGTCCCAGTCGTCGTGGGCCACGCCCAGCATCCGGCGGACGCGGTGGCGGCCGAAAAGCAGTGGATGCGTGGAGTACGGGGGCTCCGCCACGTCCGTCAGGAGCACCCTGGCGCCCTGCGTGAACGTCTCGTGCGCCTGCTCCAGCTCGTCGTGGGACTCCAGGGCCTCCGCCACGATCACCCAGGGGGCCGGGTCCCGGGGGGCCGCCGCGCGGACGCCGTCGATGATCGCGCGGGCCTCGGCCTCGTGGCCGTACTCCCAGAGGTTGGAGGCCTTCAGGGCGCGGACGAGAAGCGGGTTCTCCAAGCCGTCCTGTGCGGCCAGCAGGCGGTCGTAGAGGGTGGACGCGGCGGGGCGGTCGCCGGCCAGTTCCAGATGGGCCGCGGCCTGCAGGAGCAGGGCTTCGGCGTCCTCGGGGTACCGGTCGGCGGTCCGCTCCAGGCGCGCCGCTTCGGCGTTGTGGTCGACGTTCTCGGCAGGCGTGTCGGGGCGCATGGGGGACACCGTACTGCCGATCAGTGACAAAGGAGAGGGAGGTGCAGGCCAGGGGCCGGTTGACGGAATCCCCCGGCCCCGGGCCCGCACCCGCCTCCTCAGATCGTCACGCCGTCGATCTGCAGCGTCTGCACCGCCTTCGCCGCGAACGGCACCGCCACCGTCTTCCCGCTCAGGTACGTGTTCGAGTACGACGCGTACTTGTCGCCGCCCGTCGTCACCGTGTTCCAGCGCGGGACCAGGCCGCCCGAGCCGCCGGTCACCGTGGTGAAGCCGGACAGGTCGAAGGTCAGGGTCTGGGCCGAGGTCGCGGTGTTCAGGGCCACGATGACCAGGCGCTTGGCCGAGGCGTCGTAGGCCGCCGTGGCGTAGCTCACACCCGTGTCGAGGATCTTCATGCCGGGGCGGATGTGCCGGGCGAACTGGGCCATGACGTAGTACTTCGTCTGAATCGTCGTCGGCTGGAGGGTCGAGGCGTCGTACGCGATCATCGCCCAGCCCGTCGACGGGTCCATGACCTGCCAGTAGACCCAGGCCGTGGGGTGCAGCCAGCGGAAGTCGTAGAGGAGGTTGAAGGCCAAGGTGTAGCCGGTGCCGTCGCTGTCGCCGGTCTCGGAGTTCCACAGCTTCTTGCCGGCCGTGGTCACCACGTCCGTGTAGAGGAGGTCCCTGCGGCCGCCCGAGCCCTGGTAGCCGTGCACGTTGACCTGGTTGACGTACCCCTTCGTCGTGGAACTGAAGGAGTTCCAGGTGGTGCGGGCGAGGTCGTAACTCGTCTCGTCCGAGGCCGAGATCTTCACGCCGGTCAGGCCCCGGCCGTCCAACTCGCTGCGCAGGTACGGCAGTACGGCCGCCTGGACCGTCGAGTCCATGTGGCAGCCCTCCTGTGTGCCGGTCGCCGTCCACCAGGACGACGAGGGCTCGTTGAAGGGGTCCACGGTCGCGAAGTTCACGCCCCAGTGGTTCTTGGCGTACAGGGCGGTCGCGGCCAGATGCGACGCGTGCTGGCGGTAGTTCCAGGTCTGGAGGTTGTTGCCGCCGCCCGAGGCGCCCGACGGGTTGTGGTTGCTGCACATCCACCACATCGGGGAGTTGGCGAAGAGCTCCGACGTCGCGCCCCTCGACGTCGCCTTCACCAGCATCGCCCGCTGGTTCGCGTCCGCCGTCCAGTCCCAGGCCGCGGACGTCGGGTCCTCGTTGTTCCAGTCCTGCCAGTAGCCCTCGATCTGCTTGAAGGCGGGGATGTTGGCCGAGGCGACCATCGACTCGCCGTTCACGGTGTTCCAGCTGCACGCGCCCAGGTTGTAGCGGGCGATGTTCAGGCCGAGGCCGGGGAGCGAAGTGCCGTTGTAGGACGTCGACTTGGTGGTGAAGAAGATGTCCGCGAAGTCGTCCCGGGCGCCGAACACGTTGGCCCACCAGGCCAGGGAGGTGCCCCAGCCCTCCCAGGTGCCGTACGAGGTCCCCGGGCTGACGGCGATCGTGGCGTCGGCCCGGGCGGTGCCGGTGGCCAGGGCGCTGCCGAGGAGGGTGCCTCCTGCGGCTGTCAGCAGCGTTCTGCGTCGGATCATTGCTACTCCGAACTCCGATGGGGCGACGCGGACCTCCGGCCCGTGCCGTGGCCTGTCCCGTTCATGCCACGACGAAGCATCGGATGTGGCCAGTGGGGTTGTCGAGAGTTCTGACATCCCTTTCTAAAACCAGTGAAGGAAGTTCGGTATCTCGGACGTGCGATGCCCCGCGGCGGTGACCTGGGTGCCTGACAGCGGTGATTTGCCTGGGTACCTGACACCGGTGATTTGCCTGGGTACCTGACATTGGTGACTTGCCAGGGTGCCTGGCACTGGTGACTTGAAGGCGCGGCCCCTATCGTGCGGGCGCATGCGGCCCCGCATCGTGCACCACGGCATCCGCCGCCGACGCGCCCGTCGCCGCCGCGCGCTGTGGACCGGCGGCGAGGTCCTGGTGACCGTCGGGGTCGTCCTCATGCTCCTCGTCGTCCATCAGCTGTGGTGGACCAACCGGGAGGCCCGGGAGGGCGCTCGGCGGAAGGTCGAGGCGCTGGAGCGGCAGTGGCGACAGGGTGGCGACGACACCACCACCACGGCGGTCCGGGACGAACCGACCACGGCCACCCCGCCCTCATCGGCGCCCTCATCGGCTCCGGCGGAGCCCGGCCGAACCGCCGACAACACCCGCTCGCAACCCACTTGGTCCCAGGCCTACGCCATCCTCAGCATCCCCCGCCTCCATCTCCGCGTCCCCGTCGCCGAGGGCGTCGGCAAGCAGAGCGTGCTCAACAAGGGGTACGTCGGCCACTACCCCGGCACCGGGCAGCCGGGCCAGGCCGGGAACTTCGCGCTCGCCGGGCATCGCAACACCCACGGCGAACCCTTCCGGTACATCAACCGCCTCGCGCCCGAGGACACCATCCAGGTGGAGACACGGAGCGCGGTCTACACGTACGCCGTGGACAAGACCCTCCGCCAGACCTCGGCCCGCGACTCGGGTGTGATCCGCGCCGTACCGCGCTCGACGCTCCATCCGAACTCCGGCTACACGAGCCCCGGTTACTACATCACCCTCACCACCTGCACCCCGGAGTACACCTCCCGGTACCGGCTGGTGGTGTGGGGCACGTTGGTGTCGACGCGGTCGCGGTGAGCGTCTCAGTGCTCCCGGGCCACCGTCGTGCCGGTCGAACAGGCTCTTGCAGCCGGTCGCGGTCGATCAGGTATAACCGGGGGAGGACCGTGTGGAGAGAGGGGGAGTGGTCGTGATCCGCAGCTGGACGTCCGTGCGCCCCGTCGCCGTGCTGCTGCTCCTCGTCCTCGACGTCGTCCTGCTCGACACCGGCAGCCTCTCCGCCGCCGTCGCGCTCGCCGCGACCGCCGCGGCCGGCTCCGCGTTCGCCGCCTGCTCGCTGATCGCCTCGCGCTGCGCGCCCGCCGTACCGCCCACCCGGGTCCGTACGGCCATCCGCGACCGCGCCCGCCGTACGGCCTTCCTGCCCCAGCGGGACCCCGACGCCAAGGGGCGCCCACGTCCCCGAGCGCCCGGTCACGCCCTCCGGACGACCACCGCGTAGGGGCTCACCTCTTCTGTCACAGCGCCCCCCGCGCGGGTCGTCATGCCGCCTCTCATCACTTCCGGCACGACGAGACCCCCGGAGGGCTCACCCATGTCCGTCTTCGCTGACCTGGTCCAACACCTCGCCGACCTGCTCCACCCGCTCTTCGGCGCCACCGCGGCCGCCGCCGCGATCGTCCTGTTCACCGCTTTCGTACGACTGCTCGTGCATCCCCTGTCCCGCGCCGCCGCCCGGGGCCAGAAGGCCCGCACCCGGCTTCAGCCGAGGATCGCCGAGTTGCGGAAGAAGCACAGGGACAGTCCCGACAAGCTCCAGAAGGCGGTGCTGGAGCTGCACGCCGAGGAGAAGGTGTCGCCGCTCTCCGGCTGTCTGCCCGGACTGCTCCAGCTGCCCGCGTTCTTCCTGCTGTACCACCTCTTCTCCAACACGACGATCGGCGGTCGCGCTAACGAACTCCTCGGCCACGAACTGTTCGCCGCGCCGCTCGGCGGGCGCTGGGCCGACGCCCTCGGTGACGGCGGGGCGTTCGGCGGGGCCGGGCTCGTGTACGTCGGGCTGTTCGTCGTGGTCGCCGCCGTGGCCACCTTCAACTTCCGCCGTACGAAGCGGATGATGGCCGCGAATCCGGTCCTGCCGACGGGTGACGGGGCGTCTGTGCCGGGCGCCGGCGCGGTCGGCAGGCTCATGCCGTTCATGTCCTTCTTCACGCTCTTCACCGTGGCGGTGGTGCCCCTGGCGGCCGCCCTGTACGTGGTGACCAGTTCGACGTGGGCCGCGGTCGAGAGGGCGGCCCTCTACCGCTGACCGGTCCAGTCCGTGAACCGGGTATTGCGGACCGGACACTCAGCTTGGAGGATCGACCAGTCATCCGATGGCTGCACCCGTCGGAGGACGCCCGCGATCGAGGGAGATAGTGATCATGAAGCTGCTGCGAGTCGGTACGGCGGGAACGGAGACGCCCGCGCTGCTCGACACCGACGGGGTCCTGCGAGACCTGTCCGGTGTCGTGGACGACATCGACGGGACGCTGCTCGCCGACGACGCGGCACTCGGCCGGGTCCGCGCGGCCGCGGAGGCCGGGGAGCTGCCGGCGCTGGACGCCACCGGACAGCGGGTCGGGCCGCCGCTCGCACGGATCGGGAAGATCGTCTGCATCGGGCTCAACTACCACGACCACGCGCGCGAGACGGGGGCCGAGCCGCCCGCCGAGCCGGTGATCTTCTTCAAGGCCGCGGACACGGTGGTCGGACCTCACGACACGGTTCTGGTGCCCCGGGGGTCGGTGAAGACCGACTGGGAGGTCGAGCTGGCGGTCGTGATCGGTCGTACGGCCCGGTATCTGGCGTCCGCCGAGGAGGGGCTCGCTCATGTCGCCGGGTATGCGGTGGCGCATGACGTGTCCGAGCGGGAGTTCCAGATCGAGCGGGGCGGGACGTGGGACAAGGGGAAGAACTGCGAGACGTTCAACCCCCTCGGGCCGTGGCTGGTGACGGCGGACGAGGTTCCCGATCCGCAGAGCCTGTCCTTGAAGTTGTGGGTCAACGGGGAGTTGAAGCAGGACGGCACGACCGCCGAGCAGATCTTTGCGGTGGGTGAAGTCGTGCGGTACGTCAGTCAGTTCATGACGCTGTACCCGGGGGATGTGATCAACACGGGTACGCCGGCGGGGGTGGCGTTGGGGGCGCCTGAGCCGAAGCCGTTCCTGCGGGCCGGGGATGTGGTGGAGCTGGAGATCTCGGGGCTCGGCCGTCAGCGGCAGGAGTTCAAGGGAGCCTGAGGGGCGGGGAGCTGCGGTTGCGTTGGCGGGTGCGCGTCCGTTGTGGCTTGTCGCGCCCCGCGGCGGAGCCGCAGATCGACACAGCCCCGCGCCCCTGGAAGCCGTGCCTCACGTCAGTAGGGATGCGAGGTTGCGCCAGGCCTTCACCGGCAGGTGCTCCCTCGGCTGGCCGTCCACCACCTGGAGGGCCACGTGGTTCGCGCCCGCCTTGATGAAGTCGTCGATGCGGGCGCGGATTTTCGTTTCGTCCCCCCAGGCGAAGACCGCGTCGACCAGGCGGTCGCTGCCGCCGTTCTTGAGGTCGTCCTCGGTGAAGCCGTTGCGGAGGAAGTTGTTGGTGTAGTTGGGGAAGCCGAGGTAGAGGGCGAGGTAGTCGCGGGCCAGGGTGCGCGCCTTCGTCGGGTCGGATTCCAGGACGACCTTCAGCTCCGGGGCCAACAAACGTGCCTCGCCCAGGAGTTCGCGGGACCTGGCCGTCTGGTCCGCGGTGATCAGGTACGGGATCGAGCCGGCCGCGCGGTCCCGGGCGAGCTCGATGGTCCTGGGGCCGAGGGCGGCCAGGACCCGGGCCTCGGCCGGGACTCCCGCCCTGTCCAAGGCGTCCAGATAGGTGACCAGGGCCGAGTACGGGCGGCGGTACCGGTCCGCGAGCTTGGCGTGGCTGACGCCGAGGCCCAGGGCGAAGCGGCCGGGGTGGGCGCTGTTCAGGTCGGTGAAGCTCGCGGCGGCGGTGTCGGGTTCGTGGTCCCAGATGCTCTGGATGCTGGTGCCTATGACAATCCGGGACGTCGCCTCAAGGAGCGGGGCGGCGTGGGCGGCCGAACTGCTGCCGCCCAGCCAGATCGCGCCGAACCCGAGCTCCTCCAACTCGGCGGCGGCCTCGGCGCGTTCACCCCGCCCGGACGGTTCCTCCCCGCGCAGACCGCCGCCGTTCCAGATGCCGTACTGTCCGATGCTCTGCTTCATGGCAGGTGCCAACCAGTCGGAGCCCGGTGTCATTCCGGCCGCCGACTACCGCCCCTTGCTCAGGAACTCCTCCAGCGCCTCCACGACGAAACGGTGGTCCTGGAGCTGGGGCAGCCCCGACACCGTCACCGTGCCGACGACGCCCACGCCCTCCACCGAGACCGGGAAGGAGCCGCCGTGGGCCGCGTACTCGTCGGGGTCCAGGCGCGAGGACTCCTCGAAGGTGCTGCCCTTGGCGCGGAAGCGGGCGCCGACCAGATAGGAGGCGGAGCTGTAGCGCTCCACGACCCGGCGCTTGCGGTCGATCCACGCGTCGTTGTCCGGGGTGGAGCCCGGCAGTGCCGCGTGGAAGAGCTGCTGGCCGCCGCGGCGGATGTCGACGGCCACCGGCGCCTGCCGCTCCCGGGCCATCTCCACCAGCAGGGAACCCAGCGCCCACGCGTCCTCGTAGGTGAACTGCCGGAAGACCAGACGGCGTTCCTGCGCCTCCAACTCCTCCAGAGGCGGGGTGAGTTCCGGGTGGAACTTCGGGGTCAGCTCGGTGTTGTGCGTCACAGCTTCACCACCACTCCGTCATGGGCCGAACGACGCGCCGCCTCCAGTACGTCGAGGGCGGCGGCCGCCTCCAGCGCGGGCACCGGGTTGGTGCCGCCGTCGGAGAGAGCCCTGGCCACGGCCGCATAGTAAGCGGGGTAGTCGCCGGAGAGGGTCGGTACGGCGCTGCCGCCGCCCGTCAGCGGGGACTCTCCTGCGCCGAGCCGGCCCCACAGCGACTCGGGCTCCCGGCCCCAGTCGGCCGTCGTGCCGGGCCGCTCGCCCTCCCGCAGTGCCGCCTCCTGCGTGTCCAGGCCGTACTTCACATAGCCCGCCTTCGAGCCCAGGACCCGGAAACGGGGGCCGAGTTGGGCGGTGGTCGCGGAGACGTAGAGGTGGGAGCGGACGCCGCTCGCGTGGGTGATCGCGATGAACGTGTCGTCGTCGATCGAGGCGCCCGGGCGGCGGATGTCGGCCTCGGCGTACACGGAGGCGGCGGGGCCGAAGAGGGTGAGGGCCTGGTCGACGACATGGCTGCCGAGGTCGTAGAGCAGACCTCCGATCTCTGCGGGGTCGCCGGACTCGCGCCAGCCGCCCTTGGGCTGCGGCCGCCACCGCTCGAAACGGGACTCGAACCGCCATACGTCGCCCAGTTCGCCGTCGTCGAGCAGCTTGCGGAGCGTCAGGAAGTCGTTGTCCCAGCGGCGGTTCTGGAAGACGGAGAGGAGCAGACCGCGGTCCTCCGCGAGGGCGGCGAGCTCGCGTGCCTCGGCCGCCGTGCCGGCGATCGGCTTGTCGACCACGACCGGAAGGCCCGCCTGCAGGGCGGTGGTGGCGAGCGGGACGTGCGTCTTGTTCGGGGACGCGACGACGATCAGGTCCAGGTCGGCGGCGCGCGCGAACAGTTCGTCGGCGCCCGCGACGGTACGTGCCTCCGGGAACTCGGCGCGGGCCTGTTCCTGCCGCTCGGGGTTCGATGTGACCACCGTGTCGAGGGTGAGGCCCTCGGTGGCGGCGATCAGCGGGGCGTGGAAGACGGAGCCCGCGAGGCCGTAGCCGATGAGGCCCACGCGGAGATCAGCAGCAGTCATGCCTCCCACTTTCGCAACGGTGTTGCCAAAGTGCAAGTGTGGCGGACAATGGCAGGCGTGAACAGGACGAACGGCGGCGTCAACCTCCTGGCCCTGCGCAGCCACAACACCGCGCTCGTGCTCGACCTGCTGCGACGGGCGGGCACCGAGGGAATCAGCCGACTGGAACTCGCCGAGCGGACCGGGCTGACCCCCCAGGCCGTCAGCAAGATCACCGCCCGGCTGCGGAAGGAGGGCCTCGCGACCGAGGCGGGCCGCCGGGCCTCGACGGGCGGCAAGCCGCGAACGGTCCTGCGACTGGTGCCGGAGGCCGGCCACGCGGTGGGCGTCCATCTGGACCGGGACGCGCTGCGGGCGGTGCTGGTGGATCTGGCGGGGCGCGTGGTGGCGGAGCGGGGCGCCGCGCTGGACCTGGGTGCGGGGGCGGAGGCGGTCGTGGAGGCGGTCGCGGGGGAGGTGGAGGCGCTGGTGAGGGGGGCGCGGGGAGGAGAAGCGGGGGCCGCCGCACCGGGCACGGGCTCATCCACCGCGGCGCTTGCGGTGCCGGGCACGGGTTCGTCCGCCGGTACTGCGGCGGGTGTCGTGCCGGGTTCTGGTTCGTTCTTCGGCGGTGCGGTGGACGCGGTTTCGGGTGCTGGTTCGTCTGCGGGGGTTGCGGGGGCCTCGGTTCTGGGGCGTGACTCGCATGCCGGTACTGCGGCGGGTGTCGTGCCGGGTTCTGGTTCGTTCTTCGGCGGTGCGGTGGACGCGGTTTCGGGTGCTGGTTCGACTGCGGGGGTTGCGGGGGCCTCGGCCCCGGGACTCGACTCGCACGCCGGTATTGCGGTGGCCCCTGCCCCGGGCCCCGACTCGCACGTCGGCGCCGTGGCCGACGCAGCTCCAGGTACCGGTTCGCATGTCGCCCCGCCGGCTTCGGTCTCCGCTCCGGGTCCGGGGGCGGCGCCGCTTTCCGGTGTCGGGGAGGGGGCCGTCCCCGCCCTTCTCGGTGTCGGCGTGGCCCTTCCGGGGCCCCTCGACCACATGCGGGGCGTGCTGCATCGCGTCACCGGAATCCCCGAGTGGGACGGCTTCCCCCTGCGGGACGCGCTCGCGCGGCGGCTGGGTGTGCCCGTCGTGGTCGACAAGGACACCAACGCGGCCGCCCTCGGGCTCGCGGTCGCGGGGGAACGCGGGTCGTTCGCCTATCTCCATCTCGGTACGGGCCTCGGCGCAGGGCTCGTCGTCGAGGGGACCGTGCACCGGGGGGCGCGGACCGGTGCCGGGGAGTTCGGGCACCAGGTCGTCCAGCTCGACGGGCCGCCCTGCGACTGCGGTGACCGCGGCTGTGTCGAGGCGCTGTGCCTGGCGGCGGTGGCCCGGGGCGACCTGGGCGAGGCGGCCCGGGTCCTCGGTATCGCGGCCGGCAACCTCGTCGCCCTGCTCGACATCGACCTGGTCCTGCTGGGTGGCCGTACCGTGGCCACCGCCCCCGACGCGTTCCTACGAGGCGTCGAAACCGTCCTCGACGAACGCGCCCTGCGCACGGGCGAGGAGGCGGTCCCCGTGCGCGCCGCGCCCGGCGAGGTCGCCGAAGGAGCGGCCCAGCTCGTGCTGGCCCCGCTGTTCGGGAGGACGGACGGCTGATGGCGGGGTGTGATCGGCCGATCGGGCGGTCTCCGGGGGCCGTTCGGGGCAGACACCGGAATGGCGTCCCGTCTGAGCGTCCCCGTCCGCCATGGTCATGTGTTCATGCGACTGGCCACTCCCGCTTCCCTCGGTCTCGCGGCGGCAGCCGCCCTCCTCCTCCAGCCCGTGTCTCCCGCGCACGCGGACCCCGACTCCGACCAGAGCGGCTTCCCGATCACCACCCGTATCCACGGCGGCCCCGACGCCTACGTGGCCGGTGGCGGCTTCGGGACCTGGTACCTGGACCTCACCAACACCACCGCCCGCACCCGCACGGACATCCACCCCGTAGTCGTCCTCGTCGACGACCACCACGCACTCGACGCAGCCCAACCCCGCCTGGAGTTCTACGAGGGCGACCGCCCCCGTCCCGTCCGCTTCGAGAGGACCGACGCCGATGAACTCGTCGGAGCCTTCGACGACGGCTTCCCCGGTTTCACCGTCGCACCCGGCAAGACCCTCACCGTGAAGATCCGCCTCGCCCTCACGTCGGACACCGCTCGCAACGCCGTCACCGCCAATGCGGCCGTCGTCCAACGCCAGGCCGACGACGGCGACTGGGTGGGACAGTCGAACGACTACCGCTTCACCATCGACACCGAACCGGGCCACACCACTGCTTCCGGCACCGGCGACACCGAACCGGGCCACACCACTGCTCCCGGCACCGGCGACACCCCGCTCTCCCTCTCCGACGAACTCGCCCGGACCGGCCTCGGTTCACGTCCCGGCATCGCGATCGCCGCGACCATCGCCCTCCTCGTCATCGGCGGCGCGACCCTGCTGGCGAGGCGACGCCGTTGACCGGGGTCGCAGTACTCGTCGCCGCCGACCGGCGCGATGGTCAGACGCGGTCCACGAGGTCCGCGATGGAGTCCACGACCTTCGTGGGCCGATAGGGATAGCGGTCGATGTCACCCTTCGCCGTCAGCCCGGTGAGCACGAGAAAGGTTTCCATCCCGGCCTCCAGACCGGCCAGGACGTCCGTGTCCATACGGTCGCCGATCATGGCGCTGGTCTCCGAGTGCGCGCCGATGGTGTTCAGCGCGGTCCGCATCATCAGCGGGTTGGGCTTGCCGATGAAGTACGGCTCCTTGCCGGTCGCCTTGGTGATCAACGCGGCCACGGAACCGGTCGCCGGAAGCGCGCCCTCGGGGGAGGGGCCGGTGTTGTCGGGGTTGGTGGCGATGAAACGGGCACCGTTGTTGATCAGCCGGATGGCCTTGGTCAGAGCCTCGAAGGAGTACGTCCGGGTCTCACCCAGGATCACGAAGTCGGGGTCGGAATCGGTCAGCACATACCCGGTGTCGTGCAGTGCCGTGGTCAGGCCCGCTTCCCCGATCACGTAGGCGGTTCCGCCGGGATGCTGGTTGTCCAGGAAGCTGGCGGTGGCCAGGGCGGACGTCCAGATGTTCTCCGCCGGTACGTCGAGGCCGATCCGGTTCAGCCGGGCGTGCAGGTCGCGCGCGGTGTAGATCGAGTTGTTCGTCAGCACCAGGAACGGGCGTCCCGAATCACGCAGCTTCTTGATGAAGGCGTCCGCACCCGGCACCGGGATGCCCTCGTGCATCAGTACTCCGTCCATGTCGGTGAGCCACGATTCGATCGGCTTGCGCTCTGTCATGGGTGCGGACTCCTGCTGCAGCGAACGTGTGAGATGACCATGCTATGCAGCAGCTCCGCGACGGCAATGACCGTGGTCGAACGTCTCGATCCGCGGTCACTGACCCGAATGGAGCAGTGGCCGGCCGTCCCGGGATGCGGATCCGGACCCCCGGGGGGACTCTCCAGATGTCTGGAGGTTCACGATGGGTTCCCTACGCCTCACTCTCTGTACCGCGGCCCTGGCTGTCGCCGCCCTCACCCCGGTCGCACAGGCCGCGGACGGCGGCACCGTCTCGGTCACCCCGTCGACCCCCGCCCCCGGCGCCGACCTCACCCTGCGGGTCACCGGCTGTGCCGGGAAGACGGCCACCGCCGCCTCGGCCGCGTTCGTCGCGGACGCCCGGCTCACAGGGGCCGACGGCAGCCTCGCCGGCGAGACCCGGGTCCGCTCCTCGATCGAGCCCGGCTCCTACGACGTGAAGATCATTTGCGCCGACTTCAAGGTGAAGGGCAAGATCACGGTCGTAGCGGCGAAGGGCGAGGGGCCGGAAGGCGTCACCGCCCACGCGTCCCCCGTCGCCCCCGTGGCCGCGGGCGGCGGCTGGACCGCCACCCACCTCTCCGCGATGGAGCCCCACGCCGCCGGCCCCGGCACCGGGCACGCGGTGACCGGCCTGGTTCTCGCCGGGGTCGCCGCGGTGGCCGTCGTGCTGCGGGGCAGCCGCCGTAGCCGCCGCAGCGGCCGCAGCCGGGGGACGGACTGAGCGGCGATGTCCGATCGTTTCTCCGATGACGGCCCCGCCGACGGCGACCGCGTCTCCGGGAGCGGACGGTTGCTGACCGGCGTGACCTGGGCGCTGCTGCTGCTCGGGCTGTGGCTGTGGGGGTGCGACGTGACCGACGTACGGCACGGCATGTCCGCGCCGACCACCGGTGACATGGCCGCCGTGGGGCGCCCGCCGAAGGACGTCGAACTGCCGCCCGCCGCAGGGCCCTTGAAGGGAGCGCGGCCACAGCGCCTCGACATCCCGGACCTCGGCGTGCAGGCACCGGTGGTGGCCCGCGGCCTGGACGTGCGCGGCGCCCTCGACCCGCCCCCGTTCGACCAGCCCGGGGTCGTCGGCTGGTACGCGGCCGGCGCGGCACCGGGGGCCGCCGGGACCGCGCTGATGGTGGGGCATGTCGACACCGAGACCCGGCCCGCGGTCTTCTACAAGATCAGCGCCCTGCGACCCGGCGAGACGGTGCGGGTGGTCCGCGACGACGGCAGGGTCGCCGAGTTCACCGTCGACGACGTCCAGGTCCTCACCCGGGACCGCTTCGACGCCCGCCAGGCCTACGGGCAACGCGCGTCGGGCCGCGCCGAACTGCGGCTGATCACCTGCGGCGGCACCTTCGACCGTGCGAGCCGCAGCTACACGGCCAACGTGATCGTCTCGGCGTATCTGACCGGCACCGGTCTCTAGGGTCTGTCCGGCGGATCAGGCCGACGGCAAGCAGCGGAGCCTCATCAACCCAGATGTGCGTGCCGCGCCCCGCGACGCCGGCATGATCCGCCGGACAGGCCCGGGGCTTCGGGCACCTTACCTGGCCCGGTCGGCGACCCGCTCCCCCCGGAAGTCGCCGACCGGGCTGGTCCTCGACCGCGCGTGCTCGGGCTGCGGGAGTAACCCGGCGACGGCGCGGGAGGCCTGGGGGCTCGGTGGATGGTGACCGCGGCCAGGGGCTGGGGCCGTATGACACGACTCTAGAACGGATGAGCGCCCGGGCCTAGAGGTTGATTGACGCCAAGTCCCGAGCTCATGGCTCTCCGTCATATGAGCTGGTGGCCCGGGGTGCTACGCGGGTCCGCCGGGGCTTGCGTCGGCGCTTCCGTCGAGCTCCCGGCGCAGTTCGGCGCCGTCCGCGACACCCTCGATGACCGCGCGCGCCGCCTGGTCCAGCGGGAGCCGGCGTCGTCGCGCGTACTGCCTGAGCGCCACGAACGCCTGGTCGGCGCGGACACTCCAGCGCTCGGCGAGCATGCCCTTGGCCTGTTCGATGCGGACCCGGCTGGACAGGGCCTCCTGCAACTGCCCGGACAGCGTGCGGTACTGCGTGTAGGTCCGGCGGTTCTGCAGGCCGAGCGCGGCGGCGTCGGCGAGGGCCTGGGCGAGCTGGAGCTCCGGCGCGACGGACGCGACTTCGGCCGGGGTGACCGGGGCGAGGTCGGGCAGTGTCGGCATGAACACATTGAGGGCGCCCAGCAGGTTCTCGTGGCGGCGCAACGGGACCGCGTAGGTCGCCGTGATGTCGTGCCTGAGGGCCCGTTCGGTGAACTCGGGCCAGCGGGCGTCCGCGTGGGCCACCTGGATCGACACCGGCGGCACCGCCCGCCCCGAGCCGTAGCTGTCCACACAGGGCCCGCCGTCGTGCTGCACCTCCAGCAGCTCCAGCGCCACGTTCTCGTGCCGGCTGCTCGCGGCCAGCGACACCGCCCGGCCCCCGTCGATCAGCATCACTCCCGCCGCCGAGGCGTTCAGCAACTCCACGCAGTGATCGGACATCCGTTGTAAGTACCGGGTGGCCTCGAACCCCTCGACGAGGGTGTCCGCCGCCTCCACCAGTGCTGAGGCCAGCTGGATCTCCCTGGTGGCGTACCGCATCCAGAAGCACTCCCCTTCGTCGACGAGCGCCCCCGTACAGACGCGCACCTACCCCGACCTACGGGGCTGTAACAGCTCCTGGACAAGGCTCCGGTGACCTCGTGGGCGGCGCGAGTGGTGTGTCACGATTGAGACTTGGATGGTGCACCCAGGGGGGAATTGGATGTACGTCAGCAGGGGGGCCAGGAGGGCGACCCGTGCACGGGCTTCCGCGGCGGTGCTGGGGGCGGCACTGCTGCTCGCCGCGTGTTCGGCGTCGGGAGACGGGGACAAGGGGGACGGCGAGGGCGACCAGGCCGGTGCCACGATCACCCAGCAGCCCAAGGAGGCCGACCCGTTCTGGGTCAACCCGGACGGCAACGCGGCCAAGCAGGTCGCGGCGTACGCGAAGAGCGGCAAGGACGACAACGCCGAGCAGATCCGCAAGATCGCCCAGCAGCCGGTGGGGGAGTGGATCGGCCCGGAGAACCCGGAGCAGGAGGCGCGCGGCTTCACCGAGGCCGCCGACAAGGCCGGTCGTACGGCCCTCCTGGTCCTCTACAACATCCCGCACCGCGACTGCGGCCAGTACTCCCAGGGCGGCGCCGCCGACGGCAACGCCTACCGGACCTGGATCGACGGCGTGGCCGCGGGCATCGGCGACCGAGCGGCGACGGTGATCCTCGAACCGGACGCCGTACTGCACCTCGTCGACGGCTGCACCGAGGAGGAGTTCCACGAGGAGCGCTACGACCTGCTCAGCGGAGCCGTCGAGAAGCTCAAGTCCCTGAAGAACACGAAGGTCTACGTCGACGCGGGCAACGCCGGCTGGGGCCACCCCGACCAGATCTTCGAGCCCCTGAAGTGGGCCGGCGTCGCCAAGGCCGACGGCTTCTCGGTGAACGTCTCCAACTTCTACTCCACCGAGGACTCCATCACCTACGGCAAGGAACTCTCCGCGAAGGTCGGCAACAAACACTTCGTCATCGACACCAGCCGCAACGGCAACGGCCCGTACACGGACGGCGACGAGAACGAACGCTGGTGCAACCCACCGGGCAGGGCCCTCGGAGAAACCCCGACGATAAAGACAGCGGACCCGCTGGTGGACGCCTACTTGTGGGTCAAGCGCCCAGGAGAATCGGACGGCGAGTGCAAGGGGGGCCCGAAGGCGGGTCAGTGGTGGGCGGATTACGCACTGAAACTGGCGAAGGCCTCTGACTGACGTCAGCCCCCGCGTCCCTAGGGGCGCGGGGAACTGCGCGACCAGCCACGACGGACCCTCAGACGCCGACGACGCTAGGGAACACGAACCCACTGCGCCTTGCTCGGCGTCCCCTGATCGTCATCCACGAACAGCATGTACCACCCCGACTGCACCAGGTTCTTGTTCTCCGGCACAGTCACCTTCACCTTGTCCCCGGACACCGTGAACTTCATCTCGATGGACCGCTGATCCACATCGGTCACATGAGTCGACGCACTGGGCCGGATCAACCGCACCTTCTTGATCACAGAAGCCTGCGGAGAGGTGAACGTCCCGGAAGCCCCCCGAGCAATGGTCTGCGGCCCCCCGGACAGCGAAGGCCGGGAGTCCCGGTACAGATACGGCGGCGTATAGATCTCGATCCGCTGCTCGAAGACACCCGGCTTCGTGTTCGCCTTGTCCTCGTACAACGAGTCCGACCCGAAGAACATCACCCGCCCGTCCGGCAACAGCAGCGACCCTGAGTGGTAGTTCCGCCCCACCAGAGGATCGGCCACCGACTCGAACGTGTTCGTGTCCGGGTGGTACAGCCGCGCCTGGTGGATGTTGGAGTCCCCACGCCCCCGGTAGTCCTCCGATCCCCCGGACACCAGCACGGAGTCGTCGGGAAGGATCGACGCCTGCGGATACCGCGTCCCCTTCTCCAGCGTCGGCCCGTTCACGAACTTCGGGCTGTCCGCCTTCATGTCCACGATCCGCGTCCTGTTGCTGGACTGCGCGGACTCACCGACCCCGCCGCCCCCGATCACCATGTACTTCTCGTCCTGCGCCGGCGGCAGCAGCACGGTCCCGGAGGTCTCCATCTCGTTGGCGTCGCTGAGCCCCGGGATCTTCGTGAACTTGTTGGTGTCCACGTCCCAGATCCCCGGCACCCGCCCGACGTTGTCCGGCCCGTACCCCGCGTTCGACCCCGAGTAGAAGATCTTGCCGTTCTGCATGAGGAACAGCGCGGGGTAGGTCGGGAACTGACGGACCTTCGAGAGGTACGTCCACTTCTTGGTCTTCGGGTCGAACACCTCGTTCTTGCCGGGCACCAGCTGCCCGATGTCGTCGAGCCCGGAGACACTGAGGACCTTCCCGTCGCTCAACGTCGTGAGCGTCGGATACCAGCGGGCCTCCTTCATCGGGTCGACCTTGATGTACTTCTCGGCGACCGGATCGAACTCGAAGGCGTCCCGGATCCCCTGGAAGTCCTTCTTGTCCAGGGCGAGCTTCTGCGCGATCCCGTAGGTGTTGCGCGCGTCGGTCCCGGTGAGCCCCTGGATCCGGTAGTTGTCCTGCGTACCCGTCTCGTACTTCCGGCCGCTCTTCTGCGCCTCGACGTAGATACGCCCGAGCCCGGGATCGTTGCGCAGGAACTTCCCGGTCACCTTGTCGAAGACCTTCGTGGCCCGCTCCACGACCACCGGGTCCTTGGACACGAACGTCTGGCCGTTCTCCTTGCCGGTGAACTTGGTGCCCGCCGGCAGCGTGATCGGCTTGTCCGGGTTCTCGTTGTGGACGATCATCAGGCCGCCGGCCTTGGTGACGTCACCCTTGAGCTTCTCGTACCGCTTGGTGCCACCGGCGATCAGCAGATTGCCGTTCGCGAGCTGCGTGTGCCCGGTGCAGAACAGGTCCTTGGGCGTCGGCACCTTCTTGATGGTGCCCTTGACCGGGTCCCAGATCCGGGTGTCGAACTTCTTCGCGTCGAAGTTGTCCTGGTCGTTGCCCGAACCCGCCACCAGCAGCACCTTCCCGGTGCGCAGCAGCGCCGCGTGGATGGTGTTCTGCCGGTACTCCTTGGGGAACTCGACGATCTCCCACTTGCCGTTCTCGGCTTTGTACTCCGGTCTGTTGATCTGGTACTGGTGGTACTTCTCGGTCCCGAAGCGGTACAGCCACGGCCCGTTCATCCCGGCCAGCGCGAGCACCACCGCCGTACCGATCGCGAGTCGACGGGCCCGGCGGCGGCCTGCACGGTCGTTCATTCCTTACGTCCCCCAAGTCCACCGAGGGCGATCTGCATCGTCTGGTCGTTGCCCTCGTCGTGCGTGTGCGAGTCTGCCCAGGTCGGCTTGTGGGCCGGGGCGTGCTGGGCGGTCGGCAGCGGCTGCGGCTGGTACTGCATCTGTGCCGGAACCTGAGCGGCCGGAGTCTGGGTCGCCGGATCCTGGGCTGCCGGGCCCTGCGCCGGAACCACCGTCCCCTGCGGCGCCCCGGCGGGCTTCTTCCTGGCCTGGCGCAGCATGTGCCGCCAGGTGAAGATCGGTGTCGCGGTGATCAGCATGGCGAAGATCGCCCAGATGATCATCGCGGGGTGCGAGTGCCCCAGGGCGATGCCGGCGCCGATCGAGCCACCGAAGATCGCGATGAAGTACCAGTGGTAGCGGAAGGTGCCGAACCACCGGTCGGGGCTGGCCGAGTCGCCCTTGGGGGTGACCACGAACTTGCTCTTGCGCCGCAGCACCGAGTCGACCAGCGCCTTCGCGTACAGCGGGGCGGACAGCGCCGACATCACCATGCCCGCGACACCTCCGGAGCCCTCCGGCTCGTGCGGCGAGACGTTGTGGCGGCGGTTCCAGATGTACAGGCCGATCTGGAGCACGGAGGCGTTGCCGTAGAGCATCAGCCACACGGTCGGGTCGATGTTCACACCCGAGGCGCCCAGACCCAGGAACAGTGCGCAACTCAGCGCCGCGAGGATCCAGTTGAGGGCGGACATCGGGTAGAAGATGATCATCATCGTGTAGTTGAAGAGCTTGCTCGGCGGCAGCGAGTACCAGCCCTTCCAGTACTGCTTGAGGATCGTCTCGTACGTCCCTCGGGACCAGCGCATCTGCTGGGTGAAGAAGTCGGTCCAGGCACTGGGGCCCTCACCGACGGCGAGCACGTCCGGGGTGTAGACCGAGCGCCACTTCCTTCCGGTGGCCGGATTCTTGTGGCGGTGGATCTCGAACCCGGTGGCCATGTCCTCGGTGATCGAGTCGTACAGGCCGCCGACCTGCTTGAGCGCGCTGATGCGGACGGCGTTGGAGGTGCCCACGAACATCGGGGCGCCGTACTTGTTCCCGGCGCGCTGGATCAGCGCGTGGAAGAGGAACTGCTGGGACTCGGCCGCCTTGGTGACGAAGTTGTCGTAGTTGCCGTAGACCTGCGGGCCGATCACGAAGCCGACGTCCGGGTCGCGGAAGAAACCGAGCATCCGCTCCAGGTAGTTGGGCAGCGGCACGTGGTCGGTGTCGACCGAGGCGAAGTAGTCGTACTGGTCGCCGTGCGCGTCCAGCCAGGCGTTGTAGTTGCCGTGCTTGGTCTTGGCTCGGTGCGGGCCCTTGGGCTGGTTCCACTTCTCGACGCCCTTGCGGGAGAAGTGGTGCACGCCGAGCCGGGCGCACACCTCCTTGACCGCGGGGTCGTCGCCCTCGTCGAGGAGCCAGACATGCATGAGGCCGCGGTGGCGGATCCTCACCGCGGCTTCCAGGGTCTTCGTCACCATCTCCAGCGGCTCCTTGCCGGGCACGAAGGAGGTGAGGAAGGCAACTCTGGTGCCGGTCTCGGGAACCACCGGGACCGGGTCGCGGGCGACCAGGGTGGCGTGTGCGTTGGACAGCACGTTCATGCAGCGGAAGAACTCGATCAGGCCGATCGAGACGAGCATGACGATGTCCAGGGCCGGCAGCCAGGAGAAGGCCGGGTAGTCCCGCTCGGTCCAGTGCTCGGGCTGCAGCAGCCAGGCCAGCAGGACCAGCGAGAGCAGCGGCGCCGCGGCGAGCATCAGGGCGACCCGGATGCGGTGCGGCTCCTGCGAGATCAGTGAGCGGTACTGCACCTTGTAGGGCTGGCCCGGGTCGGGCTGTGTGAGGGGACCTGCCAGCCTGCTGTAGTGCTCGTAGTCGTACTTCGGAAGGGTCTTCTTTATCCGGCGCAGTGTGCCGGTCCGATGCGAAGGCAGCCTGAGCTGAGTGGTTTCTGACGGGTCGAAGTTCTGCCGGGCGCCCGTCGGCGTCGACGTCATGAGTCATCCCCCCACACGCGGACGAGCCGCGTGTCGTCGTTTCCTTACGTCCGCTTCGGTCCCCCTCGACCTTCACAGACGTATCAGTGGTGGGCCGCAGTCACCACAATCTTCACAGCATTAGACAGGTAACCGCGACCTCCGGTTGCAGGACGCCCCCCTCGGCATCCTCTGCGGCGGGGCCCCCTTTCCCCGCAACACCGGCAACCGGCTCCTTGCCCCCCAACTGCCGCGTATCCGCAGCATCTTGGAAACCAGGGTTCTACGGTGCTCATCATGATCGCAAGATGCGAAACGCGGTGTTTACCGGTCATACGCGTTCATTGTGGCGCGTGTGGGGGCCTTGTGGAGTGGTTATGGATATCCGCACGCGTCTCCATACGGCCGTCCGCCCGCTCTGGTTCACGCCGAGGGCCCCCGCGTGAGCAGGGGGTCTTCTGTGGCGGTGGGCCTCCAGAGGGCGCCGGGGCGCCGGAGCGGCTCGCCCCAATGTGGAAGGCCCCCCGTTTTCACGGGGGGCCTTCAGTTGTCTGTGCGCCGCCAGGGACTCGAACCCCGGACCCGCTGATGCTGTGTCTTCCCGGGGGGGGGTGACCCCCGGACCCCCAGCCGCCTCTGCCGCATCCCGGTCTGGTCCGTGCGCCGGAGTGGGTCCTCTCAACGGGGAAGGCCCCCCGTT
>NZ_JBJDQL010000033.1:0-58334 GCF_044903305.1 Streptomyces sp. NPDC019531 | reverse complement strand
GGGGGGGGGTGACCCCCGGACCCCCAGCCGCCTCTGCCGCATCCCGGTCTGGTCCGTGCGCCGGAGTGGGTCCTCTCAACGGGGAAGGCCCCCCGTTTCCACGAGGGGCCTTCAGTTGTCTGTGCGCCGCCAGGGACTCGAACCCCGGACCCGCTGATGCTGTGTCTTCCCGGGGGGGGTGACCCCCGGACCCCCAGCCGCCTCTGCCGCATCCCGGTCTGGTCCGTGCGCCGGAGTGGGTCCTCTCAACGGGGAAGGCCCCCCGTCTTCACGAGGGGCCTTCAGTTGTCTGTGCGCCGCCAGGGACTCGAACCCCGGACCCGCTGATGCTGTGTCTTCCCGGGGGATAACCCCCGGACCCCCAGCCGCCTCTGCCGAACCCTGGTCTCGTCCGTGCGCCGGAGCGGCTCCTCTCAACGGGGAAGGCCCCCCGTTTCCACGAGGGGCCTTCAGTCGTCTGTGCGCCGCCAGGGACTCGAACCCCGGACCCGCTGATTAAGAGTCAGCTGCTCTAACCAACTGAGCTAGCGGCGCCTGCTGACCTGCACGAGTCTATCGGACGAGGTGCGGTGCCCCGGACCGCTCCCGGGGGCGGCGTCGTACATCATTCGGACCGTCAGCATGCGCGGCCGGGGGACAGTTGGGAAAATGGGCGATGTGCACATTTGCGGACATTGCTACCTGGAGTGTGAGGGGCGTCGCATGGAGACTCCGGTATTCGAGGAAATCGATCCCGCGAACGACTGCGACTGCCCCGGATGCGTCCACTGGCGGCGTGTTCTCCCCCGGTCGGCCGGCGGCCACCCCGCGGCCGCCCGGGTCCTGATCCTCGCCGCCGCGGCCACCACCGCCCTCGGCGCGGTCCACACGGCCCCTGCCTTCGCCGCCCCCCACGCCCCCGCCCGGCCCGGCGTTCCCGCGGGTGACGAACCCGACACCCCGCAGGGAGGCAAGGCCCCGCTGCACGGCCCCGGCGGAAAGCCGACGGCCGTCAGGACACCGGCCACCACCCGCGCCGACATCATCAGGCGGGCCAAGCAGTGGGTCGCCGCGAGGGTGCCGTACAGCATGTCCGAGTACTGGGGCGACGGCTACCGGCAGGACTGCTCGGGCTTCGTGTCCATGGCCTGGAGCCTGCCGGGCAACGAGTGGACGGGCAGTCTCGACGAGTACGGGGTGCGGATCGCCAAGGACGACCTGCAGCCCGGCGACATCCTGCTCTTCCACAACCCGGCGGACCCCGAGCAGGGCTCCCACGTCGTCATCTTCGGCGGCTGGACGGACTACACGCACACCTACTACTTCGCCTACGAGGAGACCCGCCCGCACGTCCGCAAGCAGGCCACCCCGTACGCCTACTGGAGCAACTCCGACGGGTACGTCGCCTACCGGTACAAGGGGCTCACGGGCGGTACGGGGGGTACCGAGCCGACCACCGAGCCGGACTCCGCCAAACCTGGGGGGCCGGACGTGACGCCCTACCCGGGGCCGGCCTACTTCGGTGCCGGGGCCGACAACAAGTACGTCACCCAGCTCGGCCGCATGCTCGTCGAGCGCGGCGCCGGGCCCTACTACACCTCAGGGCCCGGTCCCCGCTGGACGGAAGCGGACCGCAGGGCCACCCAGGCGTTCCAGCAGGCGCAGGGCTGGCGGGGCAGGGGCGCGGACGGGCTGCCCGGGGCGCGGACCTGGGCGCTGTTGATCACCGGCGGCGGCAAGGACATCACCGCGGGGGAGGCGCGGCCGTCGGCGCCCTCCTCGCACGGCCTACCCGGCTACCCGGGGCGGGCGATGTTCCGGCCCGGGGCGACCAACACATACGTGACCCAGCTCGGCGGACAGCTGGTGAAGAAAGGGTTCGGCAAGTACTACACGACGGGTCCAGGACCGCGCTGGGGCGAGTCGGACCGGCGCAACGTGGAGGCGTTCCAGCGCGCCCAGGGCTGGCGGGGCGGCGCAGCGGACGGCTACCCGGGGCCGGAGACGTGGCGACGGCTCTTCTCGTGAACCACCCGGCTCGTCATCACCTGTTGTGACATCTGGCGCGGAGGCTGGAGACACGCATGAGCACGACCACTTCACCCACACCGGAGTCCGAGGGGCACGCCCGCCCCGCCCGGCTCATCCAGAACGAGGCGACCACCGAGATCCCGGTCCATCTGCTGTTCCGCGACGAACCGGATCCGGTGTCGGTACCGCTGAAGCCCGCGGTGGTGGCCCGTCGGCAGGGCACCGGGGAACAGCCCCGTCTGCACAGGCCCGCCCAGGCCGCCCCGCGACCCGCCCCCGAGGTCGACCCCGAACTCGCCGAACGCCCCGCCCGCGTGCTGCCGGGCCCGGCGGGCGTCCTCGCCGGTGCCTGCGGTCTGGCCGGGTGCGCGGTCACCTCGTGGTGGGCGGGTCTGCTGCCACCGCTCGCCCTGGAGGCGCTCCGGATGCCGTCGTACGTGGGAGCGGGCCTCGGTCCGGCGCAGTGGGCTGCGTACGCCGGGTCCGGCGCCCTCGGCCTCTTCGGCTTCGGCGGGTTGGCCCGGGGCCGGACCGGACGCGCCTGGGTGCTCGGTCTGTTCGGCCGCTACCGGGGGACCGTCCGGCGCACCGGGCTGATGTGGGTCAACCCGCTGCTGCTGCGCCGCCGGGTCGACGTACGGCTGCGACACTGGCGCGGTGAGCCGTTGCCGGCCGCCGACGCGAGCGGGGTCGCGCTCCGGGTCGTCGTCCTCGTGGTGTGGCGGGTGCGGGACACCGCGCGGGCCACGCTGGGCGTCGACGACCACGAGACCTATCTGCGTGAGTGCGTCGAGGCCGCGCTGGCCCGCGTCCCGGTGGAGGCGCCGGGTTCGGGGCGGGGCTCCGCCGACGCGACGGGCGAGGCGCTGACCCGGCTGGTGGCCGCGGAGGCCGCGCCCGTGGGCGTCGAGGTGTTCTCGGTCCAGCCGCTGCGCGTCGAGTACGCCCCCGAGGTCGCCGCCGCGATGCACCGCCGCCGGATCGCCGCGCTGGACGCCCAGCACCGGTCGAGCGTGCTGACGTCGGTCGTGGACTCGGTGGAGGACACGGTGACCCGGCTGACCATGCGGGGCCTGGTGGAGCTGGACGACTACGAACGCAAGGCGCTGGTGAAGGACTTGACGGTGGCGTTCTGCTCGGGGCGTGGAGAGGCGGGTTCGTGACTGGTATGGACATGCTCAAGTAACGGTAATAATCTGAGACTTGGTCTAGACCTGCAAGCTCACTGAACCTCCCCACGTTTCCAGGAGCGGCAGTATGCGCAGAAGGGCCAAGTGGTACGCCACCGCACTCGGACTCACGACCGCGGGCACTCTCGTCCTCTCCACCGGAGGTGCCAGCGGCCACGGGTACACCGACCTCCCCATCAGCAGGCAGAAGCTCTGCCAGAACGGCACCGTGACGAACTGCGGCGACATCCAGTGGGAGCCGCAGAGCGTCGAGGGCCCCAAGGGCTTCCCGGCCGCAGGACCGGCCGACGGCCAGATATGCAACGGCGGCGTGAGCCGCTTCAGCCAGCTCAGCGCACCGAGGACACCGGCGGGCACCGCCTGGCCGGCCACGAAGGTGACGGGCGGTCAGAGCTACACGTTCCGCTGGCAGTTCACCGCCATGCACGCCACGACCGACTTCAAGTACTACGTCACCAAGGCGGGCTGGAACCAGAACCACAACCTGGCCCGTTCCGACCTCAACCTCACCCCGTTCCTGACCGTCCCCTACAACGGTCAGCGACCCCCCTCCACCCTCTCCCACAGCGGCACCCTGCCGTCCGGGCTCAGCGGACGGCACGTCATCGTCGCGGTGTGGACGGTGGCCGACACGACGAACGCGTTCTACGCCTGCTCGGACGTCACGTTCTGAGCATCGCTTGAGACAGTCCAGGCGTCCCCCGGGGTAGGTTCCCCACACGATCAGCACCTGACCTCGGGGGATGCACCATGGACACCTTCCACTTCCTCTTCTACCTCGCTCCCGGCCTGATCATCGCCATGGCCCTGTGGATGGCCTTCACCGTGCTGCGACGCTGGTCCCGGCTGCGTGGCGCCTGGAACAGCGGACTGACCGCCGAGGCGCGCTGTCTGCGCACCTACACGACGACCCGCGGCGGCGGTGGCGACAGCGCGGTGAGCACGACCCTGCACCACGTCTACGAGTTCACCACCCGCGACGGCCAGGTCGTCCGCTTCGAGGAGTCCGGCGGCCCCGGAACCGTCATCGAGGGCGACATCGTCACCGTCCACCACACCGCGGGCCCCGATGTCGTCGCCACCGCCCATGTCCCGGGCCGCGCCAGGGACGTGGTGGGCGCGCTGGGTGTGCTCGCCTTCCTCGGCGTCATCGTGGTGTTCTGCGTCGGCTTCATGGTCTCCGTCGCCGAGGTCTCCTCAGCTCTCCACATCTGACGAGCCGTCAACTACCGTGCGCCTCCATGGACTCCAGGAGGCGTACGGTCGCTGAGCTCGTCGTCGGGCGGTGGGGTGACCACCGGCCCGGGCTGTGGTTCGAGGGGAGCACGCTCACCCATCACGAGGTCGCGGCCGGCGCCGCCGCCCGGGCGGCACTGCTCGCCGAGCTGCTGCCACCCGGTGCCCATATCGGCGTCCTCCTCGACAACACCCCTGAATACCCCTTGTGGTTGAGCGCCGCCGCCCTGGCCCGCTCGGCCGTCGCCGGTATCAACCCCACCCGCCGCGGTCCCGAACTCGCTCGCGACATCCTGCACACCGAGTGCCGCCTGCTGATCACCGAACCGTCCCAACTCCCCTTGCTGCGCGGCCTGGACCTCCCCGGCGTCCGCCTCCTGGTGACCGGCACCGAGGAGTACGACACCCTGCTCGCGCCCTACGCCGGTGCCGAACCGGACGCCTCCCGCGCCACCCCGGACGACCGGCTGCTCCTCTACTTCACCTCCGGCTCGACCGGCGCCCCCAAGGCCGCGCTCTGCTCCCAGGGCCGCCTGGCCGCCGCCGGGCGCTCGCTGGCCGATCAGTTCCGGCTCGGCCCGGACGGGGTGCACTACGTCTGCATGCCGATGTTCCACGGCAACGCGGTCATCGCCGACTGGGCGCCCGCGCTGGCGAGCGGGGCGGGAGTCGCACTCCGGCGCAGGTTCTCGGCGTCGGGGTTCCTGACGGACGTACGGGAGTTCGGGGCGACGTACTTCACCTATGTCGGCCGGGCGATCCAGTACGTCCTCGCCACCGAGCCGCGTGAGGACGACCGGGACAACCCGCTGCGGCTCGGCTTCGGCACCGAGGCCGGTGCCGTGGACGCGGCGGCCTTCGAGCGGCGGTTCGGGGTGCGGCTGGTCGAGGGGTACGGCTCCTCCGAGGGCGGCGCGGCGATCCAGTGGGCGCCCGGGACCCCGGAGGGCGCGGTGGGGCGGGCGGGGCCGGGGCTCGTCGTACTGGATCAGGAGACGTGTTCGGAATGCCCGCCGGCCGTGTTCGACGCGGCCGGGCGGCTGCTGAACGGGGACGAGGCGATAGGGGAGCTGGTGAACAAGGCGGCGAACCCCTTCGAGGGGTACTGGCGGAACGCGGAGGCGGAGGCCGAGCGGCTCCGGGACGGCTGGTACTGGACCGGCGACCTCTTCTACCGGGACACCGACGGCTACCTCTACTTCGCCGGCCGCACCGACGACCGGCTCCGCGTGGACAGCGAGAACCTGGCCGCCGCGATGATCGAGAACATCCTCGCGCGGTACGAGGGTGCGGTGGCAGTCGCGGTGTACGCGGTGCCGGATCCGGTGACCGGGGACCAGGTGATGGCGACGATCGCGGGGAGCTTCTCGCCGGAGGGCTTCGCTGAGTTTCTGCGCCGCCAGCCGGATCTGGGGACGAAGATGGCGCCCCGGTTCGTGCGGGTGGTGTCGCGGATGCCGGTCACGGCGACGAACAAGATCCACCGGGCACGGCTCAGGAAGGAGGGCGTGCGGTGTGCCGACCCGGTGTGGTGGCGGGCGCCGGGGGAGTCGACGTATCGCAGACTGCTCCCGGAAGACGCCGAAGGGCCTCTCGCTCCCACGAGAGACCCTTCACCGGTGCGCCGCCAGGGACTCGAACCCCGGACCCGCTGATGCTGTGTCTTCTGGGGGGTAACCCCCAGACCCCCAGCCGCTCTCAGGGGACGCTGGGAAACGCCGAAGGGCCTCTCGCTCCCACGAGAGGCCCTTCACGGGTGCGCCGCCAGGGACTCGAACCCCGGACCCGCTGATGCTGTGTCTTCTGGGGGGTAACCCCCAGACCCCCAGCCGCTCTCACGGGAGGCTGGGAAACGCCGAAGGGCCTCTCGCTCCCACGAGAGGCCCTTCACGGGTGCGCCGCCAGGGACTCGAACCCCGGACCCGCTGATTAAGAGTCAGCTGCTCTAACCAACTGAGCTAGCGGCGCATGACTCTCGCCGTCCGCCTCTCGGCGGCTGGCGACGAGAAAATACTACCTGGTCCGCAGGGGTGCTCGTGACCACCGTGAGCTGGACCCACCCAGGGGCGCGGGGAACTGCGCGACCGGCCCCCACGGACCCGCAGACGACCGACGACCTCCTGCCCTGCCGCCGGCTGCTAGATCGCCAGGGACAAGAGAACGGGGGCTGCTCCCCTGTTCAGGCGGTCCGTCGCCTGGCGCAGCCGATGTGCCTGGTCGATCGGGAGGGACAGGGCCAGGCAGCCCACCGACGACCCCGCCGTGATCGGCACCGCCGCGCACACCGTGCCCACCGCGTACTCCTGGAGGTCGAGGTGCGGGACCGTCGGCGGCTGGGCCTCCAGGCGGGAGAGCAGCAGCTTGTCGTTGGTGATGGTCCGCGAGGTGAGGCGGGTCATGCGGTGCCGGGAGAGGTGGTCCCGGCGGCCGTTGTGGTCGAGCTGGCTGAGCAGGCTCTTGCCGAGGGCGGTGGCATGGGCGGAGGAGCGGAAGTCCACCCACTCGTTGACCGCCGGGGTCGCGGGGCCGTCGGCGTACTGGGCGATGGTGACCTCGCCGTCGACGTACCGGCTGATGTAGACGGCCGCACCGATGGAGTCGCGCAGTTCGTCGAGGGTGCGCTGGAGCTGCTCGCGCAGGGCCTGGTCGCGGCCGTGGGTGGAGCTCAGCCTGGTCAGGGCCTCTCCCGACACATACGCGCCGTCGCCGACCTGCTCGACGTATCCCTCGCGGCGCAGCATCCTCAGGAGTGTGGTCAGCCGCTCGGGGTCGAGGTTGGTGGTGCGGGCGAGTTCGGTGTCGGTGACTCCGGTGGTGTGCCGCGCCACCGTCTCCAGGACGCGCAACGCGTCCTGGGCCGAGTGGTACGGCGCGGTCGGCTCGTGCTTCAGCGCCACGGTCTTCCCCCTGCGGCTCGCTCGGTGCACTACTACTGGGCAGTAATCCGGAAAGCGATCCCTCCCACGATAACCGTCAAAAGGCTGGTAGTGAGCGGCTGTTGACGAGATTCCGTCCCCGGGCCGGGCCTCTCAGCAGGGCCGCTGACACACTGGCATATGCCAGCGGCACCACCCGAGCCGGGGACCTCGTACATTGAACAGCGTTCGCTTCTTGAAGTCAGAGAACCGCGCTCAGAAATTCCCGGGTGCGGTCCTGCTCGGGGTCGCTGAAGATCTTCTCCGGGGCGCCCGACTCGATGATGCGGCCCGAGTCGAACATCAGGACCTGGTCGGAGATGTCCCGGGCGAAGTTCATCTCGTGGGTCACACAGAGCATCGTGATGTCGGTGGTGCGGGCGATGTCCCGCAGCACGTCGAGGACGCCGGCGACCAGCTCGGGGTCGAGCGCCGAGGTCACCTCGTCGAGCAGCAGCACCCGCGGCCGCATCGCCAGCGCCCGCGCGATGGCCACCCGCTGCTGCTGCCCGCCGGACAGCTGCGCCGGCCGGGCGTCGCACTTGTCGGCGAGCCCCACCAGGTCGAGCAGCTCACGCGCGCGTGCCTCCGCCTCGTCCTTGGACAGGCCGAGCACGGTCACGGGCGCCTCGGTGATGTTCCTGAGCACCGACATGTTCGGGAACAGGTTGAACTGCTGGAAGACCATCCCGATCTTCTTGCGCACCTCACGGAGCTGCTTCTCCGGCGCCGGGAACAGCTTCTCCCCGTCGACGGTGACCGTGCCCTCGTCGGGCTTGGTGAGCGTCATCAGCATCCGCAGGATCGTGGTCTTTCCGGACCCGGAGGGACCGATCAGCGTCACGTGCTTGCCGGAGTCCACGGAGAAGTTCAGCCGGTCCAGGACGGTGTTCGACCCGAAGCGCTTGGTCACGTCGTCGAAGCGGATCAGTTCGCTGCCGTCCACCGGCGGGTTGGCGTTGGAGTCGGGTTCTTTCATCAGAGGCGTGTCAGCGGACAAGGCGTCGCTCCAGGGCTCGTACGAGAAGGGAGGCCGGATAGGCGATGAAGATGAAGGCCACCCCGATCACGGTCAGGGGCTCGGTGAACTGGAAGTGCTCCTGCGCGAACAGCCGCGCCTCGCCGAGCATCTCCATGACGGTGATGGTCATCAGGATCGGCGTGTCCTTGAGCATCGCGATGACGTAGTTGCCGAGGGCCGGCACGACCCGGCGGATCGCCTGCGGCAGGATCACCGCGATCCAGGTGCGTCCCAGCGGCAGGTTCAGCGCGGTCGCCGCCTCCCACTGGCCGACCGGCACCGCCTCGATGCCGGCCCGGTAGACCTGCATCGTGTACGTCGAGTAGTGCAGCCCGATCGCCAGCACACCCGTGGTCAGCGCCGAGAAGGTCACGCCCCACTCGGGCAGCACGTAGTAGAAGAAGAACAGCTGCACCAGCAGCGGGGTGTTGCGGATGAACTCCGTGACCACCCCGACCGGCCAGCGCACCCAGCGGGTCGGCGTGCGCATCAGCAGCGCCCACGCCAGGCCCAGTGCGAACGAGATCAGCGATCCGAGGACGAGGATCTGCAGCGTGAGCAGCAGTCCGTCCCAGAAGCGCGGCATGAAGTCGGCGACAGCGCCCCAGTCCCAGGTCATCCGAGAGCACCTCCCGCGCCCACACCGGTCGTTTCAGGCCGGTGCAGTTCCTGGTCGGGGGTGCGCCCGACCTGCTTGCCCGTTCCGGCCTTGAGTTTGCGTTCCAGGCCCCGCATCAGCCGCGTCAGTGCGAAGGCGATCACGAAGTAGATGAGCAGCAGATACGTGTAGATCCCGGCGCTCTCCTGGAGCGCGAGCCGCACCAGGTTGCCGCTGAACGCCAGGTCGCCCATGCCCATCACCGACACCAGCGCGGTGCCCTTGAGCAGTTCGATCAGCAGGTTGGAGAACGGCGGGATCATCTCCGGCACCGCCTGCGGCAGCAGGATCAGCCGCATCCGCTGCCAGGGCGTGAAGCTCAGCGCGATCCCGCCCTCCTGCTGGGCCGGGTCGACCGCCTTGAGCGCCCCGCGCACGATCTCCGAGCCGTACGCCCCGTAGGTCAGCCCGAGCGCGAGCGTGCCCGCCCACATGGGCACCAGCTGCCAGCCGAAGGCCGGGGGCAGCACGAAGAACACCCAGAAGATCATCACCAGGGCGGAGGTCCCGCGGAACACCTCGGTGTAGAAGCCCGCGAGGAAGCGGACGATCCACAGCCGGTGGGTGCGCGCGACACCGACCACGAAGGAGACGGCGGCGGCCAGCAGCGAGCTGAACACCAGCAGCTGGATCGTCGTCCAGACGCCCTTGAGTACCAGTTCCCAGAGTCCTGACGTCATCCGCCGCACAACTCCTTCGCCGTGAGGTCGGTCATCTCGGCCTGGGTGAAGCCGAAGGGCTTGAGGACGCGGAACAGTTCCCCGCTCTTCTTCAGCTTCCGCAGCTCGACGTTGAAGGCGTCCCGCAGGTTCGTCTCGGTGCGGCGGAACGCGAAGGCCCCGCCGTCGACGTGCGGCTTGCCGCCCACGGTCGGGGTGAAGGCCTTGGTCGCCTCCGCCTTGGCCGACTTCTTCACCACCTCACGGGTGGTGAGCGCGGTCCCGGCGAAGACGTCGACACGGCCCGCCTCCACGGCGTTCAGCCCCGCCACCTGGTCCGGCACGATCAGGATGTCGCTCTCCTTGTACCCCGCCTCGACGGCGTACCCGATCTCGGCATAGCCGGTACCGGTGGCGAACTTCGCCTTCTTCTCGACGACGTCCTTGTAGTTGTGAAGACCTTTTGGATTTCCCTTGCGCACGATGAAGGAATCGAGCATCTGATAGTCGGGATCCGCGAAGATCACCTGCTCGCAGCGTTCCGGGGTGACATACATCCCGGCCGCCACGACATCGAACTGCTGGGAATTCAGCCCCGGAATGAGCGACCCGAACTCGGTCGGCACGGGCTGCACGCGCTCCACCCCGAGCCGCTTGAATATGACCCTCGCGAGTTCCGGCGCCTCGCCGGTCAGGTCGCCGTTCTTGTCGATGTATCCGAAGGGGATCTCACCCGCGATTCCCAGCCGTACGACACCTGCCGCCCTGAGCCGGTCGAGCAGTTCACCGCCGCCCGTGGTCGAGGCGGTGGCCACGCGTGAGCAGCCGGCGGCGCCCAGCGCGCCGAGCGCCGCTACCCCCGCGAGCAGCGACCGGCGAGTGGTCCCGGATATGTGTTCGCCATGTTCCAGTGGTGGAGCCATGGCGGCGCAGCTACCCGACCGGATGCGACTTATGCCGATCGATTTGAGCCCCGTTCCGCACGGAGGCCCTCTTGACCGCCGGGGGACCATGGAACGCATGGCTGACCGCTACATCGAAGTCTCGCTGGTCAAGCGCGGGATCACCGCCACGGCAAAGCTCCTCGACGACCGCGCGCCGATCACCTGCGCGGCCGTGTGGGACGCCCTCCCGCTCGCCGGTGACGTCTATCACGCAAAGTACGCACGCAATGAGATCTACGCCCTTTTCCCGCCTTTCGCGGAAACGGAACCACCCCTGGAAAATCCGACAGTCACCCCCATCCCTGGAGATCTCTGCTATTTCTCCTTCGCGGGCGCGGAGCTCGGCACCAAGTCCTACGGCTACGACCGCGAGGTCCGCGCGGGCACGACGCTGGTCGACCTGGCCCTGTTCTACGAGCGCAACAACCTGCTCCTGAACGGCGACGTGGGCTGGGTGCCGGGGATCGTGTGGGGGCAGGTCGTGGAGGGCCTGGACGCGATGGCGGACGCCTGCAACGATCTCTGGCGATCAGGCGCCCTCGGCGAGAGCCTCAGCTTCCGCCGGGCATAGCAACGGCTCGGCTCGGCCGCAACGGGAGCGGTTCCTTGACTCCTCGGCACCAGTTTCCGTGGCGGCGCGGCCGGTCCGGCAATCGGCGACACCAAGGTCGACCTGCTGCGGCTTGAGTTCAGGCGCCGGGGGCCATTGGCCGACGGCGGCCGTGACGACAGCTCGGCGGTGTTCTTCGGCGGCCGGGACGGTCGTACCGTGGTCGGTCTGGGCGGTTCCGCGACCCATGTCATCGGCTCACCCGCCCTCCGGCAACGCACCGCTCCCCTCGCCCTCGCTCCTGCCGGCGCTGGTGGCCGCACTGCGCCGAACCCCGGCCTCGCCGCCCGGGCTCCATCCCGAGGACCGGACGGCGCTCAGCGCGGCCCGCTACGCCGTGGGCCTGTGAAACCAGGGCCTGTCCGGCGGATCATGCGGGCATCGCGGGACCTGGCACGCGCACACCCACTGCCCTGAAGGTGTGGGCGCGCCCTTACGGCGGCCTAGGCGGGGGGCGCGATCCCCGCGGCCCCCGCCTCGTACAGCGCGTGCGCCGCCCGTAGCACCAGGTCGTCCCGGTGCCGGGCCGCCACGATCTGCAACCCCACCGGCAGGCCCCCGCCGTCGGTCCCCACCGGGACGGAAGCGGCGGGCTGCTGGGTCATGTTGAAGGGGTACGTGAAGGGCGTCCAGCCCGTCCAGCGGTGATGCCCCGACCGCCGGGGGACCTCCGCTCCCGCCTCGAACGCGGTGATCGGGAGGGTCGGGGTGACCAGCAGGTCGTACGAGTCGTGGAAACGGCCCATACGGCGGCCGAGTTCCATCCGGACGTCCACCGCGGCGAGGTAGTCCAGCGCGCTCATCCGCGCCCCCAGACCGCAGATCTCCCGCAGCCCGGGGTCCAGCAACTTCCGCTGGTGCGGCCCGAGATGCTGGGTCACCCGGGCCGCCCCGCTGAACCACAGGGTGTGGAAGGCGTCCACCGGGTCGGCGAAGTCGGGATCGGTCTCGGTGACGTACGCGCCGAGTTCGGCGAGGCGTTCCACGGCACGGCGGACCGCGGCCGCGACCCCGGGCTGTACGGCGACCTGGCCGCCGAGGGACGGCGAGTACGCGACCCTGAGGCCCCGCACCCCGCCCGGCAGAGCCGCCGTGTACGGGCCGGCCGCCGGGCCCAGCGCCGACCAGTCGCGGGAGTCCGGCACCCCGATGACGTCGAGCAGCAGTGCCGCGTCGGCCGCGTCCCGGGTCATCGGGCCCACATGGGCCAGCGTGCCGAACGCGCTCGCCGGGTACAGCGGTACCCGGCCGTACGTCGGCTTCAGCGCGAAGATCCCGCAGAACGCGGCCGGGATACGGACACTGCCCCCGCCGTCGGTGCCGAGCGCGAGCGGCCCCGCGCCGAGGGCCACGGCCGCCGCGGCACCGCCGCTGGAGCCGCCCGCGGTGCGCGTCGGGCCGTACGGATTGCGTGTCACGCCCGACAGCGGGGAGTCCGTCACGCCCTTCCAGCCGAACTCGGGCGTGGTCGTCTTGCCGAGGAACACGGCGCCCTGCTCCCGCAGCCGGGCGACGGACGGGGCGTCCTCGTCCCAACTGCCGGTCTCCGAGATCGTCTTGGAGCCCTTGAGGGTCGGGGCGCCGCGCATCAGCAGGATGTCCTTCACCGTCACCGGTACGCCGTCCACCGCTCCGGTCGGCTCCCCGCGTCGCCACCGGTCGGCCGAGGCGCGGGCCTGCGCCAGGGCCTCCTCGCCGGTCAGGCGCACGAACGCGGTCACCTCCGGCTGGATCCGCTCGGCCTGCTCCAGAGCCGCCCGGGTCGCTTCAACGGGGCTGAACTCGCCCTTGCGGTAGCCCTCGACGAGTTGTACGGCGGTCAGTCCGGTGAGGTTGAGGTTGAGGTCCTGCATGTGGCCCCTCCGATCGACGTTCAGTGCCCTGGGACATACCCGCGTTGCTTGTCGACCACGTTCGTCAGCGATCTGCCCGCCGCCCAGCGGTCGTACAGCTCGATGAACTGCGTGCCGAGTTCATCGCGCCAGCCGACCGTGTCGCCGCTCATGTGCGGGGACACGATCAGACCCGGGACCCGCCACAACGGGCTGTCGGGCGGCAGGGGTTCGGTGTCGAAGACGTCCAGGGCGGCCCCTGCGATCCACCGCTTGGACACCGCCTCCACCAGCGCGTCCTCCACCACCAGCTGTCCCCGGCCGATGTTGATGAACCGGGCGGAGGGCTGCATCATCCCGAAGCGGCGGGCGTCGAACATGCCGTGGGTGTCCGCGGTGAGCGGGGCGGCCGCGATCACCCAGTCCGCGCGGGCCATCAGACGGTCGAGGTCGTCCGGTCCGTGGATCCCCGTGCGGGAGCGGCGGCCGACCAGGGCGGTGGTGATGCCGAGTGCCTTGAGGGTGGTGACGATCGCCCGGCCGATGGGCCCGGAACCGACAACGCACGCGCGCGTGCCGGCCACCCGCTGGGACTCCCGGTGCCGCCACACGCCCTCCCGCTGCAGCTCAAGCGTCCGGGGCAGGTCCTTGGCCATCGTCAGGACCAGCGCGGCGACGTACTCGGCGATCGGCTGGTCGAAGACTCCGCGGGCGTTGGTCACCACCGTGTCGGAGACGGCGAGTTCAGGGCACATCAGGTGGTCCACGCCCGCGCTCGCCGTGTGCACCCAGCGCGGCCTCGGACCCTCGCCCGGCCATGCGTCACGGACCGCGGTGGAGGTGAAGTCCCAGACCAGCAGCACGTCGGCGGACGGCAGCCGCTCGGCGAGCGTGGTCTCGTCCGCGTGCTCGATCCGGGCCCGGCCGGTGAGGCTGCCCAGGCGCGGCAAGGGGTCGGCGTCGAGGACGAGGAGGGTGGGGACGGGCGCGGGGGCGGACATCGAGGCACCGTTTCTGCGGAGAACTTCGCGGGTGTGGTTTCTGCTCGTTTCAGCGGGGTGGCCGACCAATTTCTGCCGGATTCCGGGACGCGGCCGAGTGTCTGACGTGGGAGGAAACACCGGCGGGTACTCCGGTGTGACGTGAGCGTGACATGGGCGGATTGACCACGCTCGCACCCGAACCTACCTTCGTCAACACGGGCGTTGCGCACGTTCCGCTGTCCCCCCGTCTCTCACCGTGAGGCCGGTCCCTGCCATGGACGTTTCCTTTCTAGGTGGTCCGCGCCCGCAGCGCGGTGTCGGTGTCGTCGCCCCCTTCGACTTCGCGCTGGATCGTGAGCTGTGGCGCTGGGTCCCCGACGAGATCTCGCTCCATCTGACCCGCACCCCGTACGTCCCCGTCGAGGTCAGCCTCGACCTGGCCCGCCTGGTCAGCGAGCACGAGACCCTGCACGAGGCGGTGCGCACGCTCAACGCGATCGCCCCGGAGGTCGTCGCCTACGCCTGCACCTCCGGCAGCTTCGTCGGCGGGATCGCCGGGGAACGCGCCATGTGCGAGGCCATGACCAGGGCGGGCGCGGTCCCGTCCCTGACCACGTCAGGAGCCCTCCTGGACGCACTCGCCGAACTCGACGTACGCCGGGTGGCGCTGGTGACGCCGTACACGGTGTCGGTGACCAGGTCGCTGGAGGAGTACGTCGCCGAGGCGGGCGTCGCGGTCACCGGGTGCGCCTACATGGGCCTGACCCGGCACATCTGGAAGGTGCCCTACCGTCAGGTCTCCGAGATGGCCCACAAGGCGGTGCGGGGCGACGCCCAGGCGCTGTTCATCAGCTGCACCAACCTGCCGACGTACGACGTCATCCCTCAGCTGGAGGCGGAACTGCGCATCCCGGTGATCTCGGCCAACCAGGTGACGATGTGGGCGGCGTTGCGCCGACTGGGTACCCGAGCCGTGGGACCGTACCAGGCGCTGATCGACCCGGCGGCGAGGACCGGTCCCTTGCGCCCGGAGATTCCGGGACTGCCGGAAGTCCGGGGCCTGCCGGACGAAGAGCAGCAGCAGGAAGGCTGGACATGACCGCTCTCGGATTCCTCTACCCGGGCCACTCCGCCGAGGACGACTATCCGCGCATCGAACAGCTGCTCGGCAGCGACATCCGCCTGGACGTGGTCCACACCGACATCGGCACGGACGCCCACCGCGTGGACGCCCTCCTGGAGATGGGTTCGGCCGCGCGGCTCGCCGCGGGCGTCGAGGAACTGCGCATGTCGGGAGCCGAGTCCGTCGTCTGGGCCTGCACCAGCGGAAGTTTCGTCCACGGCTGGGAGGGCGCCCACGAGCAGGTCCGCACCCTGGCCCGCGCGGCCGGCATGGCCGCCTCCTCGACGTCCTTCGCCTTCGTGCACGCGGCGAGGGAGATCGGGGCCGGGCGGGTGGCCGTCGCGGCGACCTACCCGGACGACGTGGCGGGCCTGTTCGCGGAGTTCCTGCGGGCAGGCGGGGTCGAGGTCCTCCAGGTCCGCGGCGCCGGGATCATCACCGCCGCGGAGGTCGGCACCTGGGGCGAGGAGGAGATCTTCGCGCTGGCCCGGGCGGCCGACACCCCGGACGCCGACGCGGTCCTCCTCCCGGACACGGCCCTCCACACGGCGACCCACATCCCGGCCCTGGAGAAGGACCTCGGCAAGCCGGTCCTCACGGCGAACCAGGTCACGGTCTGGGAGGCGCTCAGGCTGACGGACCGCCGTGTGAACGCACCGGCACTGGGGGCGCTGTTCACGAAGGAGCCGATCGTCCAGGTGTGAGTCCCGGGAATAACCGGGGAGTGCCTCCTGTTGTGCCTCAGCGCACCGGCGTCGTACATACCAGGAGGCACTCACCGTGGCGGCAGACGAGATCCGGGGAACCGCACAGGGCACCGCCCCCGTACCCCTCTCCGTACTGGACCTGGTCACCGTCGGTGCCGGACGCACGGCCACCGACGCCCTGCGCACCAGCGTCGCCATCGCCGAGCTCGCGGAGTCCCGCGGCTACCACCGCTACTGGGTCGCCGAGCACCACTCCATGCCGGGCGTGGCGTCCTCCTCGCCCGCGGTGATCCTCGCCCACCTCGCCGCCCGCACCAGCCGTATCCGGCTCGGCTCGGGCGGTGTCATGCTCCCCAACCACGCCCCGCTGGTGATCGCGGAGCAGTTCGGCACCCTTGAGGCGATGGCTCCGGGCCGTATCGACCTGGGCCTCGGCCGGGCCCCGGGCACGGACGGCGCAACCGCGGCTGCCCTGCGCCGCAGCGACCGGCTGCACGAGGGCGCCGACGACTTCCCCGAGCAGCTCGCCGAGCTCATCCGCTTCCTGGACGACGACTTCCCGGACGGCCACCGATACCGCCGTATCCACGCCGTGCCCGGCCCCATCCAGGCGACCTCGCCCGGTGGCGTCCAGTCCCCGCACCGCCCGCCGGTGTGGCTGCTCGGCTCCTCCGGCTTCAGCGCCCGCCTGGCAGGCTCCCTCGGTCTGCCGTTCGCCTTCGCGCACCACTTCTCGGCGCAGAACACCGTCCCGGCCCTGGACCTCTACCGCGAGTCCTTCCGGCCCTCCGCGGTCCTCGACGAGCCGTACGCCCTCATCGGTGTCTCCGCCCTCGCCACCGACGACGAGAAGGAGGCCCGCCGCCAGGTCCGCGCCGCAGCGCTCGCCATGATCCGGCTGCGCACCGGCCGCCCCGGACTGGTCCCCACCCCCGAGGAGGCCGAGGCGTACGAGTTCAGCCCCATGGAGGAGGAGTTCGCCACCTCCTGGAACGCCAACGTCGTCCACGGCACCCCGGACGAGGTCCGCTCCGGCCTCGACGACCTCCACAAGCGCACCGGCGCCGACGAACTGATGCTCACGGGCAACGCCCACGGCGGCGACGTGCGTCTGCGCTCGTACGAACTCGTCGCGGACGCCTACGGGTTGCCCACCGCGTAGGTCGGGGTCTCCATCAGCCCGGAGATACGATCCGGCGACACCGGCCGTGAGTACAGCCACCCCTGGCCGGTGTCGCAGCCGATGCGGCGCAACCGGGTGGCCTGGGCCGAGGTCTCCACGCACTCCGCGGTGACGGTGAGGCCGAGGCGGTGGGCGAGCTGGATCATCGCCTCGACGACGACCTCGTCGGCCGGGTTGGGCGCGACGCCCTCACCCTCGTACTGGAAACCCCGTACGAAGGACCCGTCCAGTTTCAGGACGGACACCGGCAGGCGGCTCAGGTAGGCGAGGTTCGAGTAACCCGTGCCGAAGTCGTCGATCGCGATCCCGACGCCCATGTCGCTCAGCGCCTGCAGGGCCTGCAGCGGGCGGCCCGCCGAGCCCATCACCGCCGACTCGGTGAGTTCGAGCTGGAGCAGGTGCGGGGCCAGGCCGGTCTCCGCGAGGGTCTTGGCCACGTCCGCGACCAGGTCGGAGTCCCAGACCTGGCGGACCGCCACATTGACGCTGACGAAGATCGGCGGCTCGTCGGGGTGGTCCAGCTGCCACTGACGGGCCTGCCGGCAGGCGGTGGCGAGAATCCAGCGGCCGAGCGGAACGATCGAGCCGTCCTCCTCGGCCAGTGCGATGAACCGATTCGGCGTCAGCATTCCGAACTGCGGGTGGTTCCATCGCACCAGCGCCTCGACCCCGCGCAGCCGGCCGTCCTCCATGCCCACCAGCGGCTGGTACTCCAGCTGGAACTCGCCGCGCTCGATGGCCGGGCGGAGCGTGGAGGCGAGGGCCTGGCGGGTCACGCGATGGGCGTTGCGCTCGGGGTCGAAGAGGGTCCAGCGGTCCCGGCCGTCGGCCTTGGCCCAGTACAGCGTGGTGTCGGCGGCCTGCATCAGACCCGTGGCCGAGGTGCCCTCCGCCTGCCGTTCCACGACCCCGATCGACGCGGAGACCGACAGCCGCCGGGCGGAGATGTCGAAGGGCGCCTGGAGCGCCTTCAGCAGCGACTCGGCGAGGTCGGCGAGCTGTTCGGTGCCCGTGGAGTCCTCGACGAGCAGGGCGAACTCGTCGCCGCCCAGCCGCGCCACCAGGGGAGCGGTCGCCCGGCTGCGGCCCGCCTCGTCCGCGCAGTGCGTCAGTCGCTCGGCGACGGCGGCGAGCAGCCGGTCGCCGACCCGGTGGCCGAGGGTGTCGTTGACGGCCTGGAAGCCGTCCAGGTCCAGATAGCACAGGCCGATCCGGCCCGTGCCACCCTGCAGGTACGACTCCGGCTCCAGCGCGGCCGTCAGCCGCTCGAAGAACAGGGTGCGATTGGGCAGCCGGGTCACCGGGTCGTGCATCTGCAAGTGCCGCAGCCGCTCCTGGAGTTCATGCCGGGCGGTGATGTCGGCGACGGACAGCAGCACTGCCGGCGTCCCGTCGGCCAGCGGCGTGATCGTGATCTGCGCCCACATGGAGTGCCCGTCGGCATGCTTGAGCCGACGCTTGCAACGCAGCTTCGCCTGCCGGCCGCGCAGCACCTCGCGATAGGTGTGCCAGATGCGGGCGTCCGAGGTCAGATCCACCAGCTCGGCGGCGACGGCCCCGGCCAACTCCTCCGGTGCGGCGCCGAGCAGCTCGCCGAAGGCGGGGTTGGCGTCGACGACCGTGCCCTCGCGGTCCACCACCGCCATGGCCAGCGGCGCCGCCGCGAACGCGGCACGGTGCGCCGGAGCCTCCGTACGAGCAGGTGTCGTGATGTCACTCTCTGTTACGGCCGACCCGTCGAGGTCTGCCGCGGGCGCCGGCCCTTCGGGCGTTCCGTTCACCGCTAGCTCCCGCAGTGCACTCGATCGCTGTCCGCGCAGGAAAGTGTGCCGATCATAGAGGCTGCCCGCCAGCCCTTCCAGCCATTGCCCAGTCTCGTGGACCGGCAACCCCATCTGGCAGATCGTTTCTGCCCGCAGCTGGACGGGTTCTTCGGGCCCAGGACCGCTTGTGACGTTCCGTGAGTGATTCGGGGGTGTCGGCCGGTTTGGCAGGTCACGCCAACTCACTCGTCCGGTGCAGATAAACAGGGCGTATCCCCGCAAACTCACACAGGCTGGGTGCGGTGTCCCGTGAACCGCTCCCGGAGGTCCCGTTGTCGCGCACGTTTCCGCGCACTCTTCCGCGCTCCAGACTGCGCAGCACCGCGGCCGTGTTCACCATCATGGCGGCCCTCGCCGCCACCTCCCTCGTCACCGGCCCCTCGGTCGCCGAACCCTTCTCCTCGGCGCCCTGCACCCTGGAGCGCACCGAGGCCCACCACTCGGAGGGTGTCGACACCTGGAACGCCGCCTATCCGCGCCCGGCCCGCTCCCTCGACGCGGTCATGGTCTTCCTGTCCTTCCCGGACACCCCGCCGATGACCACCCCCGCCCAGCTGACCGCCGATCACTTCCCGGCCACCACCCGCTTCTTCGAGCGCGCGTCCTACGGCCGCTTCGCCCTGCGCCCGCATCCGCTGCGGCACTGGATCCGGATGCCGCGCGCGTCGACGTCGTACGCCATACAGCGCGACTGGAAGCCCGCGAACCGGGCCGCCTACCTGCGCGACGCGCTCGCCGCGGCCGACGGGCAGGTGGACTTCTCGCGCTATGACGTCGTCTACTTCGTCGCCGACCCGGACGCGCCCGGCGTGGACTCGGACGCCACGAAGGTCGTCAACCTGGACGTGCCGCTGCGGGCCGACGGCACGGACATCCGGCGGGTCGTCACCGTCTTCGAGAAGCACCCGCCGGACCGCCTCGTCCTGGCCCACGAGACGGGGCATGTCTTCGACCTGCCGGACCTCTACCACCGGCCCATGGACGGCAAGGGCGACTGGGACACGTATGTCGGTGACTGGGACCTGATGGGCAGCCAGTTCGGGCTCGCCCCCGACCTGTTCGCCTGGCACAAGTGGAAGCTGGGCTGGCTGGAGCGGCGGCAGGTGGCGTGCGTGCGGGGGCGGGGGGTGACGCGGCTGACACTGGATCCGCTGGAGGCCGGTCCTGGCAACGCCGGGATCTTCGGGCTCGGGCGCGGCACCAGGCTCGCGGTCGTGCGCACCGGGGACGACAGCGCGCTCGCCTTCGAGGCGCGCGGGGCCCTGGGTGACGACGCGGGAGTGTGCCGACAGGGTGTGCTCGTCTACTGCGTCCACAGCGGAGCCACGTCCGGCGGTGGCCCCGTCCAGGTCATCGACGCCCACCCGCACACCGAGGCCTGCTGGGAGAACTCGGTCTACCCGCCCCTCGCGGACGCCCCCGTCGACATCGGCGAGAGCTTCACGGTGCCGGGGGAGAACGTACGGGTGAAGGTGACGGGCCGGACGACCTCGGGGGCATGGAACGTGGAGATCGCGGTCGGGTGACTTCCTGGCCGACGGCTCGGTGGCCGAGGGGGTGTGGGTGGCGAAGCCCCCACAACGCGCGCCGCAGCCGCGCAGAAACGACGATGGCGAGACCGGCTCGCGCTTTCCGCGAACACGCCTCGCCATCGACATCGTGCGCAAGCCGGGGACTCGAACCCCGGACCCGCTGATGCCGCACCTCCCGGGGCGATGACATCAGCGGCTCCGCCCCGGGCCCCCGGCCGCTTTGGAGTGCCGGCAACAGCGAAGGCCCCTCGCGCTTGCGAGAGGCCTTCCGTGTCTGTGCGCCGCCAGGGACTCGAACCCCGGACCCGCTGATTAAGAGTCAGCTGCTCTAACCAACTGAGCTAGCGGCGCTTGCTGACGTCGTAGACCTTAGCATCCTGATCGGCCGGGGGAAAAATCGAAATCCGTACGGTGGTCCGGGCCGCCCGTACGGCCGCCCACACCAGGATTTCCGGGGTCGGCAGCCAGGGGTGACGGGTGTCGGGGGCGACCAGCCAGCGGGATGCCCCTCCGGAGCTCGCCGCGCTCAGCGGGGCCGGGACGGTCACCGCGTCGCCGGTGCCGTGGCACAGCAGCGGGGGGATCGCGCCCGTGCGGCCGAACTCCTCCCACCGCAGCAGGGACGGCAGCCGCTGGGCCGTGCCCGGCGCCGCGAACAGCAGCATCCGGCCCCGGAGCGTCGCCACCGGCCCCGAGCCCGGCCCCTCGTCCCACAGTCGGTCGAGCATCCGGCGCCCGAAGATCGCGGGGGCGCTGACCACGTCGAAGGCGGTGCCGCAGGGCAGCACGACCGGGGCGGCGGGCCGCTCCTCCCAGAACGACAGGGTGCTACGCGGATATGTTCCTGCCGAGGCGAGCCAGGCCGCTCCGTCCGTGGTGACACCCGAGACGTCGAAGCGGTCGGAGAACGGTTCCTCGCGTGTGCTCATGTCACTTACATTTACCGGGTGTGAGCAGTTGATTCCTGAGGGTTGCGGGAAACCGGGACAAGGGGGAGGTGGGAGGGGTATCTTGCCCGCCTGGCATATGCCAATGATTTTTTACGACGGGTTACGACGGCTGCAGCTCACACCGGGTCGGCGTGCCCCACTCCACCCTCCGCGCCGCGCAGCAGGTCCCGGCCGAACTCGACCATCTTCTTCGCGTAGTCCTCGGTCCACTCGGCGCGCTCGGCGATGTCCGCCGTCGTGAGCCGGTCGAAGCGCCGGGGGTCGGCCAGCTGGGCCGCCGCCATCGCCTGGAACTCCACGGCACGGTCCGCCGCCGCGCGGAACGCGAGCGCCAGCTCGGTGGACCGGGCCAGCAGCGCGCGGGGGTCGTCGATCGACTCCAGGTCGAAGAAGTGCTCCGGGTCGTCGGCCACCTGGGTGGGTTCGAACAGCAGGGGCGCGGGGCGTAGCCGCGGTTCGTGCCGACGCGGCGTGGGCTCCGCCATGTCTTCATCCTCCTCGTACGTCGTCCGTACCGGCGGCCCGTCGATGCATGGGCCACCGTCCATTGTCCCGCGCCCGTGCAAGAGGGCCGGGCGCCTCCGGCGGTACCAAGGTCTACGGCCCCCGGGATGTTCCCGCTCACGCCTTTCCGGCGACGCGTCGGCGAACCTCGGTCAGGGTCGCCACGGCACCCGGTGTTCGGCCGGGCGGGCCAGTACCGCGTGGTTCGCCTCCCAGCCGTCCGGGCTGTTTCCGTCGGCCGTCTCCGGCGGCGTGCCGGACTCCGTCCGGCGAGGGGGGCGGTGCTGGGCCGGATGCCTGCCGACCAGTGCATGGTGCGTTGATCACGGTCGCCACGGCACCCGGTGTTCGGCCAGGCGGGCCAGTACCGCGTGGTTCGCCTCCCAGCCGTCCGGGAACTTCACCAACGTCCCCAGCTGGACCGGTTCCGTCGACGGGTAGTCGTCCAGGAGGTCGGTCACTCCGGCCCGGCACACCACGATGCACGCGTGGCGGTGGCGGGAGGCCAGGACGCACAGGCGGCCCGTCTCCAGGTGGAAGGCGGTGGCGTCGGGGCGGCCGGAGAGGGGGTGCAGGACGACCGTGACGTCGTACTCGCGGCCCTGGAGACGGTTCGCGGTGTCGACGGTGACGTCCGTGACGCCGAGGTCGGCCAGCGCCGCGCGGACCGCCGCCGCCTGGTCCCGGTGGGCCGTGCCGACGGCGATCCTGTCGGCGGTCAGCGGTGCGGGATCCGGTGAGCGCTCCGACGTGGCCGCCCCGCCCCGGTCCAGCAGCCGCCGTACGACGGTCGCCACCGCCCGTACCGCCTCCGGGTCCGTGCGCGGAGTGTGCCGCGCGGGCAGTTCCAGCAGGCCCCAGCCGGACTCCGCCGCCGCGTCGATGACCCGGTCGGGCCCGGAGCCGTCCGAGGGGACCGCGAAGGCGAGCCGACGGTCCTCGTGGCCGGTGCCGCTGCGGAAGGGTGTGTACGGGTAGAAGGCGTCCGAGATCAGCGGCGCGGCGGAGGCGGGCAGGCGCCAGGACACCGGCAGGCGGTGTTGCGGCAGGTCGGGGTTGTGCGCGAGCAGGGTTGTCACCGCCGAGGCCGAGGGGTCGTACGACAGTCCCGCCCACTGTTCGCTGCCCACGATCGCGAACGGGTCCAGCTGCCCCGGGTCGCCCACGAACAGCGCCCGCTCGAAAAGGCCGGCCACGGCCAGCAGCGAGTCCGAGCGCATCTGGTACGCCTCGTCCACGATCGCGTGCGTCCACGGTTCGTCGGCCTTCACATGCCCCCACTTGGCGGCCGTGGAGATCACCACGGGCAGCCCGGTCAGGTCGCCGGCCTTCGCCGACTTACGGACCTGGGGCAGGTCGTCCAGCGCCTTGTCGTACGGGTCCGCGTCACTGCTGTGCAGCCGCCCGACAGGCAGCTCGGGGTTCTTCTCGGCGAGCCTGACGACGAGGTCGTCGACCTGGGCGTTGGTCTGCGCGACGACCATCAACGGGCGCCCGGCGTCGGCCAGTTCCAGCGCCGCCCGGACGACGAGCGTGGACTTGCCGGCCCCGGGCGGGGAGTCCACGACGACACCGCGATGGGTGCCGTGCAGGGTGTCCCGGAGGATCGCGTCGGTGGCCCGCGCGGCCTCGGCACCGGGGTCGAAGGCCTCGCGGGCCTTGGTCGTCACAGCACGTCCTCCGCGGTCAGGGGATCGGCGGCCTCCTGCACGGCCTCACCGGGCGGCCCGCCGTGCGTCCACGGTGTGGCCTCCGGGTCGGGCAGCTTCACGCCGCCCCGCTGCTCGTGCTCGAAGAGCGTGAAGCAGATCCGGTCGCCCTTCTCGGGGACGGACCCGGCCTCGGGCTCCTTGCCGCGGCCCATCTTGTCGAGGACCTTGAGCACGATCAGCGCGCCGTCCTCCTCGGACCCCACGAACTCGGCCGACTGCGGCTTCCCGCCCAGTGAGCGGTACACCTTGGCCCGCTCACCCAGATGCGGCCGGTCGTCGGTCCGCACGGTGACCAGCGGGCGCGGGCTCGGCCGCTTGCCCTCGCTGTACGTCATGACGACGTCCGTGACCTCCCCGGCGAACGCCTCCCCGGCCAGCCGCCGCCCGGCCATCACCAGCGGGTCGTCGAGCGCTTCCTGCGCCTCAAGGCGGGCCTGTTCGCGCTCGCGCGAGGCGAGCTTGTTGGCCGCGGTGACCGCGTCGTCGCGGCGCGGCTGCGGGGGCTCGCCGGCGGTGATCCGGTCGCGGTGGCTCGTGAACGACCAGCGGTCGCGCGTCCACCGCTCCTCCGCGTGGGCGCCTTCCGGCAGTGCCCGCAGCAGGTCGAGGCCCCGCCACACCGCGTCCCAGGTGGGGCGGGTGTGGCCGGCGACCAGAGCGCGGATCTCCCGCTCGGCGGCGGTGAGCACACCGAGCCGGTCGTCGGCCTCCAGCCCGTCCTCGGCCGCGGCGAGAGCGGTACGCGCGCGGTCGTAGCGCTCCAAGGCGGGGGCGAGCACCTTGTTGTCGAACGCCGGGTCGGTGGCGGGACCGGCGGGCGGATGCAGCAGCTGGCCGCGGTCGTCCCTGGCGAGCTCGGCCTCCCGTGCGGCCTCGGCGCCGGAGCGGCCCTGCGGGGGGTCGATCCACGCCAGCAGCGCGCCCAGGTGCTGGTCCTCCAGAGTGGACTGGCCGGTGGACCAGTGCCGGGCCAGCACGTCCGTCATCGCCAGCAGCAGCGAGGAGCCCGGCACCCTGGCCCGCTCCCCGAAGTGGGTCAGCCACCGGCCCAGCAGCGGCACCCGGGGCGGGGCGGGATACGGGGTTTCCGGGTCCTGCTCCGCCGTACGCCGGAAGCGCATGGAGCGCCCCAGCAGCCGTACGAAGTCGACACCCGCGCGACTCGGCACGATCAGCTGTGGGGCGTCCGCGCACAGTTCGACCTCGACCTTGACCCGCTTGCCGGTCTCCGGATCGGTTTCGTTGCGCTCGGCCGCCTCCACGGCCTCGGCGTATCCGTCGACATACGGCAGGACGACATCTGCAAGCTCGGCCAGGAACGCGAACCTGAGGTCCCGGTCGCGCGGCTGCGGTACGACCAGGAGGTGCGGGGCGTCCCGGTCGGTGCCGACGAGCGCGCCGAGCGGGGCACCGGCCTCGCCCGCGGTGGTGAGCGGCACCAGGACGAGGGGGTGGTCGGAGAAGTGCCGGTGGCGGACGATGGCTGCGGGCTGGGCGCGGCCGGTGCTGACGGCTTCCAGCCGGCCGAGCGTCGTGATCAGTGACACATGGGCTCCAGGGGGCGCGGGACCGGGGCGAGGTCGCGCGGGCACGCGGGGTGGTTCGACGTCGTCGCGGCCGGGGAAAGGGCCGGCGTCACCACGCGGCACCTCCCACGGTCACGCCCGCCGCGGTCGTGGCTCCGTGGCCCTCCAGTGCCTCGGCGCGCAGCCGCGCCGCTCTCCGCAGGGCCGCCACCGCCGGATCGTCCGGGTCCCCGGCCGCTCCGCGGGCCGCTGCCAGGACGTCCTCGACGGTTGTCAGGCCGCCCAACTCCGCGCGGACCGAGCGGCCCAGGGAGGTCACCGCGCCCGCCTCGCGGGAGCGGCTTCGGCAGTGGAAGGCCAGTTCGCAGGCGGAGAGGCACTCGGGGGCGTAGGTCGCCGGGACCGACTCGACCGCCGCGGTCAGTTCGTCGGCGGGCAGGTCGGGGGCGAAACAGGTGCCCTCGGGGAGGGTGTCGGCGATGTCCTGGATACGGGTGAGGCGGGTCAGCTGGCGGGCGGTGACCGCGCGCTGCTTGCGGATGTCGACGGCGGAGGCGGTGGGCAGGTTGGAGAAGTCCTTCGGGCAGACCAGGAGGACCCGGTGGCGGACCTTCGGGACCGACTCCATGCGGGCCGCGACCTCCTCCAGCGCCAGGACGTACACCGCGGCCTGGCGGGCGGCCGCGCCCACCTTCGACGGGTCCGCCGAACCGTCCAGCATCGGGAAGGACTTGATCTCCACGACCGTCCAGCCGCCGTCCGGGTGCACGACCACCGCGTCCGGCTCCAGGAAGGCGGGGGACCCGGCGACGTCGAGCGCGAGCATGGGGTGGTCGAGGAGGGTCCAGGTGCCCGATGCCTCTGTGGCCTCGTGCAACGCCAGGGCCGTACGCGCGGTACGGCCTTCGGGGCCGATCGCGGTGAGGTCGGGGACCCGGGCGTCGGTGGGCGGCTCGGCGGAGCGGTCCAGCCGCTCGTGGACCAGCCGCAGCAGCTCCGCACCGCCGTCCGCCTTGACCTTCGCCTCGAAGGCGTTGCCGCGCGTCAGGGCGAACTGCGACTGTCCGAAGGCGGACGGCGAACCCAGCGCGCTCGCCAGCGTCGTCTTGTTCACCCCCGCGCCGTCGAGGATCGCGCGCCGCTTGCAGCCGGGGTTCGCGGCGAGGGCCGCGAGGGCGCGCGCGTCCAGTGCCTTGGCCGGTACCTCGGGCCCGCGCAGCTCAGCGAGCCGCTGCCGGAGCGCCGTCCCCCGCGTCCGTGGGAGCGGCACTCGGCTCGGCTCCGTCGGGGAACCGTGACTCGCGCTGCCGTGGAATGTGCTCACCCGCGGAAGTCTGGCATCCGCCACTGACAATTGAGGGTTCTGCGTCCCGAGAGGCGACGGAGACGGTGGCCATCCGGGCCCGGACGCCCACCGCGGCCCGCTCCGCGGCCCGGGTGACGTACGGGGCGAGCAGGAACCCGGCCCCCATCACGGCCGCGCCCGCGACCGCGTCGAGGAAGTAGTGGTTGGCGGTGCCCATGACCACGATCGTGGTGATCAGCGGGTAGGCGACGGCAGCGACCTTCGTCGTACGCGTCCTGCCGTACCGCCACAGGAGCACACCGCACCACAGGGCCCAGCCGACGTGCAGGCTCGGCATGGCCGCGTACTGGTTGGTCATGCCGCCCATGCCCCGGGGCGCGCTGGCCTCGCCGCCCCACCAGCCGTACGAGCTGTACTGGGCCATGGTGTCGACGAAGCCGTGGCTCGCCGAGAGGAGGCGGGGCGGGCAGGTGGGCAGCAGGGTGAAGCCGATCAGACCGATGAAGGTGGACGTCATCAGCCAGGTGCGGGCCGCGCGGTACCGCACCGCGTGCGAGCGGAACAGCCAGATCAGGACGGCGGGCGTGACCACGTAGTGCAGCGAGGCGTACCAGAAGTCGGCCGGTACGCCGATCCAGGCCTCGCTGGTGAACAGCCGGTTCAGCGGGTGCTCGGCGTTGATGCGCAGGAACTTCTCGACCTTGAGGAGCGCCAGGCCGTGGTCGACGGCGCCGGAGACATCGCCCCGGGCGAGCAGCCGCCCCGCGCTGTAGCAGGCGTACACCAGCAGGATCAGGGGCAGCTCGGTCCACCAGCGCAGCCGCGTCCGTGGGGCTGCCTCGGTGCCTGGTGTCTCGGTCTGCGGCATCCGATCCTTTCCCCCTTCGTGTTGCGCGGCGTCCGGCGGTCCTTGTCCGGTCGTGCCACTTTACGGCGTTTGCGCGGGCCACTGTGGAGTGCCCCCACGCAGCGCCTTCGGCCCTCAAAGACGTCGAGATCGCCCGCCGGGTTGCCCCTGCACAGCGTGCGCGATGATGGAGGGGTTCTGCCTCCGCTTTTCCCCGGAAAGGTTTTTTCATGGCACCGCGCATCCTGCTGGCCCGGCATGGACAGACCGAGTGGTCGCTGTCCGGCAAGCACACGGGCAGGACCGACGTGCCGCTTCTTGAGGAGGGCCGGCGGGGGGCCAAGCTGCTCGGGGAGCGGCTGCACCGGGCGCCGTACGACGGTCTTCCCGGCCTGGAGATCCGCACGAGCCCGCTGGCACGCGCGCGTGAGACGTGCGGACTCGCCGGGTTCGGGGAGCGGGCGACCAGCTGGGACACGCTCATGGAGTGGGACTACGGCGCGTACGAGGGCATGACCCCGGAGGAGATCCAGACCGTCCGACCCGGGTGGCTGATCTGGCGGGACGGGGTTCCTGAGGGCGAGTCGCTGGCGGAGATCACGTCCCGCGCGGACGAGGTCGTCGCGTGGGCGCGCGCCGCGGACCGGGATGTGCTGGTGTTCGCACACGGGCACATCCTGCGGTCCATCGGGGCGCGGTGGCTGGGGTTGCCGATCGATTTCGCTGCGCGGGTGCGGCTCAATCCGACGTCCTTGTCCGTGCTGGGTTGGGCTTATGGGGAACCGGCGATCGAGAGCTGGAACGACCTGGGGCATCTGGGGTAGTCGGTCGGCTGCGGTCCGGTGGGGGCTTGTCGCGCAGTTCCCCGCGCCTTTCAAGAAGGTGGGTGCAGCCGACCTGGGGGCGCGCACCCGCAGCCGAGCAAACACCCCGTCACGCCGTCCTCGGCATCGACGCATGGCGTTCCAGGAACTCCGACACCCCCGAAGCCCGTCGATGCGGCAGCAACACCCTCGCCGTCCCCGCCAGCATCGACTGGATCCTGGACGACTGGACCTCACCCAACAGCTCCAGCACCCGCAGCCCCGCCGCCGCGCCCTCGTCGGGACAGCCGCCGCGGGCCAGGTCGTCGGCCAGTTCGGTGGTGTACAGCGCGATGTTGCGAGTGAAGTGCGGATCCTGGAGATCCGCCGCGCGGCGCGCGTGCCGGGCGGCCCGGGGCCAGTCGCCCAGCGTCGACCAGCACTGCGCCTCCAGGCCCTCCAGTTCGGCCTCGCCGTAGAAGCTCATCCACTCGGGGTCCGCGTCGCAGGGGCCCCGTTCGAAGAAGGCCTGCGCCCGGGCGAGGGCCCGCTCGCAGCCGGTGCGGTCGGCGAGCCCCGCCCAGCCGCCCGCCTCGCGCAGCGCGAGCAGCGACAGCAGACGGGCCGAGCCCAGGGGCCGCGAGACCCGCTGTGCGGCCTGCGCCGCGCGCACCGCCTCCCGTGGCCGCCCCGCGTCGCGCGCAAGGAAGGCGGTGTTGCAGAAGGCGTGCGCCTCCAGGGCGTCGTCACCGGTCATCCGGGCCGTCGCGAGCGCCTCCGCGTAGTGCGAGCGGGCGTCGTCGAACCGCCCCGAGTCGTGCGCCAGCCAGCCCACCGAGATGGCGAGTTCACCGGCGCCCGAGTGCAGCCGGTCGGCGGTCGTCTGCCGGGTCGCGCCCGCGTCGAGCAGTGCGTAGGCGGCGCGTAGCGGAGCCGCTGCGCGCCGGTACAGTCCGTCCGCGCCGTGCCGGTCGTCGAGCAACCGGATTCTGCGGACGGCCTCTTCCAGAGCACCCGCCTGGCTCGCCCCTGCGCGGGGTACCGGCCTTTGGGCGGCGGTGGCGTCGGCGGCGAGCCCGAGGGGGCCCAGCGAGGCGGCGGCCACCGTGGCGCCCCCGCCGGTCATGAATGCGCGACGCAGCACGTCGCTCTCCTCGTAGTTGTCGTACGTCTCTTCAGGGTCCTGCGTGTCATACGGCTCGTACGTCCCCGGCGTCTCATCCGCGCCGCGCGCCCGGCGTCCGCGGACGGACGAGCGCGGCGCGAAGCCCAGGTCGGTGAGCGTGCGGCCGGGGAACATGTGCAGGAACACCCGTTCGTACGCGTAGTTGGGGCAGCGGATCTCGCCCGCCTCGACGCGGCCCACATACCGTGCGTCGCAGCTGACCCGCTCGCCGATCTCGCGCGCGGCCCGTCGTACCGCCGCGGCGAACTCGGCCGGTGAGCGCTGTCCGCGCAGCCGCCGGAACGCGAGGTTCGGCCGCGGTGGCATGGGGGGCTGGGACGAGGTCACCAATGACGACGCCATGGCGGGTCCTCTCGTGCGAACCGTCGAACCATGCCGGAGGCGGGGCGTGTTGACTGGTTTGTCAGTGTGGCGCCCTGTTTCCGGCGGGCAAGAACGTACCTGCTGTGTCCGGGCCGCCACGCGGGGTTTGGCTACAAACCGGATATCTCATCCGAGATCTGCCATGAACTGCCATCCTTTGCGGCGTACTTCCGCCGTAGCCGTTGACGCGGGCGCGCGTTGAACTTCTCGGAGTCGGACGAGGGTTCCTTGGTGGAGGCCGCGATGGAGATGAGCCAGAGCGTCGATCCCTGTACGCCGGTGTCCTGTGACGTGGTCACGGTGCCGACGCGACACGGCCTGGAGGCCGTCGACATCCTGCGGCGGGGGGTGGGGGAGGGGGTGGGACCTGTGCTGCACGACGACGGTGGTCAGACATTGGGGTTCCTGGTGCCGCCGGGGACAGCGGCCGCGTGGGATGTACCGGGCAGTACATGTACGGAGACGAACGGACGGGGCCTGCGGCTGACCCCGGAGCCGGAGCCGCCGGTCGAGGGCTCGGACTGGCTGCTGCCACCAGGAGACACCGACCTGTCCACGGACCCGGCGGTGCTACGGGCAGCACTGGGCGAGGCCGCAAGACTGATCGAGGCCGCGGACAATTGCGGGTGATGGCACCCACCCCTCTTGGGGGCGCGGGGCTGTATCGACAAGCGGCTCCGCCGCGTGGGCGTGACCAGCCCCCACCGACCCGCAGACGCGCGACTACCCGCTGCCGCGGATAATGGCGAAGTGGGAAAGTCCAGGAAGTCCGCGGAAGCCGTCGTAGTACCAGTCGACGGCGGCCTCGCCGAACTCATCCCCGACCGCGAGCGCACACAGGCGTGGACGCTCCTCATCGACGGCGCCCCCCAGTCCCACGTGGACCTCGACGACCCGCGACACCTCTCCTTCGAGTACCAGCGCCGCCTCGGCCACGTCATCGACCTGGTCGCGCCCCCCAACAAGCCCGTGCACGCCGTGCACCTCGGCGGAGGCGCCCTCACTCTCGCCCGGTATCTCGCCGCCACCCGCCCCCGCTCCACCCAGCAGGTGATCGAGCGGGACGCCGCCCTCGTACAACTGGTCCGGCAGAAGCTCCCGTTGGAGCCCACCGCCCGGATACGCGTCAGGTCCGTCGACGCGCGCGAAGGCCTCGCCAAGGTCGCCGACGGATGGGCGGACCTCGTGATCGCCGACGTGTTCAGCGGTGCCCGCACCCCCGCGCACCTCACCTCCACCGAGTTCCTCGACGAGGTCCGCAGGGCCCTCAAGCCGGGCGGTCTCTACGCCGCCAACCTCGCCGACGGACCGCCGCTGGCCCACCTCCGCGGCCAGATCGCCACCGCAGCCGCCCGCTTCCCCGAACTCGCCCTCGTCGCCGACCCGACGGTCCTGCGCGGCAAACGCTTCGGCAACGCCGTCCTGGTCGCCTCCGACACCCCCCTGCCGGTCGCGGAGCTGACCCGCCGCGCCGCCTCGGACCCGCACCCGGGCCGCCTGGAACACGGCAAGGCGCTGCTCGACTTCACCGGCGGGGCCGTACCCGTGACGGACGCGCGGGCCGTGGCCTCTCCGGCCCCGCCCGCCTCGGTCTTCCGCTAGACGCCAGGTCAGTACGTCCCGATCTCCACGCGCGGCGGACCGTCGTGCCAGGTGCAGAACACCGAGACCCGGTCCGCGCCCGAGGAGAACTCCACCCTGATCCACGACTCCGTCTTCCACACCTGCATCGACCAGCCCGTGCCCGGCGTCGCGGAGACGAGGGTCGCCGAGGTCTCGCCGAGGTCGAAGACCGCGCGGCCGCCATCGGTGTCGTAGCTCTTGACCTGGCCGGAGGCGGTGGGGGACGGGCTCTTCCAGGGGGTCGGTCTCGCGGTCGTGGCGCTCGGCTTCGGTGACGGGGTCCTCGACGGGGCCGCCCGCTTCGTCGGGGTCGGCGAGGCCAGCGGTTTCGACTCCTGCGTGGTCGCGTGGGCCGCCGTGATGGGCAGGGCGCGGGGCGGGTCGTAGGCCGTGCCCGCCATGACCGTGTGGACACCCCACCACGACAGAGTGACCGCCGCGCCCGTGGCGAGCAGCCAGGCCAGTACGTGAACGAGTCCTCTGCGCATCGCGGGCCATACTGCCCCACCCGCCCCACAGCTGTCCCGTCTCCTGTCCACCGGTCTTGTCGGGCAGGGTGCCTGGTCCTTTAGGGGCGGGGGGAGTGCCCGCTCCGGCGTAGCGGGGCGGGAGTGGCCGGGGCGCCGCCGGGGCGATCCGGCGTACCGCCCGAGTCGATAGCGCGGCGTACCACGGAGATCAGCCATGAGTTCAGGGAGCGGTCGTCGGCCGCTGCGGCGGTGACGGCCATCGCGTGTACGTCGTCCGGGAGGCGCAGGTTCACATGCTTGGTCATAGGACCATTTTGGCACTGGCATTAGAGTGGAGCTATTATGGGACCATGAGCCGTTTCCGGATGTACCCGACGTGTGAGCAGGAGCAGCAGATGCTGCTGCACTGCGCGCACGCCCGGTACGTCTGGAACCTCGCCGTCGAGCAGCACGCGCACTGGAACCCGGGCCGCAAGTCCGTTCCCGGGTTCGCCGAGCAGTGCCGCCAGCTCACCGAAGCGCGCGCGGTCAGCGAGTGGCTGAGGGCCGGGAACGCGGACGTGCAGCAGCAGGCCCTCAAGGACTTCGCGAAGGCGAAGAACGCCCGCTTCAACTCCGGGTTCGGCGAGCCGACCTGGCGCAAGAAGTTCACGCACGAGGGTTTCCGTGTCATCGGCACGGACCGTGTGCCCGAGTGCAACGCCGACGGCTCGGCGAAGCTGAACGAGAAGACCGGCAAGCAGGTCATGGGCCGCTTGGTCGTGGTGCAGAAGCTGAACCGCCGCTGGGCGCAGGTGAAGGTGCCCGGCTGCGGATGGGTCCGCTTCCGCCTCAGCGCCAGGGGAAAGGGCGCGGAACTGCCCGACGCGAAGACCTTCCGCGTCACCCTCAAGAACGGCCGGTGGCACGCCGCGTTTGCCGTCATCCCGGACCCGGTCGACGCACCTGGCACGGGCGAGGTCATCGGCATCGACAGGGGCGTGAAGATCACCGCCGCGCTGTCGGACGGCCGCACCCTCAACTGCCCGCAGCTCACCGTCAAGGAACGCGCCAAGGTCCGCAAGCATCAACGCCGGGCAGCGCGTGCCCCCAAAGGCAGCCCAAAGAAGACGGCCGAGTACGCGAAGGCCGCGAAGCTCAAGGCCCGCGAAGCCGACCGACGTAAGGACTGGTGTGAGAAGGCCTCAACGATGCTCGCCTGCACCTACGACCTGGTGCGGTTCGAGAAGCTGAACATCAAGACGATGACCGCCAGGACCAAGGTGAAGCCCGACCCGGACCGGCCCGGCCAGTACCTCACGAACGGCCGGGCGGCCAAGGCCGGACTGAACCGGGCGATCCTCGCCCAAGGGTGGGGACTGCTGCGGCAGCGCACCGAGCACAAAGCCCCCGGCCGGGTCGAGGACGTGCCCGCCCCGTACACCAGTCTGCGGTGCAGCGCCTGCGGATGGATCGACAAGAACTCGCGCAAGAGCCAAGCCGAGTTCTGCTGTTCCTCCTGCGGCTTCACCTGCAACGCGGACGCCAACGCAGCAGTCAACGTCGCGGCAGGACAGGGCGGGATTCCGCGCCCCCGGCGAACAGCCGGTGCCGGAGGGGTGACAACGGCCGCCAGCCGTTCGAGCACCCGTGAACCTCGGCCTGAATGGGTTGGAATCCCCCTCTTTTAAGAGGGGGAGGATGTCAAAGGAACGGAGTTGTCCACAGGCCCGGCCCGTGCTCGCCCGAATCGCGTACGGTGCGGCGCATGGCAAGTGTGCTCGTGGTCGAGGACGACCAGTTCGTTCGCTCGGCGCTCATCCGGCACCTGACCGACGCGGCACATACCGTGCGCAGTGTCGGTACGGCGCTGGAGGCGCTGCGCGAGGTCGCCCATTTCCGTTTCGACGTGGTGATCCTGGACCTCGGTCTGCCCGATCTCGACGGGTCCGAGGCCCTGAAGATGCTGCGCGGGATCACCGACGTCCCGGTGATCATCGCCACCGCGCGGGACGACGAGACGGAAGTCGTCCGCCTGTTGAACGCGGGGGCGGACGACTACCTCACCAAGCCCTTCTCGGTCGAGCACCTCTCGGCCCGGATGGCCGCCGTCCTACGACGGTCGCGGGCCGCCGGAGGTGACGCCCCGCCGGAGACCGTGCTGCGCGTCGGCGGACTGAGCGTCGACCCGCTGCGCCGCCAGGCAGAGCTGGACGGCGCCCGACTCGACCTCACCCGCCGCGAGTTCGACCTCCTCGCCTTCCTGGCCGCCCGGCCCGGTGTGGTCGTCCCCCGCAAGGAGCTCCTGGCCGAGGTCTGGCAGCAGTCCTACGGCGACGACCAGACGATCGACGTCCATCTCTCCTGGCTGCGGCGGAAGTTGGGCGAGACGGCGGCGCAGCCCCGTTATCTGCACACCCTGCGGGGGGTCGGCGTGAAGCTGGAACCACCGGGCGGGGGGCTGCCGCTGTGAGATGGGCCCTGGTCAAGGTCTGCCTGGCGGTCACCACCATGGTCGTGGTCGCCTTCGCCATCCCCCTCGGTCTGGTCGTCAAGGAGATGGCCCGGGACCGCGCGTTCTCCAACGCCGAGCGCGAGGCCGCCGCGGTCGCGCCCGCCCTGTCCATCACCACCGACCGCGACCAGCTGGAGCGGGTCGTCGCCGCGGCGGGCTCCGACTCCGGGATGGCCGTCCACATACCGGTGAGCGGAGGTCAGCGGGCCGTCGACATCGGACGCCTGCGCGCCGCCGCCGAGGACATCGCGACCGTACGCGAACTGGGCCGCGCCTCCACCACCGAGGTGCCCGGCGGCTCCACCCTGCTCCAGCCGGTCGCGCTCAGCTCGGGCGAGATAGCCGTCGTCGAGGTGTACGTCCCCGAGTCCGAGGTGCGCAACGGCGTCGCGACCGCCTGGGCGGTGCTCGCGGGCGTCGGTATCGCGCTCGTCGTCGGGTCGGTCGCGGTCGCCGACCGGCTCGGCGTAAGGATGGTGCAGCCCGCGCAGAAACTCGTCGAGGGCGCCCATGAACTGGGGGAGGGGAAGCTGGGGGCGAGGGTGCCGGAGGAGGGGCCGACCGAACTGCGGCTCGCGGCGGTCGCGTTCAACTCCATGGCCGACCAGGTCGTACAACTGCTCGCGAACGAACGGGAGCTGGCCGCCGATCTGTCCCACCGGCTGCGCACTCCGCTGACCGTGCTGCGGTTGAACGCGGCCTCGCTCGGGGACGGGCCGGCCGCCGAGCAGACCCGGGCCGCGGTGGCGCAGTTGGAGCGCGAGGTCGACACCATCATCCGTACCGCTCGGGAGGCCAAGCCGCAGACCGCGGCGGCCGGACCCGGTGCAGGGTGCGACGCGGCCGAAGTCGTGCGGGAGCGCATGGGGTTCTGGTCGGCGCTCGCCGAGGACGAGGGCCGCAAGTGGCGGGTGGCCGGCACGGAGCGGCCGGTGCGGATACCCGTGGCCCGGGCGGACCTCGCGGCCGCCCTCGACGCCCTGCTCGGCAACGTCTTCCGGCACACCCCCGAGGGCACGGCCTTCGCGGTCGACGTGCACAACGGCGACGACGCGGTGATCATGCTCGTCTCCGACGCGGGGTCCGGGATCCGGGACCCCGAGGCCGCGATGGCGCGTGGCCGGGGGTCGGGCAGCGCCGGGTCGACCGGGCTCGGCCTCGACATCGTGCGGCGGCTCGCGGAGTCGACCGGCGGGGACGTGCGGATCGGGTCGTCGGTGCTGGGCGGCACCGAGGTGCGGATCTGGATCCAGCTCGACGGTCGGGAACCGGAGCGCAGGGGGCACCGGGTGCGCAGACGCCGAACGGGCAAATTGGTCTCGACCTTTAACCGACCCCGATCCCTTCCTTAAGTGCGCCCTAAGGTCCTCAACGGCCGTCCTGATCAGGTCATTTGCCCGATTTCCGGTCGCTAGCGTGCCACGCCATGAGCATTCATCGGCGCAGAGTGAACGGCAGAAACAAGGTGATCGGCGGGCTGGTCGCCGCCGCCGTGGTGGGAACCGGAGCGATCCTGCTGAGCGGTACCGCCCAGGCGGCCGGGATCGGCGCCGCGTACACCAGGACCAGTGACTGGTCGACGGGGTACACCGCGCAGTACGTCGTGACCAACAACAGCGGGGCGGCGGACCGGGCCTGGAAGCTGGAGTTCGACCTGCCGTCGGGCTCGAAGCTGAGCTCCCTGTGGAACGCCGAGTCCGCGGTGAGCGGACAGCACGTCACGGTGACATCGGCGAAGTGGGACTCGGACGGACTGGCGCCCGGCGAGTCGGTCACCGTCGGCTTCGTGGTCAACGGCACCGCCGATCCGACCGGTTGTCTCATCGGCGGCGCCAAGTGCTCCGCGGACGACACCGCGACCCCGGAACCGAGCGGCCGCCCGACGGAGTCCGCGACACCGACCCCCACGCAGACACCCACCAAGACGCCCACCTCCACACCGACCCCCACGCAGGGCACCGGCACCGACGCCACCGCCGGCTTCGCCCCCTACGTCGACACCTCCCTCTACCCCGCCTTCGACCTCCTGGCCGCCGCCGACGCGACCGGCGTCAAGAACTACAACCTCGCCTTCGTCACCGACGGCGGCGGCTGCACCCCCAAGTGGGGCGGGGTGAGCGATCTCGCGAGCGACGCCGTGGCCGCGCAGATCGGCGCGCTGCGGGCGAAGGGCGGCGACGTCCGGGTCTCCTTCGGCGGCGCCTCCGGCTCCGAGCTGGCCACGACCTGCTCCTCGGCGGACACGCTGGCGGCGGCGTACGGGAAGGTCGTGGACGCGTACGGCCTGACCAAGGTCGACTTCGACGTGGAGGGCGGCGCGCTGCCGAACGCGGCCGCGAACACCCGGCGCGCGCAGGCGATCGCGCGGCTCCAGGCGCAGCACCCCGGCCTGGACGTCTCCTACACGCTTCCGGTCATGCCCGAGGGCCTCACCCAGGACGGCGTGAACCTGCTCGCGAACGCCACGTCCAACGGCGTGAAGATCGACACCGTCAACATCATGGCGATGGACTACGGGGCCTCGTACAGCGGTGACATGGGCAGCTATGCCGAGCAGGCGGCCACCGCCACCCAGGCACAGATCAAGGGTGTCCTCGGGCTGTCCGACAGCGCGGCCTGGAATGCGGTCGCCGTCACACCGATGATCGGTGTCAACGACGTGGCCTCGGAGATCTTCAAGGTCGAGGACGCCACGCAGCTGGTCGCTTTCGCCAAGGCGAAGGGCCTCGGGTGGCTGTCGATGTGGTCGGCGACCCGCGACAAGCAGTGCGCGGGCGGGGCGAAGAATTCCGCGGACGCCACCTGCAGCTCGATCGTCCAGGACGACGCCGCCTTCTCGAAGGCGTTCGGCACCTACAACTGAGAAGCACCGAAACTGAGAACGTTCCCAGTGCGGCTCCTGTGTCATCAGGGGGGACAGGGATGTCGGTCACGTTTCGACAAACGGGCTCGAAAGCTATTGACGCATGACCTGACATAAGGCTGTCATTACGCCACCGCGTGTTCGGTCAAGTTGATTTCTGGTTGATTAAGACCGGCTTTCGAACCCTCCAGACCGAACCTTGCCCCTCAGGAGCCGTTCATGCGTGATCCCCTGTCCTCCCTGCCCGCTCCCAGCCGCCGAGGCGTACTCAAAGGCGTCGGTGGCGCCGCCCTGCTCGGTGCGGGCATACCCCTGCTGAGCGCCTGCGGCAGCAGCGGTTCGTCCTCCGACCCGAAGACGGTCACGCTGGGCTCGAACCAGTCCGACGCCGTGCCGAAGAAGGCCTACGGGGAGATCTACACGGCCTTCACGAAGCAGTCCGGGATCACGGTCAAGGTCAACACCAAGGACCACAACACCTTCCAGGAGCAGATCAACTCCTACCTCCAGGGCACGCCGGACGACGTGTTCAACTGGTTCGCCGGCTACCGCATGCAGTTCTTCGCGGCCAAGGGTCTCGCCTCCCCGATCGACGACGTGTGGGACAAGATCGGCGGCAACTTCCCCGACGCCATGAAGAAGCTCAGCAAGGGCGCGGACGGCAAGTACTACTTCGTGCCGCTGGTGACGTACCCGTGGGCGATCTTCTACCGCAAGAGCGTCTTCAAGCAGTACGGCTACGAGGTCCCCACGACGTGGGACGCCTTCGTCGCCCTGTGCAAGCAGATGAAGAAGGACAACCTGGTCCCGATCGCCTTCGGCGACAAGGACGCCTGGCCGGCGATGGGCACCTTCGACCAGCTCAACTTCCGCACCAACGGCTACGACTTCCACGTCGACCTGATGGCGGGCAAGGCCTCCTGGACCGACGCCAAGGTCAAGAACGTCTTCGACCACTGGACCGAGATCCTGCCCTACCACCAGGAAGGCTTCATGGGCCGCACCTGGCAGGACGCCGCCCAGACCCTGGTGTCGAAGAAGGCGGGCATGTACGTGCTGGGCACCTTCGTGGCGCAGCAGTTCACCAACAAGGCCGACCTGGACGACCTCGACTTCTTCGCCTTCCCGGAGATCAACTCCGCCTACGGCCAGGACACCGTCGAGGCGCCCACCGACGGCTTCATGGTCTCCAAGTCGCCGAAGAACAAGGCGGGCGCCGCCAAGCTCATGGAGTACCTGGGAACGCCGGACGCCGAGCAGATCTACCTCAAGGCCGACACCAGCGTGGTGGCCGCCTCCACCAAGGCCGACACCTCCTCGTACACCGCCCTGCAGAAGAAGGCGTTCGAGATGATCTCCGGCGCGAAGAGCCTGACCCAGTTCATGGACCGCGACTCGCGCCCGGACTTCACCTCGACGGTGATGCAGCCGTCGCTGCAGAAGTTCCTCCAGAACCCCAAGGGCGTCGACAGTCTGCTGTCATCGATCGAGCGCCAGAAGAAGACGATCTTCGCGTCCTCCTGAGCTGAGCGGCTGAATGACTACCGACATCAACACGAAGAGCCCGGAGGCGGCCGCCGAGCCGCCTTCGGGCCGTGCGCCCGAGAACAAGCGGGTCTCGCAGGGCCACAAGCGCCTGCTGACCCGCCGTGACCGCATCACGCTCGGCTTCATGGCCGGCGTGCCCACCATCCTGCACGTGGTCCTGGTCTGGGTCACCGCCCTCGCCTCGATCGCCCTGGCCTTCACCAGCTGGGACGGCATCGGCTTCGACTCCATCAAGTGGGTGGGGCTGGACAACTTCAAGCAGTTGTTCACCGACAACCCGCAGTTCTGGCCCGCCGTCGAGCACAACGTCATCTGGTTCGTCGTGCTCATCCTGATCCCGACGCCGTTCGGCCTGTTCCTGGCCGTGCAGCTGGACAAGCAGATCCGCTTCTCCCGCGTCTACCAGACCGCGTTCTTCCTGCCGGTCGTGGTCTCGCTGGCGGTGACGGGCTTCGTCTGGCAGCTGGTCTACAACCCGGACACGGGCCTGATCAACAGCCTCATCGGGGCCAACAAGCCGGGCCACTACATCGACTGGATCGGCGATCCCAAGCTCAACCTGTGGGCCGTGCTGATCGCCGCCTCCTGGCGGCACACCGGCTACATGATGATCCTCTACCTGGCCGGCCTCAAGGGCGTCGACCCGTCCCTGCGCGAGGCCTCCTCGCTGGACGGCGCCAACGAGTGGCAGACGTTCAAGAACGTCATCTTCCCGACCCTGCGCCCGACCAACACGGTCGTCCTGGTCGTCACCATCATCGAGGCGCTGCGCGCCTTCGACCTGGTGTTCGTCTTCAACAAGGGCGCCCAGGGCACCGAGCTGCTGTCGATCCTGATCACCAACAACATCATCGGTGAGTCCAGCCGGATCGGTTACGGATCCGCGATCGCCGTGGTCCTGCTGGTCATCTCCCTCGTGGTCATCATCCCGTACCTGATCGCGACCTTCCGGAAGGAGCGGCGCGCATGAGCACCACCGTCGCCACCGGTGCGCCGGCCAAACAGCGCACGCCCGTCCGCCCGGCCCGCGTCCTGCTGCACGTGTTCCTCGCCGGCACCGCGCTGGCCTGGCTCGCCCCGCTGCTGTGGGCGGTCTTCGCGGCCCTGCGCCCGTACTCGGAGACCAGCACCAAGGGCTATGTCTCCTGGCCGGACACGCTGAACTTCGACAACTTCAAGAACGCGTTCCAGCAGTCCGACATGCTGCACTACTTCGGCAACACACTGATCATCGCGGTTCCCGCCGTGCTGGTCACGCTGCTGCTGTCGTCGATGGTCGCGTTCTACGTCAGCCGCTTCGACTTCCGGCTCAACATCTTCCTGCTCCTGGTGTTCACGGCGGGCAACCTGCTGCCGCAGCAGGTCATCATCACCCCGCTGTACCGGCTGTACCTGCTCATCGACCTGCCCGGCATCACGATGAGCGGCAAGCTGTACGACTCCGCGCTCGGCCTGGTCCTGATCCATGTGGCGTTCCAGTCCGGCTTCTGCGCCTTCGTGCTCAGCAACTACATGCGGATGCTGCCGCACGAGCTCACCGAGGCCGCCCTCGTCGACGGCGCCTCGGTGTGGCGGATGTACTGGCAGATCGTGCTGCCGCTGTGCAAGCCGGCCATGGCGGCCCTGGGGACGTTGCTGTCCATCTGGATCTACAACGACTTCTTCTGGGCCATCGTGCTGATCTCCACCGGCGAGAACATGCCGATCACCTCGGCGCTCAACAACCTCTCCGGCCAGTACTTCACCGACCCCAACCTGGTCGCCGCGGGCGCCCTGCTCACCGCGATCCCCACGCTGATCGTGTACTTCGTGCTCCAGCGCCAGTTCGTCAGCGGACTGACCCTCGGCGCCAACAAGGGCTGACACCCTTTCTTCCGAAAGAGAAGCACCGTGCCCCACCCCTTCACCCCGGTCGCCTCCGTGCCCGTGGACGCACGCACCGCCCGCGTCCACGAGGAGGGCTGGCAGTCCTGGAGCCCCAGCGGCGCCTACGCCCTCGGCGACAAGCCGTACCGCCCGACGAACGACAACTGGGCGACGGTCTGCTACCGGCCGGGCGTCACCGTCCCCGAAGGCACCTTCCAGGGTGAGGGGCTGCTGGCGCTCGACCCGGGCGACGGATCGCCGGTACGGCTGTGGGCGGCGCCGGAACCCACGCGTGAGGTCCCGTCGATCCGCCTGACCGTCGACGGCGGCACCGCCACGGTCACCGCCGACGGCCCGGTGAAGGAGTTCACGGGCCCGGACCTCCAGGCGACGCTCGCCGAGTGGGCCACCGGTCTCGGGGTCGAGGCCCCGCGCCCGGCACCCACCGTCTGGTGCTCCTGGTACGAGTACTTCACCGCCGTCACCGAGGACGACATCCACGAGAACCTCCGTGCGATGGACACCCTCGACCTGCCCGTCGACGTGGTCCAGATCGACGACGGCTACCAGAAGGCCCTCGGCGACTGGCTCACCCTCTCCGGCCGCTTCCGCTCCCGCGCGGGCATCGCCGACGCGATCCGGGCGAGGGGCAGGAGGGCCGGCATCTGGACGGCCCCCTTCCTGGTCGACCCGGCCAGCGACCTCGCCGCCGAGCACCCCGACTGGCTCGTCAAGGACCCTGGCGGGTCGGGGGAAGCAGGGGCACATCCCCACGCCGCCCGGCACGACGGCGGCTTCCTGCACGCCGGCCGCAACTGGGGCCACGACCTGAGCGTCCTGGACACCACCCACCCCGAGGCGGCGGCGTACCTGACCGAGGTCTTCCGGACCCTGCGCGCGGAGGGCTACGACTACTTCAAGGTCGACTTCCTGTACGCGGGCGCCCTGGAAGGCGTACGGCACGGCTCCGTGGACGCGCTCACGGCGTACCGCGCGGGCATCGAGCTGATCCGCGAGGCCATCGGCGAGGACGCCTACCTGCTCGGCTGCGGCGCGCCGATCCTCCCCTCCATCGGCCTGTTCGACGCGATGCGGGTCAGCCCCGACACGGCCCCGCACCGCCGCCCCGAGGCCGACGACTACAGCCAGCCCGGCCAGGACCCGGCCGAGTTCACCGGCGTGGGCCGCCAGTGGCAGCACGGGCGGTTCTGGGTCAACGACCCCGACTGCCTGATGGCCCGCCCGGCCGTGGAGACCCGCGAGCGCTGGGCCGCCCATGTGGAGGCGACCGGCGGCCTGATGGCGTCCAGCGACCGCCTGCTGTCCCTGGACCAGTGGGGCGTGGAGACGACCCGCCGTCTGCTCGGCGGAGGCGCCCGATGATCGCGGAGGGCATCGCCTACGGCGGCGACTACAACCCCGAGCAGTGGCCCGAGGAGGTCTGGGCCGAGGACGTACGCCTCATGCGCGAGGCGGGCGTGAACATGGTCAGCGTCAACATCTTCGCGTGGGCGCTCCTTGAGCCCAGCGAGGGCGAGTACGACTTCGCCCGCCTCGACAGGATCCTCGCGCTGCTCCACGACAACGGCATCGCCGCCGACCTGGCGACCCCCACGGCCGCCCCGCCGGCCTGGTTCTTCCGCAAGCACCCGCAAGCGCTGCCGGTCGACAAGGACGGCCGGGGACTGTCGTACGGCAGCCGCCAGACGTTCTGCCCGTCGAGCCCCGCCTACCGGGAGGCGGCCCTGCGGATCGCCCGGGTGCTCGGAGAGCGGTACGCCGACCACCCGGCGGTCGTGATGTGGCACATCCACAACGAGTACGGCTGCCACAACGCGGAGTGCTACTGCGACGTGAGCGCGGAGGCCTTCCGGGGGTGGCTGCGCGACAAGTACGAGGACCTGGCGGCCCTCAACGACGCCTGGGGCACGACCTTCTGGAGCCAGTGGTACTACGACTGGGACGAGATCATCCCGCCCCGCGCCACCGGCGCCGTCCCCAACCCGGCCCACCAGCTCGACTGGCGCCGCTTCTGCAGTGACGAGTTGCTGTCGCTGTACAAGGCGGAGCGGGAGGCGCTGCGGGAAGCCGCCCCCTCGGTGCCGGCCACCACCAACTTCATGGTGATGTACAACTTCGACGCCCTGGACTACTGGCGCTGGGCACCGGAGTTGGACCTCGTCTCCAACGACCACTACCTGCGCTCCACCGACCCCGAGTCGGAGATCGACATCGCGCTCAGCGGCGACCTCGTGCGCTCGCTGGCCGGCGGCCCGTGGCTGCTGATGGAGCACTCGACGGGCGCGGTGAACTGGCAGCCCGTCAACAGGGCGAAGACGTCCGGTGAGTTGCGCCGCAACGCGCTCGCCCATGTCGCCCGTGGCGCCGACGGCATCGCCTACTTCCAGTGGCGGGCCGCGAAGGCGGGCGCCGAACAGTGGCACTCGGCGATGCTGCCGCACGCGGGCACGGACAGCCGGATCTGGCGTGACGTGGTGGCATTGGGCGCGGACCTGAAGGCGCTCGCGGAGGTACGGGGCAGCACGAGCCCCGCCTCGGTCGCCGTCGTCTGGGACTGGAACGCCCGCTGGGCCCTGGAACTCCCCTCCCAGCCCAGCGAGTCGGTCCGCTACCTGGACGTGGTCCGCTCCTGGTACGAGCCGTTGTGGCGGTCCGGCGTGGCGGTGGACTTCGTCCACCCGTCGGCGGACCTGTCGCAGTACCGCCTCGTCCTCGCTCCCGCCCTCTACCTGGTCGACGACGACGGTGCGGAGAACCTGACGGGCTTCGCTTCGGGCGGCGGCACCCTGGTCGTCGGCTTCCACAGCGGAGCGGTCGACGCCAACTGCCATGTCCGACTGGGCGGTTACCCGGGAGCCTTCCGCGAGGCGCTCGGCGTCAGCACGGACGAACTGTTCCCGCTGCTGCCCGGCGAGACGGTCGCCCTCGACAGCGGCGGTACGGCGTCCCTGTGGACGGAGCGGGTCCGCCTGGCGGGCGCCGAGGCGGTGACGTCGTACACCTCGGGGCCGTTGACCGGGGTCCCCGCGGTGACCCGGCATCCGCACGGCGAGGGCACGGCCTGGTACCTGGCCACCCACCCCGACCCGGAGACCCTCGCCGCACTCCTGGACCGCATCCGCGCGGAGGCGGGCGTGGAGCCGGTACGGGAGACGGCGGAGGGCGTGGAGGCGGTGCTGCGACGGGGCGGGGACGCGGACTACCTCTTCCTGATCAACCACGGTGAGCGGGAGGCGGAGGTACGAGTGACCACGCGCGCGACCGAGTTGCTGAGCGGCAGGGGCATCGACGGCGGCCGGGTGACCGTGGCGCCGGGCGATGTGGTGGTCGTACGCGAAGCACACTGACACACCCTTGATGGCCGTGCGTGCCGCTCCTACCCTGATCGTCCGACCGTCCGGTCGTCGACAGGGGGAGCGGCCATGGCCGGAAGACCGTTGGACGCGGAGATACTTCAGGCGGTCGAGGTGTACGCCGGCCGGCGCGGGGTCGCCGCCCATCTGACCGACCCCGGCGCCGCCGACCTGACCTGGCAGAACCTGCTGGACTTCCACATCGTCCGCTCGGTCGAGACGCGCGGCGAGCGGCCCATGCGGGAGCCGGGCGGCCGGGACGACATCGCGACCCGGCCCACCTACACCGACATCGGCTCCCACCCGGTCCCCCCGCCCTCCGACCCGGAGAAGTCCGACGCATGGCTGCTGGTACGCCGTGGCTCACTCGACGAGGAGCGGTGCGGGGACTGCGACGGCGGTACGACCAAATGCGGGGACTGCGACGGGCGCGGTGTCCGTGACTGCCCCCGCTTCGTCGACTGCCCCGTCTGCCAGGGCGGCCCTGACGCCTGCTGGGAGTGCGAGGGCACCGGACGCCGGCGTGCCGGCAGACCCGCGCACCTGCGCTCCGGCACCCCCTCGGCCCACCGTGCCCTCTGCGCACGCTGCCGGGCCTCGAACGCGGCCTGTCCGAAGTGCACCGGCCGCCGCCAACTCGACTGCCCCGACTGCAAGAAGAAGGGCTATGTGCGGTGCGGGGCCTGCGAGGGCACCAAACGCGTCACCCACCAGGAGTGCCGGGGCACCGGCCGCTTCACGGTGTGGACCGAGGGCTGGATCCACCAGAACCCGCACCGGGAGAAGGAACGCCGGCTCGGCCGACTGGACCTCAGACGCACGACCGGCGGCGCGGGCCAGTGGCACAAGACCGTCCTGCGCAGGGCCACCGACGAACTCCCGGACGACCTGGACGAGGCCGACGAGAGCCTGATCGCGCCCCACCTCGCCCCGCGCAAGGACGAGGTGGCCCGCCTGGCGACCCTGCGCCGCCTCCCCCTGGCCCACGTCCGGGTCCACGCCGACCCGCACCGCGACTACTTCGCCTTCCCCTCCCACACCGGCATCGAGGTGACCTCCCGCCCCACGACGGACCGCGTGCGTTACTTCGCCGCGATCGCCACGGCCTCGGTGGCCCTGGTGGCTCTGGTCGCGGTGCTGGGGGTGGTGGTGCTGCGGTGAGACCCGGAGGGGCGCGGCACCCCCCTCGGCTGCCGCGCCCCGTCCCCCGGTCCCCCTTCTCGGTGATGGCTACTGAATGCTCTGCACCTCCGGAAGCGTGCCCGTGCGTGCCGCCCGGCCGTACCAGAGGGCGCTCGACTTGGGTGTCCGTTCCAGCGTCGTGTAGTCCACGTACACCGCGCCGAATCGCTTCTCGTAGCCGTAGGCCCACTCGAAGTTGTCCAGCAGGGACCACAGGTAATAGCCGCGGACGTCCGCGCCTTCGGTGATCGCACCGCGAACCGCGGCGAGGTGGCCGTGCAGGTAGGCGATCCGCTCGGGGTCGTGGACACGGCCGTCGGGGTCGGGCTTGTCGTCGTAGGCCGCGCCGTTCTCCGTGATGTAGAGCGGCAGACCGGGGGCCTCGCGTGTGTAGCGCATGATCAGGTCGTGCAGGCCCGTCGGGTCGATCGTCCAGCCCATCTCCGTACGCTCGCCCGGTGTCTGGTGGAACGTGACGTCGTCCGCACCCGGCCAGGGGGAGTGGTCGCTGGAGCCGTGGCCGTCCGCCCGCGGCCCGCTGACCTCCGTGTCCGCCGCCGAGACCAGCGCGGGCGTGTAGTAGTTGAGACCCAGCGCGTCCAACGGCTGGTTGATCAGGGCGAGATCGCCGTCCACGACGAACGACCAGTCCGTGATCAGCTCCGTCGCCGTGAACAGCGTCTGCGGATACGCCCCGTGCAGGATCGGCCCGTGGAAGACACCGTTGGCGAGGTCGTCGATCTTCTGCGCCGCCGCCAGATCCGCCGCGTCCTGCGAGAAGGGGCGCACCACCGAGGAGTTGAGGCTGAGCGCCACCGCATTGCGGGCCGGCATCGACGCCCGCAGGGCCGAAGTGCCGAGCCCGTGCGCCAGGTTCAGTGTGTGCGCGGCCTTCAGCGAGGCCGCCGGGTCGGTGCGGCCAGGCGCGTGCACCCCGGAGGCATAGCCCAGGAAGGCGGCGCACCAGGGCTCGTTGAGGGTGATCCACTGCTCCACCCGGTCGCCGAGCGCCTCCCCGACGATCTGCGCGTACTCCGCGAAACGGTACGCCGTGTCGCGCTCCGGCCAGCCGCCCGCGTCCTCCAGCTCCTGGGGCAGGTCCCAGTGGTAGAGCGTCACGGCCGGCTTGATGCCGTGCGCGAGCAGCTCGTCCACCAGCCGGCGGTAGAAGTCCAGACCCCGCTGCACCGCGGGGCCGCGGCCGGTCGGCTGCACCCGGGACCAGGAGACCGAGAAGCGGTACGCCGTCAGGCCCAGGTCGGCCATGAGCGCCACGTCGTCGCGGTAGCGGTGGTAGTGGTCGACAGCGATGTCACCGTGCTCGCCGCCCGCCGTCTTGCCGGGGGTGTGGCTGAAGGTGTCCCAGATGGAGGGCGTACGGCCGTCCTCCCGCACCGCCCCCTCGATCTGGTAGGCGGAGGTCGCGGCTCCCCACAGGAAGGCGGGGGGAAAGGTCACCGGGGTCGCCGGCGATTCGGACTCAGGCATGGAAGCGCTCCCATTGGAGGTCGTAAGACCGACTGATAGGGGGGAGGGGGAGTGACGGGGCCGAAGCGGCGGTGACCCGGCCCCTGGAAAGCCGAGGTCAGCCCTTTACGGCACCCTGCATGATGCCGCCCACGATCTGCTTGCCGAAGATCGCGAAGACGACCAGCAGCGGCAGCGTGCCGAGCAGCGCGCCCGCCATGATCAGGGACTGGTCGGGCGTGTAACCGCGGCCCAGACCCGCGACCGCGACCTGCACGGTCGGGTTGCCGTTCTGCGTCAGCACCAGGAACGGCCACAGGAAGTCGTTCCAGGTCTGCACGAACATCAGCATTCCGAGCACGGCCATCGCGGGACGCGCCGCCGGGAACACCACGTGCCAGATGATCCGCCAGCTGTTCGCGCCGTCCACCCGGGCCGCCTCGATCAGCTCGTCCGGCAGCGCCTGGATCAGGTACTGCCGCATGAAGAACACCCCGAACGCGCTGACCAGCGAGGGCAGGATCACCGCCTGCAACTGGTCGGACCAGTCGAGCTTGGCGACCATCATGTACAGCGGGATCACGCTCAGCTGCGGCGGCACCATCATCGTGCCGATCACGATCAGCATCAGGGCGTTACGGCCCTTGAAGCGCAGCTTGGCGAAGGCGAACCCGGCGATCGTCGACAGGATGACGATGGTGATCGCCGAAACCCCCGCCACGAACGTGGTGTTGATGAACGCCTCGCCCAGGTTGGCGTCGTTCCAGGCGATCTCCAGCTTGTCGAACAGCCCCGAGCCGAACCAGAACGGCGGCGGGGTCTCGGCGAGCCGCTGGTTGTCGCGGGAGGCCGCGATCGCGGTCCACACCAGCGGGAACAGCGAGCCGACGGTGAACAGGATCAGGATGAGGTACGCGATCGGCCCGGCGTGCAGGGTGCCGCCGGCGCGGGCGGCCTTGGGACGCCGGGGGCGCTTCGTCTCCTCGGCGGGCGGCTTCGTCAGTGTCGTCGTCACGGCCGGTTCTCCTAACTGCTGGCGCGCAGCCGGCGCGAGATGACGTAGTTGACGATCCCGACGATGATGAGGATCAGGAACATCGTCCAGGCGATCGCGGAGGCGCGGCCCAGGTGCTGGTTGACCCAGCCCTGCTCGTACAGATACAGGCCGAGCGTCTGGAACTGGTGCTGACTGCCGCCGGAGGCACCCTTGTTCGCGTCGAACAGCAGGGGCTCACCGAAGAGTTGCGAGGCACCGATGGTCGACACGACGACGGTGAACAGGATCGTCGGCCGCAGCGACGGCAGCGTCACATGGAAGAACTGCTGCCACCGGTTGGCCCCGTCGAGGGCCGCCGACTCGTACAGGTCCTGCGGGATCGCCTGCATCGCCGCCAGGTAGATCAGCGCGTTGTAGCCGGTCCAGCGCCAGACGACGATCGAGGAGACCGCGATCTGGGAGGCCCACTTGTCGTTCTGCCAGTCGATGTGGCCGATGCCGACCTGGCCGAGCACCCAGTTGATCATGCCGTAGTCACGGCCGAACAGCAGGACGAAGACCAGCGAGGCGGCGGCGATCGACGTGGCGTACGGGGCGAGCATCGCGACCCGGTAGAACGTCGAGGCACGCAGCTTGTAGTTGAGGATGTGCGCGAGGCCCATCGCCATCAGCAGCTGCGGGACCGTCGAGATGATCCCGATGGTCAGCGTGTTGCGCGCCGCGTTCCAGAAGAACTCGTCGTCGAAGATCCGCGTGTAGTTCCTCATCCCCACCCAGTTCATGTCGGTGGGGGCGGTCAGTTCCACCTGGTGCAGCGAGGCCCACCCGGTGTAGATCAGCGGGAACAGGCCGAACGCGAGGAACAGCAGGAAGAACGGCGAGACGAAGGCGTACGGGCTCCAGCGCACGTCCCGCTGCCAGCGGCGGGAGAGCCGGGTCCGGCGGCGCTGCTCCGCCGCGGGCTCTGCGGGCGGGCGGGCCGGGGCCGCGCCCCCCTCCTTCGCGGGGGGTGCGGCAGCGGTTTCGTGCCCAGTGGTCATACGGGTCACTGGTCCAGTGCGTTGTCGATGGTCTTCTCGGCGTTCTTCCATGCCTCGGCGGCCGACTTGCCCTGGGTCACCAGGACCACGCCATTGTCCGTCAGACCCTGCTGGATGATCTGGTCCTTCGGGCCGATCGTCTGGACGGGGATGTTCTTGGCGGCCTCGGCGAAGATCGGGCCGATCGGCGCGTCACCGGTCATGTCGTTCTTCGCGTTCTTGACCTCGGTCGAGTCGTACGCGGCCGGGGTGGACGGGAAGCTGCCCTGCACGCCGAACAGCTTGGCCTGCTGCGCGGGCGCGGTCAGCCACGCGGCGAGCTTCGCGGCCTCCTCGGTGTTCTTGCCGGACTTGGGCACGGTCAGGAAGGAGCCGCCCCAGTTGCCGGACTTCGGCGCCTGGGCGATGTCCCACTTGCCGGCCGCGTCCGCCTTCGACTTGCCCTTGATGTAGCCGAGCATCCACGGCGGGCAGGACATCGCGGCGAACTTGCTGTTGGCGATGGTCGTGTCCCAGGCGGGCTGGAACTGGGTCTGGTTGCCGATCAGCCCGGCCTCGGCGGCCTCGGAGGTGAGGTCGAACGCGGACTTCACGGCCGGGTTGGTCTTGTAGATGACCTTGCCCGAGGCGTCGTAGAACCGGTCCTTCTCACTGCTGAGGATGGCCTGGAGCAGACCGCCGGGGGAGTCCAGGAAGGTGGTGCTCGTGCCGGCCTTCGCCTTGTACTGCTTGCCGACGTCGACGAACTTGTCCCAGCTGCCGGCCCACAGCTTGCCGACTTCCTCGCGGTCGGTGGGCAGACCGGCCTTCTGGAAGAGGTCCTTGCGGTAGCAGATGGCCATCGGGCCGACGTCGGTGCCGACACCGACGGTCTGGCCGTCCGCCGTGGTGGCCTGCTTCCACTTCCAGTCCAGGTAGTCGCTCTCCTTGCCGTACTTCGACAGATCGAGGAGCTTGGAGGACTGGGTCTGGACGATCTCGGCGATGTTGCCGACCTCGACCATCTGGATGTCCTGGAGGCCGCTGTTGGTGGTGAGATGGTTCAGGAGAGCGGGGTAGTAGTTCTCGTTCCGCTCCACCACCGTCTGCTTGATGGTGATGTCCGGGTGGAGCTTCTCGTACTCCTTGTACAGGCCGGACTCCTGGAAACCGGCGGTGCCGAAGAGCCCGAGCGTGATGGTGGTCTTGCCGCCGCCACCGCCGGACGACGAGCCGGAGTCGTCGTCCTTGCCGTCGTCGGCACAGCCGGCCAGCAGCCCGATCCCGAGCGACGCGACCGCCGCCAGGATCACCGCCTTGCGGGCGGGTCGGGTACGTGCTCGCATTGCGTCCTCCTGTTGCCCTGACGTGCCGACCCCCCGGCCAACTGCGGTGTTGGGCCCGTTCGTTCATGCTGCGGCTCGGGCGGGGAACGTGCGGGATGTTTATGTGTCAGGTACCGTGGGAGCGCTCCCACTTGTGATGTGTTGAAGGTTCGCGGGTTGGAGCGAGGGTGTCAAGGGAGTCGGCGAAGGGAGATGCGTTCAGTTATCAGCCCGTTAACTGGACCCACTGTCCGCCCTTCCGGAGTCCGCGGAGGAGGCGGTGGGGCATGGGGGCGGCAGCCCGCGACAGCCACTGGAAGTGGCGGGACTGTTAAATTCCAGGCCAGCGTCAAGACAACGGCGGGAAGGCGGAGCCCATGGCAAGCCACGGAGCGCGGAGCCGGAGCGGTGGGCGGCCCACCCTCGAAGAGGTCGCCGCGCGCGCCGGCGTCGGCCGGGGGACCGTGTCCCGGGTGATCAACGGCTCGCCCCGGGTCAGCGACGCCACCCGCGCGGCGGTCGAGGCGGCGGTGGCGGAACTCGGGTACGTCCCGAACACGGCCGCGCGCGCCCTGGCCGCCAACCGCACCGACGCCATCGCGCTGGTCGTGCCCGAACCGGAGACGCGGTTCTTCGCGGAGCCGTACTTCTCGGACATGCTCAAGGGCGTCGGCGCGGAGATCTCGGACACCGAGATGCAGCTCCTGCTGATCTTCGCGGGCAGCGACCGCGAACGCCGCCGGCTGGCCCAGTACCTGGCCGCGCACCGGGTCGACGGCGTCCTGCTGGTCTCGGTCCACGCCGACGACCCGCTCCCCGACCTGCTGGCCCAGCTGGAGATCCCGTCGGTGATCAGCGGCCCGCGCTCGGCCGCGGAAACGCTTCCCTCGGTGGACTCCGACAACTACGGCGGCGGCCGCTCGGCCGTGGAGCACCTGCTGGCCGGCGGCCGCCGCACGATCGCCCACATCACCGGCCGCCTCGACGTGTACGGCGCCCAGCGTCGCGTGGACGGCTACCGTGACGCCCTGCTCGACGCGGGCCACGATGTGGACGAGCGCCTGATCGAGCCCGGTGACTTCACGGAGGAGGGCGGCCGCCGCGCGATGACCAAGCTGCTGGCCCGCCGCCCCGACCTGGACGCGGTCTTCGCCGGTTCGGACGTGATGGCGGCCGGCGCCCGCCAGGTCCTGCGCGAGGAGGGCCGAGGCATCCCCGCGGACGTGGCCCTGGTCGGCTACGACGACTCGGCCATAGCCCGTCACATGGACCCGCCCCTCACCAGCGTCCGCCAGCCCATCGAGGAGATGGGCCGCCGCATGATCGACCTCCTCCTCTCGGAGATCGCCGATCGCCGCCCGGCGGTCTCCCGGGGCCTGGAACGCCGACAGGTGGTGCTGGCCACGGAACTGGTGGAGCGGGCGTCGTCCTGACCATCACGAGGCGGAACGCGAGGATGAGGGCCATGACTGCCCATCCTCTGCTGGACGTTGACGATATCCCCGGGACCGAGCCGTACCTCCGGACCGTCGGCGAGGTGTTCCGTATCTTCCGCGAACAGGACTCCGGCTGCTTCGCGTACGGAGTCCGGCTCCCCGATGGCGCCCGCTGGTTCGTGAAGGAGGCGACGACCGACCGCGCCCAACGCTCGCTCGACCGCGCCTGGGCCTTCCACCGCGCGGTCCGGCATCCGGCGATCGTGCCCCAGCTGCACCGGATCACCGCAGGAGACGGCCGTACGGCCGTCGTCATGCCGTGGCACGACGGCGAGATCCTCTACGACCCCACGGCCCGGGCCCGCTTCCGCGCCCTGCCCCTCGCCCGCGTCCACCACGCCCTGGACCGCGTCCTGGACGCCCACCTCGCCGTCGAGGCCGCCGGGCAGGTCGCCGTCGACCTCTACGACGGCGCCTTCCTCTACGACTTCGACGCCCACGCACTCCACTTGACAGACCTCGACGAGTACCGCCGGGGCCCCTTCGTGGTGACCGAGGACCGCCTCCCCGGCTCCAGCCGCTTCATGTCCCCCGAGGAGTGGCGGCGCGGCGCCACCATCGACACCCGCACCACCGTCCACGTCCTCGGCCGCACCGCCCGCCTCCTCCTGGACGCCGGCCCTGGCGAGGATGCCTTCCGGGGTACGGCGGCACAGCTCGCGGTCGTGGAGCGAGCCACGCGCCCCGACCCGCGCGAACGGTTCGGCGGAGTACGGGAGTTGGTGGAGACGTGGCGGGCGGTGGCGTAACGGAGCGGCTCAGGCCGTCCTGAAGTAGTGCCCCGCCTCCAGGTCCGGGAGCAGCGCGGGCTGCTCCGGCCGCCAGCCCAGCAGCTTCTCGGTGAGCGCGCCGGAGGCCCGCATGTCGACGGTGGCGAAGCGGCCGAGCCAGCCGAAGTGGTCCGTCGCCTGCTCGGGTGGCACGCTCACGACCGGCACCTCCAGGCCCCGTCCGATGGTCTCGGCGATCTCCCGGAACGGCACCCCCTCGTCTCCGATGGCATGCAGCCGTACGCCCGCCGGTGCCGTTTCCAGGGCGAGCCGGTACAGCCGGGCCGCGTCGAGCCGGTGGACGGCGGCCCAGTGGTTGCCGCCGTCGCCCACCATGGCCGAGACGCCCTTGGCGCGCGCGGCGTCGATGAACATGGGCACGAAACCGATGTCGCCCTCGCCGTGCACGCTCGGGGGAAGCCTCAGCACCGACGCGCGCACCCCGCGCTCGGCCAGCGCGAGCGTGGCGAACTCCGAGGCGTGCCGGTGTTTGCCAGGGGAGTCCGGGTCGGCCGGGTCCTCCTCGGTGCCGAGGCGTCCCGGCGCGGTCAGCAGCCCCGAGGTGACGACGAGGGGCTTGCCGGTGCCGTCGAGCACCTCGCCGATGGCCTCGATCGCCCGCAGGTCGGCCTCGCCGGAGGCGGGCAGGTTGGTGAAGTCGTGGATGAACGCCAGATGGGCGACGCCGTCGGTCGCCTCGGCACCCCGGCGCAGACTGTCGAGGTCGTTCAGGTCGCCGCGGTGCACCTCCGCTCCGGCGGCCTTGACGGCCTCGGCGGACCGGTCCGAACGGGCCAGGCCGAGGACCTCGTGCCCGGCGTCGAGGAGCTCACGGGTGACGGCGGAACCGATGAATCCGGTGGCGCCGGTGACGAATACACGCATGGTGGTCCTTCGCTGTGACGAGTGAGGGTCCCAGCGTGCGAAGGAGAGCCCGGTCCAGTCCAAAGCCTGTTTCGCATCACGCAATGCGGATCAGGCATCACACCAGGTGGAAGGGGCTTTTCCGGGAAGCTCGCGATCGAGCCCGGCGTACGCTTCAGGCATGACCGACCTCGATCTCCGACTGGTCCGGTACTTCACGGCCGTCGCCGAGCACCGCCACTTCGGCCGCGCCGCCGACGCGCTGCACATCACCCAGCCGTCGCTGAGCCGGCAGATCCGGCGCCTTGAGCAGCAGCTGGGCGCGCGGCTGCTGGAGCGGACTCCGCAGGGCAGCCGGCTCACCGAGGCGGGGGAGGTCTTCCTGCCCCGGGCCAAGGCGCTGCTGCGTTCGGCGGCACAGGCGGCGGCGCTGACCCGGGCGGCCGCCGAGCCGAGCCGGATCACCATCGGGTACACGACGGGCATCATCGTCACCTCGGCGGTACGCGAACTGCGCGAGCGCTTCCCGGACGCCGAGGTACGCACCGTGCACCTCGACTGGGGCGACCGCCGCACGGCCCTGTCCGAGCTGAAGGTGGACGTGCTGGTGACCCGGCTGCCCTTTCCCACGGACGAGGCGCAGGTGACGGTCCTCTACGAGGAGACCCGGGTGCTGCTGGTACCGGTCGGCCACCGGCTCGCCGGCAAGGAGTCCGTCACGCTCGACGACATCGCCGAGGAGCCGCTGATCCGGGTGGCCGACCCGGCCTGGAACTCCTACTGGCGCATCGACCCCCGCCCCGACGGCCGCCCGGCCCCCGACGGCCCGTTGGTCGTGGCCGTGGAGGACAAGTTCGAACTCGTGGCCTCCGGCCAGGCCCTGGCCATCATGGCCGCACCCCGCCCGGGCGCGCTCCGCCCCGACCTCATCGCGGTCCCGCTCAAGGGCGTCGACCCGGCCCACGTGGTCCTTGCGACCCGCTCCGAGGACCGGAGTCGCCTGGTCACGGGCTTTCGCCGGGTGGCCAGGGAACACCTCAAAGGCCCCGGCCACGAAAACGACCTCAGCCGGTGACCTTGTCTCCAAGGTCACCGGCTGAGGTGATTGGGGTGAGTGACGGGACTTGAACCCGCGGCCACCTGGACCACAACCAGGTGCTCTACCAACTGAGCTACACCCACCATGTTCGGCTGTTCGGATCTCCCCGACCGGCCGAGAAAAAGTGTACAGGGTCTGAAGGGGTGCTCGCGCCCGGCTTTTACCGCGCGGGCAGGACGTGCTTCGCGGCGATCGACTTCGCGGTGTCGGAGTCGGGACCGGGCTGCGGGACGAAGATCGCCTCGCGGTAGTAGCGGAGTTCCGCGATGGACTCGCGGATGTCGGCGAGGGCGCGGTGGTTGCCGTTCTTCTCCGGGCTGTTGAAGTAGGCCCGTGGGTACCAGCGCCGGGCGAGCTCCTTGACGGAGCTGACGTCCACGATCCGGTAGTGGAGGTAGTCCTCCAGGGTGGGCATGTCCCGGAGCAGGAAACCGCGGTCGGTGCCGACGGAGTTGCCGCACAGGGGAGCCTTGCCGGGTTCCTTGACGTGCTCGCGGACGTAGGCGAGGACCTGTGCCTCGGCGTCGGCGAGGGTCGTGCCGCCGGCCAGTTCGTCGAGCAGTCCGGACGCGGTGTGCATGTGACGCACCACCTCCGGCATCGTCTCCAGCGCCTGGTCCGGCGGGCGGATGACGATGTCCACACCGTCACCGAGCACGTTGAGCTCGGAGTCGGTGACGAGGGCGGCAACCTCGATGAGAGCGTCGTCGGACAGCGAGAGGCCGGTCATCTCGCAGTCGATCCACACCATGCGATCGTTCATGCGACCACCCTAAGCTGACGTCCGCTTTTGGGGTGCCCCGCGTCGGTGCCGGCCACCGGGGAACGCCGAGCGGGCGGTGGCCCACCCGGCGTCACGAGGTCATGCTCCGCTGCGCTGCCCCGGCACACTGGCCCGGCCGGTGGCGTACAGCTCGCGGCCGTTGTCCGAGGGCGGACCCACGGGGGCCGGGGCGCGGCGCGTCTGGAGTGGCACCGGGCCGCTCTCCGGGTGCAGAGGTACGGGCGCGCTGGGCGCGGGACCGGGAGGGCCTCCCATCGGCCCGTCGCTGTCCACCGGCCGCTCGCTCTGCGGGCGGCGGGCCCGGTACGCGGCCCGGTAGGCGGCCGGGGACGAGCCCAGCTGCCGCCGGAAGTGCCCGCGCAGCGCCACCGGTGAACGGAAGCCGCAACGGCCCGCGACCTCGTCCACCGAGTAGTCCGACGTCTCCAGCAACCGCTGCGCCTGCAGCACCCGCTGGGTGATCAGCCACTGGAGCGGGGCCGAACCAGTCAGCGAGCGGAACCGGCGGTCGAACGTACGACGGCTCATGTACGCCCGCGCCGCCAGCGTCTCCACGTCGAACTGTTCGTGGAGGTGCTCCAGCGCCCAGGCGACGACCTCGGCGAGCGGGTCGGCGCCGATCTCCTCTGGTAAAGACCTGTCGAGGTAGCGCTCCTGACCGCCCGAGCGGCGCGGCGGGACCACCAGACGGCGGGCCAGGGCACCGGCCGCCTCGTTGCCGTGGTCCGTCCGCACGATGTGGAGACAGAGGTCGATTCCGGCCGCGGTACCGGCCGAGGTCAGTACGTCGCCGTCGTCCACGAAGAGTTCTCGTGGATCCACGTGCACCGACGGATAGCGCTTGGCCAGCGTCGGCGCGTACATCCAGTGGGTCGTCGCGGGGCGGCCGTCCAGCAGGCCCGCTGCGGCCAGCACGAAGGCGCCGGTGCACAGTCCTACGATGCGAGCGCCCTCTTCGTGCGCCCGGCGCAGTGCGTCGAGCGCCTCCTCCGGCGGCGGTGAAGTGATCGAGCGCCAGGCCGGCACGACGACCGTGCCCGCGCGTGAGATCGCTTCCAGGCCATGCGGCGCGGTGAGTTCCAGGCCCCCCGTGGTCCGCAGTGGGCCTTCTTCGCCGCCGCACACCAGCAAGCGGTAGCGCGGCACGCCGGCGTCCTGGCGGTCGATCCCGAACACCGACAGCGGTATGGAACTCTCGAAGATGGGGCCGCCGCCGAACAGCAGCACCGCGACGATCTCCTTGCGGCGTCGCCCGGAAAGCTTCCGGGCCGCGGCTTCCGGCGCGGCAGTGGAGTCGTGGCTCATACTGCTAAGCCCCCCTCGGTGGTCGCGGCGCCCCTAACTTGTCGGGCATGTCGCTCCAGCACGTTTCCCCTCGGTCCTGCACGAGTCCCCCGCCGTAAGACGTCAAGATCGAATCTACTGTGTCCCGTGGTGTCGGCGTGACCAGTTCGTCATCCGGCACATTGTCGACTTGGCAACTTGGCGTAAAGCATTCGATCACGAAGCGTTGCACTCGTGGGCCGTGCAGGGAAGTGCGCCTTGTGGCAGTGGCTAATCCACGTAGGGTGCGCAGGGCCCCCGAGACCCTATCCGTGCAGGTGGAACGGGGGTTGAGGGGTGGTCAGGTCAAGGGACGCGCGGAACGCGGAAGTTGGCTGAAAAGAGTCGGCCCGGTGTATGGAAACCGGTCAGCCGACCGGTGTATTTCCCCCGGTGTGACGACCGCCTCGACGGCCCCCGGTTCCGGTCCAGTGGTGATGGCCCCGATGGGGCGCCCGTTCCTCCGCGTGCGGGCGGGCCGCGCCGCGCTCCGACTGGCGCAGGAGGATACGGCAGACGGCCGTCACGGCGGCGAGGCCGAGGGCGGTGCCCGTCGCGCCGGCGAGCGAGCTGCCGTACCAGAGGAGGACCACGGGGACCAGGACGCAGCTGAAGGCCGCCCAGCGGACCACGTCCGTGGCGGAGTCCTCGGAGGGCGGTCGGTGTCCGGTCATCGCATGCTCCCTGTGGCGTCTCCCTGCGGCGTGGCTCTCCGGGTCCAACGACCGACGTCAAGATCGGGTGCGTGAATCCTGTGCAAACCGCCTGTACAGCGCAGCAACCATTGCGTGACGGGCGCCCCCTCGTGCATGCTCCCTGGAACCCCCACCGACCGTGGGCGGGATCTGGGCTAAGGAGGCGTGCCGCCGTACCCTTGAGGGTATGGGGTTGGGAAGATGATTCCCGGACACAGCTCCGCCGCACACTGTCGTCCCTCCCGTATAAGGATCACAACGCCGAGACAGCCATGGCCGGTCACGAATTCTTCGAACCAGCGGACCGCAAGCGGCCCGTCGCCGACCCCACGGCGGCCGAGCCCCTGGCGGCGGAAGAGTCACGCCATTCCTGCGACCCCGCCTTCAAGCATGGCGTCGTCGTCGGTTTCGACGGCTCCACATCCAGCGAGCGCGCCCTCGCGTACGCGATCGGCATGGCCCATCGCTCCGGCTCGGGCCTGATCATCGTCCACGTCGCCAACCGGCTGCCCACCACCGTGTGGGCCGGTTGCGAGCCACCGGTCTTCGTCGACGTGCCGGACCATCGCACCGAGGTGCTCGGTCTGGAGCTCGCCTGCGCGGAGTATCTGGCCGAGGTGCCCTGGATACTCGTCGAGCGCGGCGGGGACATCTGCCATGAACTCGAAGAGGTCGGGCGGGAGTACGAGGCGGACGCGATCGTCGTCGGCTCCACCCACGGCATCGTCGGACGCATCTTCGGCTCCGTCGCGGGGCGGCTCGCCAAGCGGGCGAAGCGGCCCGTCATCGTGATCCCGTAACTCGCCCTTCTCCCAGGTGAGATGTGCGAATCTACTCGCGCGTAGAGGTGTTTGCGCCCTTGTGAAGGGCATATACCGGTCACCGCGCGGGGACTCCGTCGGGCATGACGGGGTTCTCGGCGTGCTGCCGGTCGGGGCGTGACGGCCACGGGCCAAGTGGCAGCCGGCGTCGGGGTATTGGGCGGCCCCGACGCGTTTGAACGGACCCTCCGTGAATGGTGGCATTACGTGAGGGTCCGTTCCGTTGGGCGGTCTCCTCTACTCGACCGTCACCGACTTGGCGAGGTTCCGCGGCTTGTCGATGTCCCGGCCCAGGGCCAAGGCCGTGTGATACGCGAGGAGTTGGAGGGGGATGCCCATCAGGATGGGGTCCAGCTCGTCCTCGTTCTTGGGGACCACGATCGTCTCGTCGGCCTTTTCCTGGTGCTGGTGGGCCACCGCCAGGATCCTGCCGCTGCGGGCCTTGATCTCCTCCAGGGCGGCGCGGTTCTTCTCCAGGAGGTCGTCGTCGGGGACGATCGCGACCGTGGGGAGGGCGGGCTCGATGAGGGCCAGGGGGCCGTGCTTGAGCTCGGAGGCGGGGTAGGCCTCGGCGTGGATGTAGGAGACCTCCTTGAGCTTCAGGGAGGCCTCGCGGGCCACCGGGTAGCCC
>NZ_JBJDQL010000032.1:0-120311 GCF_044903305.1 Streptomyces sp. NPDC019531 | reverse complement strand
TCGACTTCGTCATGAACCACACCAGCGACCAGCACCCGTGGTTCCAGGAGTCCCGCGCCAACCCCGACGGCCCCTACGGCGACTACTACATGTGGGCCGACGACGACAAGCAGTACGAGCAGGCCCGGATCATCTTCGTCGACACCGAGGCCTCCAACTGGACCCACGACCCGGTCCGCGGCCAGTACTACTTCCATCGCTTCTTCTCCCACCAGCCGGACCTCAACTACGAGAACCCGGCGCTCCAGGAGGAGATCCTGGCCGCCCTCCGCTTCTGGCTCGACCTCGGCATCGACGGCTTCCGCCTGGATGCCGTGCCCTACCTCTACGCGGCGGAGGACACCAACTGCGAGAACCTTCCGGCAACCCATGAGTTCCTGAAGAGGGTGCGTCGCGAGATCGACGCGATGTATCCGGACACGGTGCTGCTGGCAGAGGCCAACCAGTGGCCGGAAGACGTCGTCGACTACTTCGGCGACTACGCCAAGGGCGGCGACGAATGCCACATGGCGTTCCACTTCCCGGTGATGCCCCGCATCTTCATGGCGGTCCGCCGTGAATCCCGCTACCCCGTCTCGGAAATCCTCGCCAAGACCCCGGCGATCCCCTCCAACTGCCAGTGGGGCATCTTCCTGCGCAACCACGACGAGCTCACCCTCGAAATGGTCACCGACGAGGAACGCGACTACATGTGGGCCGAATACGCGAAAGACCCGCGTATGCGCGCCAACATCGGGATCAGGCGGCGCCTCGCTCCCCTGCTCGACAACGACCGTGACACGATCGAGCTGTTCACCGCCCTGCTGCTGTCCCTGCCCGGCTCGCCGATCCTCTACTACGGCGACGAGATCGGCATGGGCGACAACATCTGGCTCGGCGACCGCGACGCCGTACGCACCCCCATGCAGTGGACCCCCGATCGCAACGCGGGCTTCTCCACGGCCGACCCGGGCCGTCTCAGCCTCCCGATCATCATGGACCCCGTGTACGGGCATCAGGTCACGAACGTCGAGGCGTCGATGGCGTCGCCCTCCTCGCTGCTGCACTGGACCCGCCGCATGATCGAGATCCGCAAGCAGAACCCGGCCTTCGGCCTCGGCTCCTTCACCGAGCTCCAGTCGTCGAACCCCGCGGTCCTGGCCTTCCTGCGGGAGTACGAGGACGACCTGGTCCTGTGTGTGAACAACTTCTCGCGGTTCGCCCAGCCCACCGAGCTGGATCTCCGTGAGTTCGACGGCCGGCACCCGGTCGAGCTGTTCGGCGGGGTCCGCTTCCCCGCCATCGGTGAACTGCCGTATCTGCTGACCCTCGGCGGGCACGGCTTCTACTGGTTCCGGCTCTCCCGAGTCGCATCCCGCATCGGCCGACGCATTTGAGCGTGCCGACGAAAGGACGCGTCACCATGCCGAAGACCGCACCCCTCAGCCCGAGACCCGCGCTCGCGACCGATCTCATGGCCTCGCTCGGCGCTCTGCTGCGTCAGTGGCTGCCGCGGCAGCGCTGGTTCGCGGGCAAGGACCGGCCCGTGAGCGAGCTCGGTCTGCTGTCGATGACCGAGCTCTTCCCGGGCTGTCTGCATCTGCTGGTCCACACCGGTCACGGCGGGGTGCCCATGCCCGGCGGCACCACCCCGGCAGGCGACTGCTACCAGCTGTTCCTCGGCGTACGGAAGCATCTCGCGCCGCGTCTCGGCCGCGCGCTCATCGGCCGCGCGGAGCAGGGACCGCTGGCCGGACTCACGGTCTACGACGCCCTGCACGACCCCCGCTCGGCGCAGTTGCTGTTGGAACGGCTGCGGCAGCCCGGCACGGCAGGGCCCCTGCGCTTCGAGCGCGACCCGTCGGTGCCGGTCCCCACCGGACTCCCGCCGCGGCTGCTGGAGACCGAGCAGTCCAACTCCTCGCTGGTGTACGGCGACGAGTTCATCCTGAAGGTCTTCCGCCGGATCCAGCCCGGGGTCAATCCGGACCTGGAGGTACCGGTCGCGCTGGCCGGACAGGGCTGCAGCCGGGTGCCCGCGCCGGTGGCCTGGTTCCGCACCGCGCATCCGCAGGAGGCGACGCTCGGCGTGCTCCAGCCGTATCTGCGGGACGCGTCCGACGGCTGGGCGCTGGCCCTGCACGCGCTGGCCTCCGGCGACGACTTCACCGTGCAGGCGCACGAGCTGGGGCGGGCCATAGCCGAGGTGCACCTCGCGCTGGCCGCCGCCTTCCCCGGCGACGGCGGCACCCACGGCGACAACGGCTCCATGGCGGCCGCGATGGCCGAGCGGCTGGACTCCGCCGCGCACAGCGTGCCCGCGCTGCGGCCGTTCGTACCCGGTCTGCGGAGCGCGTTCGGCGCTCTGACCACCTGCGACAGCGGGCCACCCGCACAGCGCGTCCACGGCGATCTGCATCTGGGACAGGTGCTGCGGGCGGGCCGTGAGTGGTTCGTCATCGACTTCGAGGGCGAGCCGTCCCGCCCGCTCGCCGAGCGATGCACCGCGCAGTCACCGGTGCGGGACATCGCGGGCATGCTGCGCTCCTTCGACTACGCGGCCCGGCAGCGCCAGCCCTGGCGTCCCGAGTGGGCGCGCCGCTGCCGGGAGGCCTTCTGCGGGGGCTACGCCGCCCTCGCCGGGTGGGATCCGCGCAAGAAACACGGTCTGCTGCGCGCGTACGAGACCGACCGGGCCGTCTACGAGGTCCTGTACGAGGCACGGCACCGCCCCGACTGGCTGCCCGTACCGATGGCGGCGATCGAACGCCTTGCTGTGAGAGGAGACTGAGCCATGGCCCTGCGCGACACCTCACTGCCCGAGCCGTCCGGACCGGCCCGGTGCGATACGGCCCCTCCGCTCGAACCCGCGGACCGGGACCGGCTGCTGGCGGGTGCCCACCACGATCCGCACGCGCTTCTCGGCGCCCATCCGGTCGCGGGCGGGATCGTCTTCCGGGCGCTGCGCCCGTTCGCCCGCGCGGTGAGCGTCGTGGTGGACGGCGAACGCAGACTGCTGACCTCGGAGGGCGGCGGCCTCTTCTCCGGGCTGCTTCCCCTCGCCGCGGTCCCCGCCTACACGCTGCTGGTGGCGTACGCGGACGGGGAGCAGGAGGTGCACGACCCCTACCGCTTCCTGCCCGCGCTCGGCGAGACCGACCTCCATCTCATCCGCGAGGGGCGTCACGAGCAGCTGTGGAAGGCGCTCGGCGCCGAGCCGATGACCCACGAGGGGGTGACCGGCACCCGGTTCACGGTGTGGGCGCCGAACGCCCAAGGGGTCCGGGTCGCCGGGGAGTTCACGTTCTGGGACGGGCAGGCGTTCCCGATGCGCTCGCTCGGCGCTTCCGGCGTGTGGGAGCTGTTCCTGCCGGGCATCGGCGAGGGCGCCCGCTACAAGTTCGAGATCACCTCCCGGTACGGCGACCGCTTCCTGAAGTCCGACCCGATGGCACGCGGCACCGAGGTACCGCCCGCGACCGCGTCCGTGGTGACCGCCTCGCACTTCGAGTGGACCGACCAGGAGTGGATGGCCCGGCGTGGCGATCTCCCCGTGCACGAGGCACCGTTCTCGGTGTACGAGGTCCATCTGCCGTCCTGGCGAGCCGGACTGACGTACCGCCAACTCGCGGACCAGTTGCCCGCCTACGTCAAGGACCTCGGCTTCACCCACGTCGAGCTGATGCCGGTCGCCGAGCACCCCTTCGGCGGCTCCTGGGGCTATCAGGTCACCGGTTTCTACGCGCCGACCTCACGGCTGGGCACCGCCGACGACTTCCGGTACCTGATCGACGCCCTCCATCGGGCCGGGATCGGTGTGATCATGGACTGGGTGCCGGCCCACTTCCCCAAGGACGACTGGGCGTTGGCCCGTTTCGACGGGGACCCGCTGTACGAGCCGGGAGACTGGCGGCGGGCCGAGCACCCGGACTGGGGGACGTACGAGTTCGACTTCGGGCGCGTGGAGGTGCGCAACTTCCTGGTCGCCAACGCCGTGTACTGGTGCGAGGAGTTCCACATCGATGGTCTGCGCGTGGACGCGGTCGCCTCGATGCTCTACCTCGACTACTCGCGCGACTCCGGCCAGTGGTCCCCCAACGTGTTCGGGGGCCGCGAGGATCTCGACGCGGTCGCCTTCCTCCAGGAGATGAACGCGACCGTGTACCGCCGGGCGCCGGGTGTCGTGACGATCGCGGAGGAGTCCACGGCCTGGGACGGCGTGACCCGGCCCACGGACAGCGGCGGACTGGGTTTCGGCCTGAAGTGGAACATGGGCTGGATGCACGACTCCCTCGGCTACATCAGCCATGAACCGGTGCACCGCAAGTACCACCACAACGAGATGACCTTCTCGATGGTCTACGCGTACAGCGAGAACTACGTCCTGCCCATCTCCCACGACGAAGTCGTGCACGGCAAGCAGGCGCTGGTGTCCAAGATGCCGGGCGACTGGTGGCAGCGGCGGGCCAACCATCGTGCGTACCTCGGCTTCATGTGGGCCCATCCGGGAAAGCAACTCCTCTTCATGGGCCAGGAGTTCGCCCAGGGCTCGGAGTGGTCCGAGGCGCACGGCCCGGACTGGTGGCTCCTCGACCCGGCGTACGGCGCCGAGGCCGATCACCGGGGCGTACGCGACCTGGTGTGCGACCTGAACACCGTCTACCGGGCGACTCCCGCCCTCTGGCAGCGCGACACCGACCCCGGCGGCTTCCGGTGGGTGATCGGGGACGCGGCCGAGGACAACGTCTTCGCCTTCCTGAGATTCGACGCGGAGGGACGCCCGCTGCTCGCCGTCTCCAACCTCTCCCCCGTCGTACGCGAGGACTATCACCTCGCCGTCCCCGACGACGTCCCCGCCTGGCAGGAGGTCCTCAACACCGACGCGGGCCGCTATGGCGGCAGCGACCTCGTCGCGCCCGATCCGGTCAAGCCGCAGGACGGTGCCGTACGGCTCACCCTGCCGCCGCTCGCCACGGTGTGGCTGGCGCCTGTGTGACCGGCCCTCCCCTGGGCAGTCGGGGCGTACGGACATCACCGTCGTCTCGGCAGAAGGGCGGCTCACGTGCGCACCGTCGGAGTGGAGGAGGAACTCCTCCTGGTCGACCCGGAGAGCGGAGAACCGCAGGCACTGTCCGCCGCGGTACTCGCACGGGTCGCGCAGGACGAAGCGGACCAGCACGTCTTCGAGAAGGAACTGCACAACCAGATGCTGGAGTTCGCCACCCACCCGCAGTCGGGCATGGACGAACTCCGTGCGGAGATCGTGCGCTGCCGCAAGGAGGCCGCCCGGCACGCCGGGGAGAGCGGCTGCACGGTCGCCGCCCTCGCCACCTCGCCGCTGCCCGTCAGTCCCTCCGTCGGGATCGGGCGCCGGTACCAGTGGATGGCGGAGCAGTACGGCATCGCCACCCGCGAGCAGCTCGTCATGGGCTGTCACGTCCATGTGTCCGTCGAGTCCGACGACGAGGCCGTCGCCGTCGTGGACCGGATCCAGCCCTGGCTGTCCGTGCTGGCCGCGCTGAGCGCGAACTCGCCCTTCTGGCAGGGAAAGGACACCGGCTACAGCAGCTACCGCAGCCGGGTGTGGCAGCGCTGGCCCTCGGCAGGTCCGACCGAGCCGTTCCGCTCGGCGGAGCGCTATCACCGGCGGGTCGCGGACATGGTGGCGACCGGTGTCATCCTGGACGAGGGGATGATCTACTTCGACGCCCGGCTGTCCCGGAAGTTCCCGACGGTGGAGATCCGGGTCGCGGACGTCTGTCTGCACGCGGACACCCCCGTCCTCCTGGCGACCCTCGCCCGCGGCCTGGTGGAGACCGCCGCGCGCGAGTGGCGGGCGGACCGGGAGCCGGTGACCCACAGTGTGAGCCTGCTGCGGCTGGCGGCTTGGCGGGCCGCGCGTTCCGGTCTGTCGGAGGAGCTGCTCCATCCGGCGACGATGCACCGCATGCCAGCGGAAACCGTGGTCCGGGCGCTGCTGGAGCACGTCGGGGAAGCGCTCGCCGACAGCGGTGACCTGGACCGGGCCCGCGAGTCCTGTGCCGAACTGCTGCGGCACGGCAACGGCGCCCAGGTGCAGCGCCAATTGCTGGAGCGCACCGGGAGCCTGCGGGACGTGGTCACCGAGTGCGTGCGGCTGACGCAGACGTAGCCGTCACAGGGCCAGCACGATCGCGTAGACCAGGAAGAACGCGGCCACGAGGACCACCAGCAGGAGGATCAGGGCCAAGGGAGCCTTGGCCCAGCCCCTGGTCGGATTGTGCGTCTCCCGGGGGCCGGCCTGCGGCATGCTGCTCTCGGCGGGCGGGGTCTCGCCCGGTGGTACACCGCCACCAGGTTCGAGGCCGGGGGTGCGCTCGGGTTCTGGATCGGGGTTCGTGTAACTCATGGGGTCCGAGTCCCCCGATCTCGACGAGATCACAGGTGACCGCTTACTTCCCTATTCCAGGTACCCCTTGCTGTCACCTGGGCTAGATTCGAGCACCGCCGATGACCGAAATCGTCGGCGCCGTCACAGCCCGTACACGTCAGGAGCAGCGCATGCGCGACTTCGCCCTCGCTCCCCGGACCCTCTCGCGCTCCAGCGGTGGTCTGGCCGACAGCGTCTTCGAGAGGGCGGAGCTCGACCCCACCCTGCCGGTGCTGGCCCGCCGTCCCGAGGGCTCCCCGCGCGGCTGGCGGGAGGTCACCGCCGTGGAGCTGCGGGACGAGGTCGTGGACCTCGCGAAGGGCCTGGTCGCGTCCGGGATCTCGCCCGGTCACCGCGTGGCGATCATGGCGCGCACCCGTTACGAGTGGACGGTTCTCAGCTACGCGCTGTGGGTGATCGGCGCCGAGGTCGTGCCCATCTATCCGACGGCCTCCCGAGACCAGGTCGAGTGGATCCTGCGCGACGCCGGCTGTGTGGCCGTGATGGTGGAGGACGAACTGGCGGTCATGACGGTCGGCTCGGTGTGCGCCTCGCTGCCCAGGCTGCGTCATGTCTGGCAGCTGGACGCGGGCGCACTGGAGGAGCTGACGGAGCGGGGTGAGCTGATCCCGCTGGCCACGGTCGAGTCGCTGCGCCGGATCGTGCTGCCGGACTCCACGGCGGTCGTCGCCTACACCTCGGGTACCACAGGACATCCGATGGGCTGCGCGCTCAGTCACCAAGGTCTCGCGAGCCCCGTCGACACGCTGATCCAGGGCTGGCGCCAGATCACGGCACCCGAGGGACAGCAGCCGTCCGTTCTCGCCTTCCTGCCCTTCTCGCACGTGTACGGCCTCATGATCCAGGGCGTGTGCATCCGGGGCGGATTCCTCATGGCCCACGAGCCCGACCTGAGCGAGGAGGCGCTGGCGGCCTCCCTGCAGTCCTTCCGCCCCACCTACTTCTACGCCGTCCCCTCCCTGTTCGAGAAGATCTACAAGAACTTCCTGCGCGCCGCCCAGCAGTCGGGCCGCGGCGCCCTGTTCGAGCGGGCCGCGGACACGGCACGGGACTTCGCCCTGGCCTGCGAGCGGCATCGGCTGGGCGAGGGCCCCGGCCCCGGTTTCGACCTGCGGCTCCAGCACGCCCTGTACGAGCGCACGGTGTACCGCAGGCTCCGGGCCGCGCTGGGCGGCCGGGCCCGACGTGCCACCTCGGGCGGCTCGACCCTCAACCGTGAGCTCTCCCTGTTCTACGAGGGCATCGGCGTCTACGTGCACGACGGATACGGTCTCACCGAGACCTGCGGCGGGATCACCATGCAGCCGCTGGGCCGGGAGAAGTCCGGGACCGTCGGACAGCCGCTGCCGGACGTGGACCTGAGAGTGGCGGACGACGGGGAGATCCTGGTGCGCGGGCCGTCGGTGTTCCAGGGCTACGTCAACGACGAGGCCGCGTCCCGGGCCGCGCTGTACGGCGGCTGGCTGGCCACCGGCGACCTCGGGCGGATGGACGCCGACGGCTATCTGACGATCACCGGCCGCAAGAAGGACATCATCGTCACCGCCAGCGGCAAGAGCGTGGCTCCGACCGCCCTGGAACAACGGCTGAGGATGCACCCGCTCATCCATCAGGCGGTGGTGGTGGGCGACAACCGGCCCTGTGTGGGCGCCCTGCTCACTTTGGACCCGGTGTTCCTGGCCCACTGGCGCGGCGTCCAGCTGGCACAGCAGGATCCCTCGATGCGGGAGGCCCGGGAGGAGAACGCGCTGCGGGAGGAGATCGCGCGGGCCGTGGCCGCCGCCAACAGCTCCGTCTCACGCTCGGAGTCAATCAGGGTCTTCCGGGTGCTGTCGGAGCCGTTCGACCTGGCCAACGGCCTGCTGACGCCGTCGATGAAGCTGCGCCGGGACGAGATCGTCCGCCGGTACGCGTCGGAGATCGACGCGATGTACCAGGCCCGCTCGGCCGGCGCCCGGCGTACCTCGACGGAGGAGTCGTTGAGCTGGGACGACTCGGACAACGTATTCCGGTGAGCAGCCCGGTCCGACGGACCGCAGGACGATTGGGCCGCGTCCCTTCGGGAACACAGCACAATGGCGATGCCAGTGAAGGGACAAGAGCCTTGCCGACCTCACGGGGGTGACTCCGGCATGGCGACCGAGCCGCGTTGGGACGAGACACTGACTTCCGAGGCGATTGCGAGCCGTACCACCCGTTTCGCGGGAGAACCGCACTGCGTGACGGGTGCGCGGCTCGCTGCGGAGGAATTCCTCTGCGACCTCTCCGAGAGCACAGCGCCCGCGAGCCCCGAGCACTGGGACGACATCCTGCTGGTCGTCACTGAACTCGCCGCCAACGCCGTCCAGTACGCCCCGGGCCCCTTCGCCCTGCGGATGCGCCGGACCTTCGACGGTGTGCACGTGACGCTGCGCGACACGAACCCGACGCCGCCCGCACCCCGCTCCTTCGATCCCCGCACCGGTGGCGGGGGCATCGGCTGGCATCTGATCCACGCGCTGTGCGACCAGGTCAGCGTGGTGACGGACGAGCGCGGCAAGGACGTACACACCTTTCTGCCGTGGTGACGTCCCCCGGGTCCGGTCACGCAGTGGCCGCGAGCCGCAGATAGTAGGCGCCGACCGCCGTGAGGTACTCGCGGTCCCTGGTCTCACTGTCGGTCCGGAAGCGTGGGGCCGCCTTCACCTCCGCCCCGGTGCAGGCCAGCGTGATCCTGCGGTCGTGGGTGTCGATGCCGGTGACGACGCCCACCGGCACCAGGACGCTGCGGCCGAAGACCCACACGCCCGTGTCGACGACGAGGTGCGCCATCCCGTGCGGGGCGGCCTGCCGGTCCACATGTCCGATCGTGCCGTCGCTCGCGACGACGCCGAAGCCCGTCAGGTCCTGTCCCTCGACGTACCCGCTGTCCGGCAGGTACGACCAGATTCTGTCGATGGTCACGCTGCTCCTTCCCTCCGAGCGCTGCAGTGGCCCCAGCGGTCCGCTGATTCCGGGCCCACAGCACCCAATACCCGTCTGTCGCACGCACATTCGGCGACCGGCACCCTCACAAGCGGGGTTCCCGGGTCCGGTCCGCCCACCTCCTTCACCTTTCTCTTGGTGCACTTTCAGGCCAGGGCGGGCATGGTGGTCCTCGAACGCATTCGTCGCGTCCGCACGGGCAGACGAAGACCGTTCGAGGCAGACCGCCTGGAGCCGCAGAAAGGGATGAACACCGTGACACGACCCAGGATCCTGGTGGTCGGCGCCGGCTTCGCCGGTGTCGAGTGCGTTCGCCGGCTGGAGCGCAAACTCTCCCCGGACGAAGCCGACGTCACGCTGGTGACGCCGTTCGCCTACCAGCTCTATCTCCCCCTGCTGCCCCAGGTCGCCTCCGGCGTGCTGACGCCCCAGTCGATCGCCGTCTCACTGCGCCGCAGCAAGAAGTACCGCACCCGGATCATCCCCGGCGGTGCGATCGGCGTGGACCTCAAGTCCAAGGTCTGCGTGATCCGCACCATCACCGACGAGATCGTCAACGAGTCGTACGACTACATCGTGCTGGCTCCCGGCAGCATCACCCGCACCTTCGACATCCCCGGTCTCACCGAGCATGCCTTCGGCATGAAGACCCTCGCCGAGGCCGCCTACGTCCGCGACCACGTGATCTCGCAGCTGGACCTGGCCGACGCCAGTCAGGACGAGGCGGAGCGCGCCGCGCGGCTGCAGTTCGTGGTGGTGGGCGGCGGATACGCGGGCACGGAGACGGCCGCCTGTCTGCAGAAGCTGACCCACGCCGCCGTCAGGCGCTATCCGCGTATCGACCCGGCGCTCATCAAGTGGCATCTGATCGACATCGCCCCGAAGCTGATGCCCGAACTCGGCGACAAGCTGGGCAGCAGCGCCCAGGAGGTGCTGCGCAAGCGCGGTATCGACATCTCGCTGGGCGTCTCCATCGCGAAGGCGGGCCCGGAGGAGGTCACCTTCACGGACGGGCGGGTGATCCCCACCCGCACCCTGATCTGGACCGCCGGTGTGGTGGCGAGCCCGCTCATCGCCACGCTCGGCGCGGAGACGGTCCGGGGCCGGCTCGCGGTCGCCGCGGAGATGAACCTCCCGGGCCAGGACGGGGTGTTCGCGCTCGGCGACGCCGCCGCGGTGCCCGACCAGGCCAAGGGCCAGGAGGACGCGGTCTGCCCGCCGACCGCGCAGCACGCGATGCGCCAGGGCAGGCACGTCGCCGACAACGTCATGGCCGCTCTGCGGGGCCAGGCCCTCTCGCCGTACGTCCACAAGGACCTCGGTCTCGTGGTCGACCTGGGCGGCAAGGACGCCGTGTCCAAGCCGCTCGGCATCGAACTGCGGGGCGTGCCCGCCCAGGCCGTCGCCCGCGGCTACCACTGGTCGGCGCTGCGCACCAACGTCGCCAAGACCCGCGTGATGACCAACTGGCTGCTCAACGCGGTCGCGGGTGACGATTTCGTCCGCACCGGCTTCCAGGCCCGCAAGCCCGCCAAGTTGAAGGACTTCGAGTACACCGACGCGTATCTGACGCCGGAACAGGTCAAGGCGCAGGTCGAGGGGACGCAGCGGCTTGACCAGTAGAGGTGGCGCACGTCCCTCCGGGCCGTCGATCGGTTTCCGGCCGGTCGGCGGTCGAAGGAGGGACAGATCAGGCTCCCTCGCCCCGCCGTGCCATGCTGGAACGGATCATGACGTGACACAGGAGTGAGTACGGCGGAGTGAACACGGCGAGGGTGCGCGAGCGGGTCGCGGCGTCGGACCCGGGGCTGCTCCGGCTGGCGGCCGGTCTGCGCACGGTGGGCGCGATCGCGCTCACGCTGGCCGTGCTCGGCCTGCTGGGGGCGAGCGTCCCGCATCTGGTGGCGGGCGCCATCGCGGCGATGGTCGCGACCTTCGCCATCCGGGAGAAACAGCGCGCTCCGCAGGCCGTGACGCTCGCCCTGGGCCTCCCGGTGGCGGTGGCCTCCCTGTCGCTGGGCGCGCTCCTGAGCTCCCGCGTCGTGGCCGGTGACCTCTTCTTCGTCGTGCTGATCTTCTGTGCCGTCTACGGCCGCCGCTTCGGCGACCGGGGCACCGCGCTCGGACTGATCGGCTTCCAGGTCTACTTCGTGTCGCTGTTCGTCGGCGCCACCGTCTCCGAACTGCCCGAGTTGTACGGCGTCCTCGGCGTCGCCTTCCTGTGCAGCGCGGCGGCACGCTTCCTGCTGGTGCCGGAGACTCCCGCGGGCCTGCTCGAACGCCTGCGGGAGGCCTTCCGGGCCCGGCTGGCCCAACTGGTGTCCGCGCAGCTCCAGTTGCTGGACGCGGGGCCCGAGGAGATCGACGAGGCGCTGTCGGACGTACGCGAGGGGACCGCCCGGCTGCACGAGACGGCGCTGATGATCCAGGGGCGGCTGGAGGAGGGGACCGCCGACGCGGGCGCGGCGCGGCTCGTGCAGCGGCGGATCGCGGACGCCGAGATCGCCGCCGAGCGGCTCGGCCTGTTGCTGCTGACGGCCAGAAGCGCCGAGCGGGCCGACACACTGACCCTGCATCTGCCGGGCGCCCCGGCCCCGCGAGCCCGTCGGATGCCCGGCCGGGACGAGGCGATGGGCATGGTGCGCCGCGATCTGGAGGCGCTACGGCTGCTGGTGCTGAGCCCCGTCGCCGCCGGCACCGGCACCGCGCTGTCCCAGGTCCGCAACCGGCTCCTCGGTTACCGCGAGGAGGAGAACCTGCCCTCCGCCCCGCCCGCCGTCCAGGACGTCTTCCGGGGCATCGGCGAGGCCGCCCGCGCGGTCCTGGGCCTCAGGATCGCCCTGGACGGTCCGCAGGACGAGTCGGACGACTCCCCCGCGACGGCCCGCTCACGAGAGGAACTGGACGCCGAGGACGCCGTCATCGACGCCGGCGAGGACGGCTCCGAGGCGCGGGAGGAGCTCACCGGGCTCAACAGGCCCACCACCCGGGCCGCGGTGCAGGTGGCCGTGGGGTCGTCGCTCGCCATCGTCGGCGGCGAGTTCCTGTCCAGTCAGCGCTGGTACTGGGCGGTGCTGACCTGCTGGATCGTCTTCATCAACACCGCGTCCACGGGCGAGATCCTGGTCAAGGGCTACCGTCGGCTGGTGGGGACCGTCCTCGGTGTGCTCGCCGGGATCGTGCTGGCGGGGGCGGTCGGGCAGCACACCTGGTCGGCGTTCGCCCTGGTACTGGTGCTGGTGTTCGCGATGTTCTACACCGCGCCGCTCTCCTACACGCTGATGTCGTTCTTCGTCACCGCGGCCCTCGGCCTGCTCTACACCCTGCTGCACACCTACAGCCTCTCGGTGCTGGTGCTGCGCGTGGAGGAGACCGCGCTCGGCGCGGCCTGCGGAGTGATCGCGGCGGCCTTCGTCCTGCCGGTGCGCACGGACCGCCGTACGAACGAACTGCTCGTCACCGTCCTGGAGCGGCTCGCCGAGGTCACCGAGACCGCCGTCGACCAGCTCAGCGGAGGCTCCCCGGTCGAACTGCTCGACCGGGCGCGGGATCTGGACCAGGCACTGGCCGATCTGCGGGCCGCCACCCAGCCGCTCACGCACCCGATCACGCCGCTGCGGGCCCGGCGTGACACGGCCCGCTATGTCGTGGCGCTCCTGGAGACCTGCGCGTACCACGCGCGCTCGCTGGCCGCCACGGCCGAACTGCTGCCCACCCATCCCTCGATCGCGGCGGATCCCCGGCTGCGCCGGGCCGGCCGGCGGATCGGGGACAACATCGCGGCGATCGCTGCGCATGTCGCCGACGAGCACTCCACGGCCGCGGTGGAGACCGGGCCGAGCATCGCCTCGCTCCTGGAGACCGAGGTCCCCGGCACTCCGCGCTTCGGCCGGGTCACCGACCGGGTGCTACGCCACCTGCAGCGGCTGGACGAGACCCTGGTGGGCCTGGCCCGGCCGCTGCACGTGCCGGTCGCGGCGCCGAAACGCTAGTTCAGAGATCCGTGGGCAGGTCGCTGACCTCGGCGATGCCGCGCAGTTCGTCGTCGAGCCGTCGGCGTTCGCGGATGTAGTCGGCGATCTCGCCGAGGCGCACCGGATCGGCGGCGGTGTCCGCGTCGGTGACCACCCGGATCGGTCCGGTGTCGTCGACGCGGAGCTCGATCACCTTGTTGTCCAGCCGACCGGTGACGGCGGTGGCGATGACCAGGGCGGCCTCGTCACGGATCTCCTGGGGCAGCCCGTCCTGCTGACTGTCCTCGAGCGCGAAGTCCAGGGCGGGCAGGTGTTGTTCCTCGATGGCCCGCAGGACCGGGTCGACCACGCTGAGCAGCAGCTCGTAGTCCTCCGAGGCCATGCGGATGCGCAGAAGGTCCAGGTAGACGTCCACGGGCCTACCGTCGGGCGGAAGCTCGGGTTCGTTCATGGGCCCCGGGTTCCCCGTGTCCCGCCGATCAGACCCGCCGCCAGCGGGCCATCGCGAACGAGAACGCCCCGAACAGCACCAGCCCCGCCGCGACCAGCACGAGCAGCCACGGCCCGAGCGGGGTGTCGGCGAACGAGCGGAGCGTGTCGTCGAGGCCCTTCGCCTTCTTGGGCTCGTAGTCGACCGCGGCCCGGACGGCGAAGGCACCCGCCGCGGCGAACACCACGCCGCGCGCCAGTCCGCCGCCCACGCCGGTCACATCGACGAGCTTCCTGACCCGCGGGCCCATCTCGGCGAGCTTCATCTCCTTGTGGAAGTGCCTGCGCACGGCCTGCGCGGCGATCCACACGCCGGCCACCGCGACACCGACCCCGGCCACGCCCACCAGCCACTGCCCGGCGGGCACCTCCATGGCCCGGGCGGTGACGTCCCTGGACTGCTCGTCGCTCGAACCACCGCCGCCGGAGCCGACGGCGAAGGACAGCACGGAGTAGGCGACGAACGCGTAGAAGACGCAGCGGAGCGCCGACAGCAGCCGTTTTCGCGCTTTACGGCCGTCGGGGCCGACCGAGCCGAACACCGCCTCGGACAGCCGCCACAGGGCCATGCCGACCAGCCCGACGCCCAGTGCCCACAGGACGACGGAGCCGAAGGGCTTGTCGGAGAGCGCGGCGAGGGCGCCGCCGCGGTCGGCCTGGCGCTTGCCGTCGCCGAAGGCGATCTGCAGCGCCAGCACACCGACCAGCAGGTAGATCACACCGCGCGCGGTGAGACCCGCGCGGGCGGCGCCCTCCGTGACGGAGCCGCGTGCCGCACGCCGGGCCTGGATCCGGCCTGGCTGTGCCGTGGAGCTCGTGGTCATGTCGACCTCCTCTGGGTCCGGATGCCGTCCTGGCGGGCGGTCACACGGAGTACGGCCGGTCGGCCAGTCGCGCGTGTTCGGGCATGGCCGCGAGCAGGCGGTGGGCGGTCTCCAGGGCCAGCCGGACGTCCCGTGTGCCGGTCGACACACAGAGCGTGTAGGCGAGGTCCCGGGCCCGCAGGCTCGGTTCGGCCGCTTTCGCGGCCTCCTCGGCCCGCAGGGCCTCGTACGCGTCGACGAGGCGGCGCAGGAACGCGGGGTCGGGTATCAGCATCCGGCTCACTCCTCGTACGCTCCGGCCGCCGACGAGCCGTCTGCGGCCTGCCGCCTCGACCGGTCGGCCAGCGCCTCGTCGCGCACCCGGGCGCAGCTGCGGCTGATGAGCCGGGAGACGTGCATCTGCGAGATGCCGAGCTGGTCCGCGATGCGGCTCTGGGTCATGTCCTCGAAGAAGCGCATGTAGAGAATGGCGCGCTCGCGTTCGGGCAGCCTGCGCAGTCCCTCCTTGGCGGACTCGCGGTCGACCACGACGTCGTACGACGCGTCCGGGCCGCCCAGAGTGTCGGCGAGGCTGTAGCCGTCGTCGCCGGCCGAGAGTTCGGCGTCCAGGGACAGGGTGCTGAAGCTTTCGAGGGCCTCCAGGCCGGTGGTGACCTCGTCCTCGGTCAGGCCGGTGTGGGCGGCGAGGTCGGCGGGCGACGGTTCGGGCGAACCGGGGTTCTGGGTGAGCTCGCGTCGGGCCACCCGTACCTTGTTGCGCAGTTCCTGCACCCGGCGGGGCACCCGCAGGGCCCACATACGGTCGCGGAAGTGGCGCTTGACCTCGCCGGTGATGGTGGGCACGGCATAGCTCTCGAAGGCTCCCCGTTCCGGTTCGAACCGGTCTATGGCCTTCACCAGGCCGAGTGCCGCGACCTGCCGCAGGTCCTCCAGGGACTCCCCGCGGTCACGGAATCGGCCCGCGATGCGGTGGGCCATGGGCAGCCATGCGGTGACGAGCTCGTCGCGCAGGGCGTCGCGCTCGGGGCCATCCGCCAGCCCGGCCAGCCTGGCGAACAGGGCCATGGTGTCGGGGGCGTCGTCGTGCCGCCGCCTGACGGAGCTGGTGGGACGGTCGTGGGTGGTGGGACGGCTGATCGACGTGTCGGTGAGCATGCGGATTCGCTCCTGAAGAACGGGTTCAGGGAATGACCGCGGGAGGGACGCCGACGGACCACCGGAAAGGGGCCCGCAGCAGCCATACCGCTCCCGCTGGCGCGCCTCCGGTCCGAAGCACGAAACTGCGTCTGCCCTGCTGTATGGGGCCCAAACACCGCTGGAAGAACTCCGTTTCGGCGGCTTCCCCAACGGTGTCGGATCAGCTCAGGGGCACCATGGCCGTGATGCGTTTGCCGCCCGAGGGCAGATCGGTCACGCGGACGTCCCGGGCCAGCCGGCACACGATGGGCCAGCCGTGGCCGCCGGGCCGCCACCTGCCCTGCGGGTCGACGGGCTCCCTGGCGACCGGCAGCGCGGCGCTGCGGTCGCTGACCGAGACGCACAGAAGTCGGCCTTGGACGGCGACGTGGAAGTCGGTGATGCCCCCGCCGTGCAGGATCGCGTTGGTGGTGAGCTCCGAGACGACGAGCAGCGCATCCGAGAGCGCCTGTGCGTCGCAGGGGACGTGCGAGGCGCGGCAGCGTTCGGACACGGCCCGCTCGACCGCCCGACGTGCCTCGGCCGGCCTGCGCGGCCGTGGCCGCACGCGCCGGCCGACGACAAAGAGTTCGGGGGTGGCTTCGGTCCTGTGCTCCTCGCACATGACGTGGCTCCTGATCGGTGGAACGCATGGCCGTCTGGTCGTAAAGCGCCAGCCGGGCCCGGCCGACCCACGGACACGGCGGCCGCGGTGAATGTACGGTGCGCGCTCTCCGTGGGCCTCTCCCTAGTCGGCTGACCTCTCCACGCCCGGTCAAACCTCCCCGTTCCGGGCGAGGTGCCCGCCGTTCGCTCCGTGATTCCGGGGTACGCGGTCCGTATGACGGATGTCGTGGACTCAGACGAACTGCTGCGCCGCATCCGGCGCGCCCGGGACTGTGCGGAGCGGGAGGAGCGGTCCTGGCGGGCCCGGAGCGACGAGCTGCGGTCCACCGATCCGGACGGCGCCCGGGACGCCGCCGTACGGACGGTTGCCTACGAGGCCGTGACCAGGGTGCTTGACGAGGTCCTGAGGCCCGGCAGCCGCTGAGCAGGGGGCGGTCCGGGCGCGCTGATTGACGGGCGTCCGGGCCGGGCACCCGGGGGCCATGACCGTCGACCACACTCAAGCACCCGTTCTGGAAGCCCTGGCCGACTATCACCGCCGGGGGCGGCTGTCCTTCGCTCCGCCGGGCCACAAACAGGCCCGCGGGGCCGATCCGGCGGTGAGGGAGGTGCTGGGTGACGCGGTCTTCCTCGGGGACGTGCTGGCGTCGGGCGGCCTGGACGACCGGCTGACCCGGGGGCGGGTGCTGGAGCGGGCCGAGGAGTTGATGGCCGACGCCGTGCACGCGGAGCACACCTTCTTCACCACGTGCGGGAGTTCCCTCTCGGTCAAGGCGGCGATGCTCGCCGTCGCGGGCCCGCACGAGAAGCTGCTGATCGGGCGGGACGCCCACAAGTCCGTGGTGTCCGGGCTGATCCTCTCCGGGATCGAGCCCGTGTGGGTCGAACCGCGGTGGGACGCCGAACGCCATCTCGCGCACCCGCCGTCGGCCGCGGAGTTCGAGCAGGCCTTCGACGCCCATCCCGACGCGAAGGGCGCCCTGGTGGTCAGCCCGACTCCATACGGCGGTTGCGCCGCCCTGGAGGACATCGCCGAGGTCTGCCACCGCCGTTCGGTCCCGCTGATCGTGGACGAGGCCTGGGGCGCGCATCTGCCCTTCCATCCCGATCTGCCGTCCTGGGCCATGGACGCGGGTGCCGACATCTGTGTCACCAGCATCCACAAGATGGGCAGCGGCCTGGAACAGGGGTCCGTGTTCCATCTCCAGGGCGATCTCGTCCCGCCGGATCTGCTGAAGATGCGCGCGGACCTGCTGGGCACGACGAGCCCTTCGGTGCTGCTGTACGCCGGTCTGGACGGCTGGCGTCGGCAGATGGCCCTGCACGGCAAGGAGTTGATGGGCGGGGCGCTCGATCTGGCGGCCCGGGTCCGTTCCGCGATCGAGGAGATCGACGGGATGCATGTCAACGACCGCGACGACTTCTGCGGGCCCGGCCTGGCCGACGACCTCGATCCGCTGCCCGGTGTCATCGACCTCGCCGGGCTCGGGATCACCGGGTTCCAGGCGGCGGACTGGTTGCGCGAGCACCGGAACATCGACGCGCACCTCACGGACCACCGCCGGATCGGGGCGCAGATCACCCACGGCGACGACGAGGAGACGACCGGCGAGTTGCTCGCGGCGCTCAGGGATCTCGCCCGGGCCGCACCGGAGTTGGGCCCGGCACCGCGGGTGGACGTGCCGGCGCCGTCCGAGCTGCGGATGGAACAGGTCATGCTGCCCCGGGACGCCTTCTTCGGGCTGGCCGAGCATGTGCCGGTCTCCGAGGCGGCCGGACGGGTCGCGGCGGAGATGATCACGCCGTATCCGCCGGGGATCCCGGCCGTGCTGCCCGGGGAGCGGCTGACCGACCCGGTGCTGCGCTACTTGCGCACCGGACTGGCCGCGGGCATGAACCTCCCTGATCCAACCGACGCGGAGTTGGGAACGATCAGGGTCGTAAACACCTCCACCGAGTGAAACCGGTCACTCACCCTGGATTCGATTGCGCGAAATCGCCATGGATGGTTTACGGTTCATTCATACGTGGTCACGGGGTCGACACACCGTCCTCCGACACCACCTCTGACTGCCCTGGCTGGTCTCCCCCGTCCAGCCAGGGCTTTTCCATGCCGTGGCCAGATCCTCGCCTCCGCCGAGGTGCCCCGGACGGCGGCAGCCGCTGAAATGGGCGTAGGCACAACACCGGAATCCATCGCCGGCGAGGAGCCCCGCGTCATGACCAAAGCGATAAAACTGCTGACCGCACTACCGCAGCCGCAGCGCCAGAGCCTGATGACGCTGGCCAAGGAGGTCTCCTTCGCCGAGGACTTCCGCATCTTCGAGGCGGGCGGCACGGCCGACCGCTTCTGGGTCATCCGCTCCGGGGCGGTCTCCCTGACCCAGCAGGTGACCACCCATCAGCGGGTCACCGTCGCCGGGCTCGGCTCCGGCGACCTGCTCGGCTGGTCGTGGCTGTTCCCGCCGTACCGGTGGGACTTCGGCGCCGAGGCCTTCAGTCCTGTGCGGGCCTACGAGTTCGACGCGGCAGCGGTGCTGCGGCTGTGCGAGACGGACCGGCAGCTCGGGATGATCCTGGTGCGCAGCGTGGCCGAGATCCTCGCCCACCGGCTTGAGACGACCCGGGGCAAGCTGATGGAGCAGTACGGCTCGCACCGCAGGGGCGGTCTGTAGGTCTCAGACGCGGTAGCGACGCAGTGCCGGTACCGCGAAGGCCAGGCTCAGCATGACGGCGACGACCAGCAGGCCACCGCCGGCGGCCGCGGTGCGGGCACCGAAGGCCGAGCCCGCGGTGCCGTGCAGGACGTCGGCGAGGCGGGGGCCGCCCGCGACAACGACGGTGAAGACGCCCTGCATCCGGCCGCGCATCTCGTCGGTGGCGGCGGAGAGCAGGATCGCCCCGCGGAAGACCATCGAGACCATGTCGGCGACCCCCGCGGCGGCAAGGAACACCACGGCGAGCCAGAGACTGTCGCTCAGCCCGAAGCCGGTGATGGCCACACCCCAGGCGACGACCGCGCCGATGACCATCCAGCCGTGCCGACGGGCCCGGGAGAAGGTGCCGGAGAACAGCCCGCCGACCACCGCGCCGATCGGGATGGCGGCGAACAGCAGGCCCAGCGCGTGCCCCTCGCCGTAGGAGGCGTAGGTCTCGGAGGCCATCTGCGGGAACAGGGCCCTGGGCATGCCGAAAACCATGGCGATGATGTCCGCGAGGAAGGACAACAGCAGCACCTTGTGCGCGGAGATGTACCGGAAACCCTCCGCGATCTCGCGCACCCCCGCCCGGCGCGCGACCGTGCTCGCCAGCGGCGGCAGGGAGGGCAGCCGGTACACCGCCCACACCGTGACGCACAGCGCCACGGCGTCGATGAGGTACAGCTCCGGCAGGCCGATCACCGGGATCAGGACACCGGCGAGCAGCGGGCCGACCACCTGGCCGGTCTGCATGACGGTCGAGCCGAGGGCGTTGGCGGCGGGCAGTTGCCCCTCGGGGACCAGGCGGGCGATGGAGGCGTTGCGGGCGGGGGCGTTCAGGCCCCAGAACGCCTGCTGCACCGCGAGCAGGACCATCAGGGCCGCCACCGAGTCGAGCCCGGTGACGGCCTGGAGCCAGAACAGGACCGAGGTGACGGCGATGCCGGTGTTGGTGATCAGCAGCAGCTTGCGGCGGTCCATGGTGTCGGCGACCGCGCCGCCCCACAGCGCGAACACGATGAGCGGCAGCAGTCCCGCCATGCTCGCGGCCCCGACCCAGGCCGAGGAACCGGTGATGTCGTAGATCTGCTTGGGAACCGCGACGGCGGTGAGCTGGCTGCCGACGGCCGTGACGATGGTCGAGCTCCACAGCCGGCGGTAGGCCGGGATGCGCAGCGGACGGGTGTCCATCGCCCAGCGACGCCAGCCGCGCCGAGGTGGCGGCGCCTCTTCCGCGGCCGGTGTCTGGGGTTCGGTGCTGCTCTCGCCGGTGTCCACGCGCTTCCTGGTTGCTCGTTACATCTAACGGATCCAGGGTTCACTATCGCAGCACCGCCCAGGAGTTCGGGACGCGGTATCTCAGCTTGCGGACCATGCGCTCGGTGTCTTCACGCTCCGGCCACGAGCGCGGCGCCGAGGGCGATCATCGTGACGGCGACCAGTCCGTCCAGGATCCGCCAGGCGGCGGGCCTGGCCAGGAAGCGGCTGAGCAACCGGGCCCCGAATCCCAGCGCGGCGAACCAGCACAGGCTCGCCAGCACCGCGCCGAGTCCGAAGGTCCAGCGCAGCGGGCCGCGGTCGGCGGCGACCGAGCCGAGCAGGAACACGGTGTCGAGGTAGACGTGCGGGTTGAGCCAGGTCATCGCCAGACAGGTCAGCACCGCCCGCCTCCGGGAGCCCGCCGCCTCACCCTCCGCCCGCAGGCCCGACTCCCCCGGCCTAAGGACCCGGCGGGCGGCGAGGGCGCCGTAGCAGAGCAGGAACCCGCCGCCGATCCAGCCGACCAGGGTGAGCGCGCCCGGCCAGGCGACCACCACGGCACCGACCCCGCCGACGCCGAGGGCGATGAGCAGGGCGTCGGACAGGGCGCAGATGCCGACGACGGCGAGGACCGCGTCGCGGCGGATGCCCTGGCGCAGGACGAAGGCGTTCTGGGCTCCGATGGCGACGATGAGCGAGAGGCCGGTGCCGAAACCTGCGGCAGCGGCGGACAGAGAGGCTGGCATGGCTTCGACGGTACGGAGACGATCACCGCCCGTACAGCTAAAGATTCTTACGTATCATTAGTTGTCGTGATGATGACCGAGCTTCCCCTGGATCAGGTGCGGACGCTGCTCGCGGTTGTCGACGAGGGCACGTTCGACGCCGCGGCGGCCGCTCTGCGTGTGACGCCGTCGGCGGTGAGTCAGCGGGTGAAGGCGCTGGAGCAGCGGACGGGGCGGGTGCTGCTGGTGCGCACGAAACCGGTGCGGGCGACCGAGTCGGGAGAGGTGGTGGTGCGGTTCGCCCGGCAGCTGGCCCGCCTTGAGCGGGACGCGCTCGCCGAGCTGGGGATGCCGGGCGAGGAGGAGGTGACGCGGGTGTCGGTCGCGGTGAACGCGGACTCCCTCGCGACCTGGTTCCTGGGCGCGCTCACGCGGGTTCCGCGGCGGGAGCGGCTCTGCTTCGAGCTGCGGCGCGAGGACGAGACGCGTACCGCCGAGCTGCTGCGGGAGGGGCTGGTGATGGCGGCGGTGACGTCGTCACCGGAGGCGGTGGCCGGATGTTCCGTGCGGTTGCTGGGGCGGATGCGGTATCTGGCGGCGGCGAGTCCGGGATTCGTCTCGCGGTATCTCGGAGGTTCGTTGGCGGATGGCCTTGCGGAGGCTCCGGTGGTGACGTTCGACCGGAGTGACGACATTCAGGACAGGTTTCTGCGGAAGCTTCGGCGCAGTGGGGCCGGGCCCGTGCGGCATGCGGTGCCGACGTCGGAAGGGTTCGTCGAGGCGGTCGCGTTGGGGCTGGGGTGGGGGATGGTGCCGGAGGTACAGGCCGAGGACTTGTTGCGTGAGGGTCGGCTGATTTCGCTGGCGCCGGATCGGCCGGTGGATGTTCCTTTGTACTGGCAGCAGTGGAAGTTGGATTCGCCTGCGTTGGCCGCGGTGGCGTCAGCGGGGATGGAGGCCGCGTCGGAAACGTTGAGATAGGACCTGTCGTCGGTTGGCCTCAGGTCCGTCGGGGCTGGTCGCGCAGGTCCCCGCGCCCCTGAAGGACGTCACCCAGCCGTGTCTCCACACTGTCCAGGAGCATTTCCCCATGGATTCGTCGGCGTCCAAAGCAGCGCTCGGGAGGGCCGGCGACGCCGCGTCCAGGGCCGCGAAAGCCGGCGTCCGGTCGATGAAGGCGTGGTGGATCCGGACCGTGTCGGAGAGAGGGAAGCCCGCCGTGCGCAGGACGTCCAGGATCGCCTCGTCCGCCGCCAGTTCGTTCGCACGGCCGGTGACCCTGCTCGTCGTCAGGGCGGCCTGCGGGTGGGCCACATACGCGGTATGGATGCGGAGGCCCACTTCGCGCAGCTCCCGCCGCCACTCCCCCGACAGCTCCCAGCCCTGCAACGCCTGGCCGATCAACGCTTCGCCGATGGCCAGGATCAGGTCGTCCATGCCGAGGAAGTAGCGGTAGAGCGTGCTCGGGTCGGCGTCCAGGGCAGGCCGAGGCGGCGCGCGGTGAGGCCGCCGCTGCCGTGTTCGCGGAGCATACGCAGGGCGGTCTCGACGATCAGCCCCTCCGACAGCACGGTCCCGCTCCTGGTGGACCTGCGCCGACGGCGTTTGTCTTCGGGGACCACGCGCTTCGGCGTCGTGGGCGTCCTTATGCCAACGCCATTGACCTTGATCGGGCGCACGGCCTTGTATCTCCCCCAGGGGCCCCTGCATCCGCGACCTTCGACCGTCAGGGAGTGTTTGTCATGCGTGTACTGCTCGTGGGCGCCGGAGGCGTCGGTACCGCCATCACCCGGATCGCCGCCCGGCGGCCGTTCCTCGACGCGATGGTCGTCGCCGACCACGACCTCGCGCGGGCCGAGGCCGCGGTCGCCGCGCTCGGTGACCGGGGCGACCGGTTCTCCGCCGAACGCGTGGACGCGAGCGACGAGCCGGCTGTGACCGCGCTGCTGGACCGGCACGCGTGCGACGTGCTGCTCAGCGCCACCGACCCACGGTTCGTGATGCCGCTGTTCCGGGCGGCGCGCTCCACCGGGGCGACCTATGTCGACATGGCGATGTCCCTGTCGTATCCGCATCCCGAGCGGCCGTACGAGGAGTGCGGGGTCAAGCTCGGCGACGAGCAGTTCGCGCAGGCGCGGGAGTGGGAGAAAGCGGGCGCGCTCGCCCTCGTCGGGATGGGCGTGGAACCGGGCCTGTCGGACGTCTTCGCCCGGTACGCGGCCGACGAACTGTTCGACGAGATCGAGGAGATCGGTGTCCGCGACGGCGCGAACCTCACCGTGGACGGCTATGACTTCGCCCCCTCCTTCAGCATCTGGACCACCATCGAGGAGTGCCTGAACCCGCCCGTGGTCTACGAGGCCGACCGCGGCTGGTTCACCACGGAGCCCTTCAGCGAGCCGGAGGTCTTCGACTTCCCGGAAGGCATCGGCCCGGTCGAGTGCGTGAACGTGGAGCACGAGGAGGTGCTGCTCGTCCCCCGCTGGGTCGGCGCGCGCCGGGTGACCTTCAAGTACGGCCTGGGCCGCGAGTTCATCGAGACGCTGAAGACGCTGCACCTGCTGGGCCTGGACCGCACCGAGCCGGTGACCGTGCCGAGCGCCGCCGGGCCGGTCGCGGTCTCGCCCCGGGACGTCGTGGCCGCGTGTCTGCCCGATCCGGCGACGCTGGGCGAGCGGATGCACGGCAAGACCTGTGCGGGCACCTGGGTCAAGGGCGTCAAGGACGGGGCGCCGCGCGAGACATACCTCTACCACGTGGTCGACAACCAGTGGTCGATGGCGGAGTACCGGTGTCAGGCGGTGGTGTGGCAGACCGCCGTGAACCCGGTCGTCGCCCTCGAACTCCTCGCCACCGGTGCCTGGTCGGGCACCGGCGTCCTCGGCCCGGAGGCCTTCCCGGCCCGCCCCTTCCTGGACCTGCTGACCGCGTACGGCTCCCCCTGGGGCGTCCGCGAGCAGTGACCCATGGGCCGTCCCACAGGACCCGGCTGTTTCACCGCGCGTCGACAGGTGACCCGAAAGCGAGTAAGGCATCCACGAGGGCACGTACGACTTCGACGGCAGGTGACTTTGATGGACAACTGGCGCAACCATGCCGCGTGCCGCCACGAGGATCCCGATCTCTTCTTCCCGATCGGCACCACCGGCCCCGCACTGGTACAGACGGAGCAGGCCAAGTCGGTCTGCCGGCGCTGCCCCGTCCAGGAGCAGTGCCTCCAGTGGGCCCTGGACACCGGACAGGGCATCGGCGTCTGGGGCGGCACCAGCGAGACGGAACGCCGCGCGCTCGCCCGGCGCGCGGCGCGGAGAAGGGCCGGCTGAGAGACCGTACAGCGGCGCGTCGTCCGGCCCCGCTCACGGCCCGAGGGGCGCACGGCCAACGGACGTACCGTTCTACGGCGTCGGCCCGCCCGGCAGCCGCAGGCTGAAGACGCTTCCGGTACCTGGTTCGCTCGTCACCTCGGCGGTGCCGCCGTGAGCGGCGACCAGGTGCCGGACGATGGGCAGGCCCAGGCCCGAGCCCCCGGTACGGCGACTGCGGGACTTCTCAGCGCGCCAGAACCGGTCGAAGACGTGCGGCAGGTCGTCGGGCGCGATACCGGTGCCGGTGTCGGCGACCGCCAGGACGACGTCGTCGCCGTCCCGGCGCGCGGACACGGTGACCGAACCGTCGGGCGGGGTGTGGCGCAGCGCGTTGGAGACCAGGTTGCCGAGCGCCTGTCGCATCCGCACCGGGTCGGCGTCCAGCCACGGCTCGTCGTCGACGTCGGTGCGCAGCTCCACCCGGGCCACGCCGGCCGCGACGCGATGGGCCGCGGTGACCTGCTGGAGGAGTTCGTCGCAGCGGACGGGCTCCCGGTGCAGCCGCAAGGTACCGGCATCGGCGTCGGCGAGGTCCTGCAGGTCGTCGATGACACGCTGGAGGACGAGGGCCTCCTCGTGCAGGGAGCCGAGCAGCGCGGGGTCGGGGTCGACGACACCGTCCCGGGTGACCTCCAGCCAGCCGCGGATGTTGGTGAGCGGGCTGCGCAGTTCGTGGGCGATGTCGCTGACCATCTCCTTGCGCTGGGCCTCGATGCGTTCGCGCCGTTCGGTGAGGTCGTTGAAGGCGGCGGCGAGGATGCCGGTCTCGTCCCGGGTGGTGACGGGCACCCGCACATGGAGTTCGGGCGGCTGCTGGGCCGCCGCGGTGAGCGCGCGCAGGGGGCGCACCAGCCGGGTGGCGACCAGGGCGGTCGCGGCGACGGTGACGGCGAGCACGAGCCCGGCGGTGCCGACGACCTTGGCCTTGTTGGCCGGTGACATGTCGAACAGCACGGCGGGCGTGTCCCCGGTGCCCAGGAAGAGTTCCGCCGCCGGTGCCACGTACGGGTCGAGCTGGGCGCGGCGGGCGGCGTCGAGGCAGGTCTGGGTCTCGCGCGTCTGCGTGGCCGCGCCCTGATTGACCGCGGTGGGTGCCTGCGACGGGAACGGCAGGTCGGCCCCGGCGAGCCCGTCGCCGAGGCTCAGCGGTATCTCGCCCTTCAGGCCCTTGCGGGTCAGGCAGGCGCGCGCCCCCGCCTGGAGTGCGTCCAGGGCCTTCTCCTCCGTGGGCATCGGCATGTTCAGGACCCCGTCGGCGCAGGCGTCGGGCACGTAGGAGGGCGGCGCGGTGCTGTCCGGTTCGGTGAGGACCGGGCGGCCGCTCGGGGTGCGCACGATCGTCGTCTCGACGCCGAACCGGGCGAAGCAGGTCTGGCGTTTCTGCGCCCTGGCGTCGACCTCGGCGCGCTCTCCCTTGGTGAGCCGGTACGGGCCGACCACCCGGGGGTCGATGCCGCTGATCTGGGCGCCGCGTTCGCTGTAGGTGTCCGTGCGCAGTGGATCGACGGTGGCGGCGGCGCTCGGGGGCAGGGCGGTGCCGCGGGGTGCCGAGTCGGCGACGGTCGTGCGGTCGGGGGTGACGAGGGCGATACGCCGGCCGGTCTTCGCGGACAATTCCCGTACGGTCGCGCCCACTCCCGTCCAGTCGGGATGGGTCGCCGCGTACCCGCTGAGCTCGGCCAGCACCTCCATGTCGTCGGCGAGCGCCTGCCCCTGTTCCTCGCGCAGCGCCTGGGTGGTGGTCGCCACGGCCAGCCAGGCGGTCGCGGCGACCGAGCACACGGCGATGAGCCCGGACGTGATCAGCAGGCGCACCAGAAGCCGCTTGTGCAGCGGGATACGGGGGCTCATCCGCGACCGCCACTGAGCTTGTAGCCGACGCCGAACACCGTCAGCAGCCGGGCCGGGCGCCGCGGATCGGCCTCGATCTTGCGGCGCAGGTTCATGATGTGCACGTCCACCGCCCGCTCGGTGGACGCCCGGTCGGTGCCCCGGGTGACCTCCAGCAACTGCCGCCGGGAGAACACCCGTTCCGGCTCGGCGACCATAGCCAGCAGAATCTCGAACTCGGCCGGTGTGCACTCCACGGGCGCGCCGTCGCAGTGCACCTCGTGCCGTACGGGATCGACCGCGAGATCCCCTGCGCGTACGGCGGGATCCTCACGTCGCCCCGCCGGGTCTCCCCGTCCGCTGCGCCTGAGCACGGTCCGGATGCGGGCCATCAGCTCGCGCGGACTGTACGGCTTGGTCATGTAGTCGTCGGCGCCCAGCTCCAGGCCCAGCAGGACGTCGCCCTCGGCCGAGCGCGCGGTGAGCATCACGACGGGGATGTCCTCGTCGCGCCGCAGCACCCGGCACACCCCGAAGCCGTCGATCACCGGGAGCATCAGGTCCAGGACGACGAGGTCGGGGGCGAGTCGCCGGGCCGCGTCCAGGGCGGCCCGGCCGTCGTGGACCACGGTGGCGGTGTGACCCTCCGCGAGCAGGGACCGTCGTATGAGTTCGGCCTGCATCTCGTCGTCCTCGGCTACCAGCACATGTGCACACACCCGCCGGATCCTAAGCGGTCAGCGTCGCAGGGACTTCGCGTCGCCCATCACGACGACGGGGTGGAGGTCCGGGTCCAGGGCGAGGAGCAGGTCCTTCATGTGCTCCTCGGCGATGCTGACGCAGCCGTGCGTGGGACCGCCGTGGTCGACGTGGAGCCAGATCCCGCCGCCGCGCCCGTCGCCCATGGGGCGGGTCCAGTCCAGAGGTGAGGTGCCGGGCTGCCGGTTGTAGTTGATGGCGATCACGTAGTCGAAGGAGCCGGCCAGGGACTCGCCCTCGAATCCGGTACCCGGTGCGGTGAAGCTGACGGAGCGGTCGTACGTCAGTTTGGTGCCGGGGTTCTTCAGCAGCCCTCCGGCGTCCGTGAGGGTGTAGACGCCGATCGGTGAGTGCAGGTCGCCTGCCATGTGGTGGTCGGTCCAGCCCTTGAGGGCGTTGTGCGCGGGCCAGCTCTCTCCGGCCTGCCAGCCGGCCTCGGTGCGCTCGTACAGGACGACGGCCGAGTCCGAGGAGTCGCGGCCCTTCCCGGTGACGACCACGGCCTGCCGGGCGTCGGTCGGTACCTTCGCCCAGGTCTTCGGACCGAGGCCGGGTATCTGCTGGGGAGCGACCTCGACGGAGATCTCCGGCGAGGGAGTGGGCTCCGGAGTCTCCCGGGAAGGCGCGGGTGCGCCCTGCGTGCTGGCCGCGGCGCCGCCGCCGCATCCGGTGAGAAGCAGGGATGCGGCGAGCAGGGCCACGTGGGTTCTGCGTGTGATCATGGAACGACTCTGACCGACACTTTTAAGAAACTCGTCAGGATCTAGGGCCGGTTCGGCTTCCCCGGTGCAGAGAGCCAGGTCTTGAACAGTCCGTCCAGCTTCTTCCCCGACACCCGCTCCGCCAGTCGCACGAACTGGGCGGTGGTGCCGTTGCCCTCGCGGTGCTCGGCGGCCCAGGCGCGCAGGGTGCGGAAGAACGCCCGGTCGCCGACTGTCGTGCGCAGGACGTGCAGGGTCATGGCGCCGCGGGCGTAGACGGGGGTGCCGAAGATGTTGGCGCCGCTGCCGGGGTCTCCGGGCGGGAACTCCCACAGGCCGTCGCTCGCGGGGCGCGCGTACAGGTCGTCGAAGGTCTTCTGCGCGCTGTCGCCGCCGTGCTGTTCGGCGTAGAGCCACTCCGCGTAGGTCGCGAAGCCCTCGTTGAGCCAGATGTCCTTCCACGAGGTGAGCGAGACGGAGTCCCCGAACCACTGGTGGGCGTTCTCGTGGACGAGGGTGCTCACGTCGGGCGCCCGGTCGTAGACCGGTCGGGACTGGGTCTCCAGCGCGTAGCCGACGTTCGGGGCCCGGTCCACGATCGAGCCGGCGGCACGGAACGGGTAGGGCCCGAAGAACTTGGTCTCCCACTCCAGGACCGACGGCAGCTTCTTCAGGACGGGTGCCGCGGCGGCGGCCTCGCGCGGGTCGACGGCGTTGTAGACGCGGATGCCGTTCCTGGTGGTGAACTGCTCCACCTTGAACTTCCCGACGGTCGCCGTGGCCAGATAGGCGGCCATGGGCTCGCTCTGGCGCCAGCGGAACGTGGTCGCGCCGTGCGCGGTCCGCTGGGAGAGGAGGACGCCGTTGGCGACCGCGGTGCGCCCCTTGGGGACGGTGATCGTGAAGTCGTACGACGACTTGTCCGTGGGGTGGTTGTTCGCCGGGAACCAGGTCATGGCGCCCTGCGGCTCACCGGCGACGAAGGCCCCGTCGTCGGTGGGGATCCAGCCGTCGAGCGAGCCGTCCGGGTCGGTGACGGGGCCGGGCTTGCCTTGGTAGGAGACGGTGACGGTGAATCGTTCCCCCTTGCGCAGGGCACGCCGCGGCGTGACGACCAGTTCCTGTCCGTCACGGCGGAAGTCGGCCTTGGTGTGATCGACCGTCAGTCCGGTGACCGTCAGTCCCTCGAAGTCGAGGTCGAAGCGGCTGAGGCGCTGGGTGGCGCGGGCGGTGAGGACCGCCTTGCCGTCGAGGTGTCCGCTGCCGGGGTCGTAACGGAGTGTCAGGTCGTAGTGGCCGACGTGGTAGCCGCCGTTGCCGGCCAGCGGGAAGTAGGGGTCACCGGCTCCGGACGCGCCCGTCGACGGGGGTGACGCGGCCCCGAGGAGCGCCACGAGGGTGACGGGGGTGGTGGCGAGGACGAAGGTGCGTCTGACGGCCTTCGGCACGTGGACTCCTCCAGGTGGGGGGCGGACGAGGGCTTCACCCTAAAGGCCGCCTCCCCCGCAACTCGCCCTCCGACAGGTCAAGTCACGCCGCGCTCCGCAGTACGCTCCGACGCACTCGCCCCTTCGTCGAGAGACCTCCCGTGAGCGTTCGCATCCGCCGTGTCTACGAACCCCCGGAGCCGGGGGACGACGTACGCGTCCTGGTCGACCGGCTGTGGCCGCGCGGACTGTCCAAGGACGCGGCCCGCGTGGACGAGTGGCCGAAGGCGCTCACCCCGTCGACCGAGCTGCGCCGCTGGTATCACGCGGGCGAGGGCTCGTACGAGGAGTTCGCCGAGCGGTACGAGGCGGAACTGGCCGATCCCGAGGCGGCCGGACTTCTGGACCGGGTCCGGGAGTTGGCGAGCAAGGGCGACGTGACCCTGCTGACCGCGTCGAAGACACCGGAACAGAGCCACGCCACCGTGCTGGTACGGCTGTTGGAGTCGTAGACCAACAGGCGAACAGACCGACGTCCCAGGGCCCGGCACGCCGACCTGCGCCCCACCGGCCCCCGCCTTCCTGCGCTCCTGCGGCGCCGTATCTTGGAGCCCGCCTGACACACCACGGTGCTGGTACGGCTGTTGGGGTCGGCGACCTGCCCGGCGAACAGACCGACGTCCCAGGGCCCGGCCGCCGACCTGCGCCCCGCCGGACCCCGCTCCCACGCGCTCTCGCGGTGCCGTACCTTCGAGCCCGCCTGATCGGCCGAAGCGGCCCTCGGGCGCTTCTGACCGCTCTTGACCACGGGCCGCGGGCCGCAACTGCTGCGCCCCGCGAGGCGCGTGGCGCTACATGAGGTGGCTCCCGTCGAGCGGGGCGATCGCCGGGCGGGCGGACGAGAGCCGTCAGGAGCGCGCTAGGCGACCTGCTTCGCCGCCGCCCGTCCCGCCGCGCGTCCGGAGAAGAGGCAGCCGCCGAGGAAGGTGCCCTCCAGCGCGTTGTAGCCGTGGACTCCGCCGCCGCCGAAGCCGGCGACCTCGCCCGCCGCGTAGAGGCCTTCGAGGGGCTTGCCGTCGGTGCCCAGGGCGCGGGAGTCCAGGTCGGTCTGGATGCCGCCGAGGGTCTTGCGGGTGAGGATGTGCAGCTTGACGCCGATCAGGGGTCCGGCGGCCGGGTCGAGGATGCGGTGCGGGGTGGCGACCCGGCCGAGGCGGTCGCCGATGTAGCGGCGGGCGTTGCGGATGCCCTGCACCTGGGCGTCCTTGCTGTAGGAGTTGGCGATCTGGTGGTCGCGGGCCTCGATCTGGCGGCGGATCGAGGCGGCGTCCAGGAGTGCCTTGTCCGTCAGCCCGTTCATCTTCTCGACGAGCTGTTCCAGGTTTGGGGCGGTCACGAAGTCCGCGCCCTTGCGCAGGAACGCGTCGACCGGGCCCGGCGCCCCCTTGCCGAGGATGCGCTCCTTGAGGAAGCCCGCGCGGTCCTTGGCGGTGATGTCGGGGTTCTGCTCGGAACCCGAGAGCGCGAACTCCTTCTCGATGATCTTCTGGGTGAGGATGAACCAGGAGTGGTCGTGCTCCGCGATGTCCTCGGTGGTGCGCAGGTGCTTGAGCGTGCTGAGGGTGTCGTAGCCGGGCAGACACGGCTCGGGCAGCCGGCGGCCGAGGGCGTCGAACCACATGGACGACGGTCCGGGCAGGATGCGGATGCCGTGGCCCGGCCAGATGGGGTCCCAGTTCTGGATGCCCTCGGTGTAGTGCCACATGCGGTCGCGGTTGACCAGACGGACACCGGCGCCCGCGCTGATGTCGAGCATGCGGCCGTCGACGTAGGCGGGCACGCCGGTGACCATCTCGGTGGGCGGGTTGCCGAGCCGTTCGGGCCAGTAGCGGCGGACGATGTCGTGATTGGCGCCGATGCCGCCGGTGGTGACGACGACGGCCCGGGCGGTGAGCTCGAAGTCGCCGACGCGGTCACGGTTGGAGGCGACACCGCGCGCGGAGTTGTCCTCCGCGAGGACGGTGCCGCGCACTCCGCGGGCGGTGCCCTCCTCGACGACGAGTTCGTCGACCTGGTGGCGGTGGTAGAAGGTCAGCAGTCCGTCGCGCGCGGCCTGCTTGGCGTATCCGACGAAGGGTTCGACGACGCCGGTGCCGGTGCCCCAGGCGATGTGGAAGCGCGGCACGGAGTTGCCGTGTCCGTGGGCGGTGAGGTCACCGCGCTCGGCCCAGCCGACGGTGGGCAGGAACTTGATGCCGTGCCCCTCCAGCCAGGACCGCTTCTCGCCGGCCGCGAACTCGACGTAGGCGCGCGCCCAGCGCACCGCCCAGGAGTCCTCGTCGTCGATCCGGTCGAACCCCGCGCTGCCCTGCCAGTCGCTCCAGGCGAGGTCGAAGGAGTCCTTGATGCCAAGGCGGCGCTGTTCCGGGGAGTCGACGAGGAAGAGCCCGCCGAAGGACCAGAATGCCTGGCCGCCGAGGTTGGCGGCATTCTCCTGGTCGACCAGGGCGACCCTCCTGCCGCGGCTGGTGAGCTCGTGCGCGGCGACCAGGCCCGCGAGCCCCGCTCCGACGACGATGACGTCGGCATCCATGGCGACCGTCCCTTCCCTCATACGGTGGTGTCGCTGCCGTCGGTGAGCAGCGCGGTGAGCAGTTGCTTGAGCCACACGCGGGCGCGCTCGACGTCCGCGTCCAGCAGCAGTTGGACGGTGACCCCGTCGTAGGCGGCGACCACGGCATGCGCGGCGCCCTCGGCATCGACCAGCACGGCGGGCAGTTCGGCGTGCCCACGCGTGCGTGCCAGCCGGTCGGCGATCGCCCGCCTGAGCCGGGCCCGGTGTTCGAGCAGGGTCTCGGCGACCTCGGGTGCGCGGGCTGCGTGCACCAGGAAGTCGGTCTTCACCAGAAGCCAGTCCCGGTCGAGGAGCAGGACCTCGGTGACCCGGTCGACGGCGGCCGGAACGTCGAGGCCCGGCCCGTCGAGGGCGAGGGCTCCGGAGACCTGGTCCGCGATGAGGTCGGCCCGCTGCTGGTACAGGGCGAAGAAGAGCTCGTCCAGGCTGTCGAAGTTCGAGTAGAAAGCGCCCCTGCTGTATCCGGCGGCCTCGCAGACCTCCTCGATCGACACCCGCCCGAAGCCCTTGGCGGCGAAGACCGCGAAGGCCGCGTCGAGGAGATTGGCACGCGTACGGACCCGGCGCCTGGTCACACGCCTGGTCGTGTCTTCGATCGCCATGTCGGGCCCTCCGTTCGATACGCGAATGTATCCGATACAGCGATGTATCGAAAGAGTCGAACGGACCCACGGCTCCATGGGAACAGATTTTCGAATAAGGGGTACGCTGGGTTCATGACCGCGCACCTTCAGGGCTCCCTCTTCGACCAGACCGACCAGCTCCGGCTCGGTTCCCTGGCCGGGATCCGCCGTACCGTGCTCGGTCTCGGCGCCTGGATCGACGTACTGCCCGGATGGCTCGGCGGCTCGGACGCCCTGTTCGAACAGCTGGCCGCCGAGGTGCCGTGGCGCGCCGAGCGCCGCACGATGTACGACCACGTCGTGGACGTACCGCGGCTGCTCGCCTTCTACGGGGCCGAGGACGAACTGCCGCATCCCGTGATCACCGAGGCGCGGGAGGCGCTCACCGCGCACTACGCCGACGAACTGGGCGAGCCGTTCGCCACGGCCGGCCTGTGCTACTACCGCGACGGCCGGGACAGCGTCGCCTGGCACGGGGACCGGACCGGGCGGGGCGCCCGCCAGGACACGATGGTCGCGATCCTCTCCGTGGGCGCACCCCGCGATCTGGTGCTGCGCCCGGTGCGCGGCGGCCGGGAGACGGTGCGACGGCCGCTGGGACACGGCGACCTGATCGTGATGGGCGGCTCCTGCCAGCGCACCTGGGAGCACGCCGTACCGAAGACCACGCGCGCGACGGGACCGCGGATCAGCATCCAGTTCCGCCCGCACGGCGTGCGCTGAGGCAGAGAGGCGGCTGCTTCGGCTGCGCGCGGGGGCTGCCTCCGGCGGACGGTGCCGGAGGCAGCCTCGTCCCTCCGGGGGTTGGGCGGGACGGCCGGGGAGGCAGGCGCGGAAAAACCGGGGGCCGGCGCTGAGGACCGACGGCGGGCGTTGAGGGCGGCCGCCCAGGGGCAGTTGGGCGCCGAAGCCCGGGAGCAGTTGGCCCGGAGGCCCCGGGACAGTTGACCGCTGGAGGACCGGTACCCGCCGCTCCGGATCGCCTGAGCGTCTGCTTTGCTGTGTGCCGTCGGGCAGGTACTCAGCGGGCGGGGCGATCATGAGCGCGGGCGTGCAGCAAGTCGCGGACGGCACCTATCTGGTGCACGGCAGCAACACCAACTGGGTGATCCTGACCGAGGGGAACTCCGCCACGCTGATCGACACCGGCTACCCGGGCGACCGGGAGCAGCTGCTCGCCTCGCTTGCGGAGGTGGGCAGTTCACCGGAGGCGGTCACCGCCGTCCTCATCACGCACGCCCACAACGACCACCTGGGCTCCGCCGAGTTCCTGCGCAGCGCCTACGGCACCCCGGTGTATCTGCACGAGGCCGAAGTGCCGCACGCGCGGCGGGAGTTCCTGCACCAGGTGTCGGTCGGGACGGTCGTGAGGAACGGCTGGCGGCCCGGTGTGCTGCCGTGGGCACTGCACGCGATCCGCTCGGGCGGCACGGCCCATGTGCCGGTCGCCTCCCCGCAGCCGTTCCCGACGGAGGGCGCGCTCGATCTGCCGGGCCGGCCCGTGCCCGTGTACACACCGGGTCACACCGACGGGCACTGCGCGTTCCATCTCCCCGAGCGCGGGGTGGTGATCTCGGGCGACGGCCTGGTGAGCGGTCACCCCATCTCGCGGGTGAAGGGGCCCCAGCTGTTGCCGGACATGTTCCACCACGAGCGCGCCCGGGCGGTGGCCTCGCTGGACGTGTTCGCGGAGCTGGACGGCGACATCCTGCTGCCCGGGCACGGCCCGGCGCACCTCGGTCCGGTCCGTGAAGCGGCACTTCAGGCCAGGGACCGCGCGCTCTAAGGTGAGGTGACGATCACCGGCGAGACAGGGACAGACCAGCCATGGCACTGCAGATCAGCGCTACGAACCCGGAGCACCCCGCGCTCCTGCTCGAACTGCCGTGGCACCTGCCGCTGGAGGAGTGGCCGGAGGAGGTCCTGGTCCCGCTGCCGCGCGGCATATCCCGTCACGTGGTGCGCTACGCCCGCGCGGGCGACGAGGTCATCGCCGTGAAGGAACTGGCCGAGCGCCCCGCGCTGCGCGAGTACGAACTGCTGCGCGACCTGGACCGGCTCTCCATCCCGGCGGTCGACCCGCTGGCCGTGGTCACCGGCCGTACCGACGGCGAGGACGCCCCACTGGAGTCCGTGCTGGTCACCCGGCATCTGGGCGGCTCGATGCCGTACCGCTCGATGTTCGAGACGACCATGCGGCCCGCGACCATGCACCGGCTGATGGACGCGCTGGCCGTTCTTCTGGTCCGGCTGCACCTGGCCGGGTTCGCCTGGGGCGACTGCTCGCTGTCCAACACCCTGTTCCGGCGCGACGCGGGCGCCTACGCCGCCTATCTCGTGGACGCCGAGACCGGAGACCTGCATCCGCAGCTCAGCCCCGGGCAGCGGGACTACGACCTCGACCTGGCCCGCGTGAACATCAGCGGCGAACTCCTCGACCTGGAGGCCTCCGGGGCACTGCACCCCTCCGTGGACCCGATCGAGTTCGGCATGGAGATCTGCGCCCGCTACGGGCGCCTGTGGGAGGAGCTGACCCGCAGGTCCGTCTACCCGGCGGGCAAGTACCACTTCATCGAGCGCCGGATCCGGCGTCTGAACGACCTCGGCTTCGACGTGGCCGAGATGCAGATCGAGCACGCGCCGAACGGCGACACGGTGACCTTCGTGCCCAAGGTGGTGGACGCCGGTCACCACCAGCGCCAACTGCTGCGCCTGACCGGCCTGGACACCGAGGAGAACCAGGCCCGGCGGCTCCTGAACGACCTGGAGAGCTGGATGGCCACCCAGGACGACTACGCCCCGGGCGACCCCCTCGGCGCCCGCCCCGAGGTCCTCGCGCACCGCTGGGTGCGGGACGTCTTCCGGCCGACCGTGCGGGCCGTACCGCTGGAAATGCGGGGTTCGATGGACCCGGCCGAGATCTACCACCAACTGCTTGAGCACCGCTGGTACCTGTCCGAGCGGGCCCAGCACGACATCGGGATCGACACGGCCGTCAAGGACTACATCGAGAACATCCTCCCCAAGGCGCGCGAGACGCTCGAACCCACCGTGGCCGACTGACTCAGGAGTGCGGGACCACGGCCACCGGGCAGTCCGCGTGGTGCAGCACGCCGTGCGCGACCGAGCCGATCCGGGCGCCCACGGCCGTACGGCGGGACCGGCGGCCGACGACCATCAGCTGGGCCCGCGCGGTCACCGACAGCAGCACCTGCCCCGCGCTGCCCATCTCCACATGCTCGACCACCGGCACGCCGGGGAAGCGCTCGCGCCACGGCTGCAGCGCCGTCGCGAGGGCCTTCTTCTCGTACGGCTCAAGGCCGCCGGTCTCGTCGAGGAGCTTCATCGAGCCGGGGCTGTAGGCGAACACCGGCGGCAGCGTCCAGGCCCGTACGGCACGCACGGAAGCTCCCCGTGCCGCCGCCGTCTCGAAGGCGAACCGCAGGACGTCGGCGCTGTCCTCAGGATCGCCCTCCTGGCCCACGACGATCTCCCGGCCGGCGGCCTCCGCGGTGGCCTGGTCACCGGCGCGCACCAGGACCACGGGCCGCACCGCCTCGGCGATCACCTGTTGGCCCACCGAGCCCAGCAGAAAGCCCACGACCGGCCCATGGCCGCGAGAACCCAGCACCAGCAACTCGGCGTCCGCCGCGGCGCCGACCAGCACGTCCACGCTGCCGCCCTCGACGACGTCGGTGGACACGTCGAGTCCCGTGTGCCGTGCTGTGACGGCCTGCACGGCCTCGTCCGTGGCCTCCCGCGCCCAGCCCGCCTGGGTGTCCCGGTCCCCCGCGTCGATCCCCTCGTAGGGCTGGAACCGCCACGCGTGCACCACCCGCAGCCCCGTCCCGCGCCGGACCGCCTCCCGCGCGGCCCAGCCCAGCGCGGCGAGGCTCTCCTCGGTTCCGTCGATGCCTGCGGTGATCGGGCGCGTCATGCACTGGCCTCCCTTGTCGCGGTGACGTCCGGGCCCAGTCTTCACTACGCTGCCGAAATGACCTTGGAATGGGAACAGGTAATCGTGGACTCGGCCGACCCCGGCGCCCTAGGTCGCTGGTGGGCCGAGGCGCTGCGTTGGGTGGTGGTCGAGGACGATCCGAACGAGTTCGAGATCCGCCCCGAGAAGGACCGGATGCCGGGGCTGCTGTTCGTGCCGGTTCCGGAGGCGAAGACCGTCAAGAACCGGCTCCATCTCGACTTCCGGCCGGACGACCACGAGGCCGAGGTCGCCCGCTTCCTCGCGCTGGGCGCGCGGCACGCGGACATCGGACAGGGCGAGCAGTCGTGGGTGACGCTCCTCGATCCCGAGGGGAACGAGTTCTGCGTGCTGGGTCAGCGCCGAGCCTGACACCGGCAGGGTCAGTCATCCCTGCACGAAGCCGGGCGAACGAACATACGATGGGCGGGACCGGGCCGGTGCCCACGGGCGCCGCGCCCTGACCGACCTCGGGGTGGGAGACGTATGGCACAGGCCGCCGAATCGGCGCGGACCGTCATCCTGACCGTGGACGACGACCCGGGGGTCTCCCGCGCCGTCGCCCGCGATCTGCGGCGGCGCTACGGCGAGTCGTACCGGATCGTGCGCGCGGAGTCCGGCGAGTCCGCGCTGGAGGCACTGCGGGAGCTGAAGCTGCGCGGCGACCTCGTGGCGGTGATCCTGGCCGACTACCGCATGCCGCAGATGAACGGCATCGAGTTCCTCGAACAGGCCCTGGACGTGTACCCGGGCGCCCGCCGCGTGCTGCTGACCGCGTACGCGGACACCAACGCGGCGATCGACGCGATCAACGTCGTCGACCTCGACCACTATCTCCTCAAGCCATGGGACCCGCCCGAGGAGAAGCTCTACCCCGTCCTGGACGACCTCCTGGAGGCATGGCGCTGCAGCGACTACCGGCCGGTGCCCGCCACCAAGGTGATCGGACACCGCTGGTCGGCGCGCTCCTCGGACGTACGCGAGTTCCTGGCCCGCAACCAGGTGCCGTACCGCTGGTACTCGTCGGACGAGCCCGAGGGGCAGCGGTTGCTGGCCGCGGCGGGCGAGGACGGACAGCGGCTGCCGGTGGTGATCACCCAGGACGGCACTCCCCTGGTCAAGCCGGAGGCGCCCGACCTGGCCGCCCACGTGGGCCTTGCCACCACGCCCACGGCCGACTTCTACGACCTCGTCGTCATCGGCGGCGGCCCGGCCGGGCTCGGCGCGGCCGTGTACGGGGCCTCCGAGGGACTGCGGACCGTGCTCGTGGAGCGGTCGGCGACCGGCGGGCAGGCCGGGCAGAGCTCCCGGATCGAGAACTACCTGGGCTTCCCCGACGGTGTTTCGGGCGCGCAGCTCACCGACCGGGCCCGGCGGCAGGCGGCGAAGTTCGGCGCCGAGATCCTCACCGCCCGTGAGGTGTCGGCGCTGGAGGTCAACGGCGCGGCCCGCACCGTGCGGTTCTCGGACGGCTCCGCGGTCGCCGCGCACAGCGTGATCCTGGCGACCGGCGTGTCGTACCGGCAGCTGGACGCGCCGGGCTGCACGGACCTGACCGGGTGCGGGGTGTACTACGGCTCGGCGCTGACAGAGGCGGCCTCCTGCCAGGGTCAGGACGTGTACATCGTCGGCGGCGCCAACTCGGCCGGACAGGCGGCCATGTACCTCTCCAGGGGCGCCAAGTCGGTGACCCTGCTGGTGCGCGGCCCCGACCTCGCCGCGTCGATGTCGCACTATCTGATCCAGCAGATCAACGAGGCCCCCAACATCTCGGTACGCGCGCGTACCGTCGTGGAGTCGGCGCACGGCTCCGACCATCTGGAGCAACTCACCCTGCGCGACACGGAGACCGGGGAGACCGAACTCGTCGACGCGCAGTGGATGTTCGTGTTCATCGGCGCGGCCCCGCTGACCGGCTGGCTGGACGGCACGGTGCTGCGGGACGAGCACGGGTTCATCCTGGCCGGTCCCGACCTCACCTCCGACGGGCGGCCGCCCGCGGACTGGGAGCTGGACCGGCCGCCGTACCACCTGGAGACCAACATTCCGGGCGTGTTCGTCGCGGGCGACGCGCGCGCCGAGTCCGCGAAGCGGGTCGCGTCCGCCGTCGGAGAGGGAGCGATGTCCGTGATGCTCGTCCACCGGTATCTGGAGCAGTCGTGAGCGGGCGGTTGATGCCGTGCAGCCCCGCGGAGATCGGCTCGCTGTTCCTGTTCGAGAAGCTCTCCCCCGAGCAGCTCGGGCAGCTGTGCGCCGCGGGGCGTGTCGAGAAGTTCGAGCCCGGGCCGGTGTACACCGAAGGTGAACCCGCCACCTGTCTCTACGTGATGATCGAGGGCACGGTCGTGCTCTCCCGCCGGGTGGGCGGCGACGACGTCGAGGTCAGCCGCACCTCGCAGCGCGGGGTGTACTCGGGGTCCATGCAGGCCTATCTCGGGGACCGGGTGCGGCAGGCCTACAACAACTCCATGCGGGTGACGGAGCCTTCGCGGTTCTTCGTGCTGCCCGCCGAGACGTTCGCGGCCTTCATGCAGGAGTGGTTCCCGATGGCGGTCCATCTGCTGGAGGGGCTGTTCTTCGGTTCGAAGAACACCCAGCGGGCCATCGGGCAGCGTGAACGGCTCCTGGCGCTCGGCTCGTTGTCGGCCGGTCTGACGCACGAACTCAACAACCCGGCGGCCGCGGCCGTTCGGGCCACCGCCACGCTGCGGGAACGGGTCGGCAAGATGCGGCACAAGCTCGCCGTCATCGCACAGGGGAACTACGCCCCGGAGGTCATGGCCAACCTCATCGACATCCAGGAGCGGACCGCCGAACGCGTCGCGAAGGCACCGACGTTGAGCCCGTTGGAGGCCTCCGACCGGGAGGACGCGCTGAGCGACTGGCTCGACGACCACGACATCCAGGAGGGCTGGCGGATCGCGCCCGCCTTCGTGCAGGCCGGCCTCGACGTCGACTGGCTGGACCAGGTCGCGGCGGCCGTGGACGAGGAGATCCTGCCGAGCGCGATCGGCTGGCTCAACTACACCGTCGAGACAGAGCTGTTGATGGACGAGATCAACGACTCCACGGCCCGCATCTCCCATCTCGTCGACGCGGCGAAGCAGTACTCGCAGCTGGGCCGGGCGCCGTACCAGGTGGCCGACGTGCACGAACTCCTCGACAGTACGCTGCTGATGCTGTCAGGAAAGATCGGGTCGCAGATCAAGGTCGTCAAGGAGTACGACCGGACGCTGCCGAGGATTCCGGCCTACCCGGCCGAGCTCAACCAGGTATGGACGAACCTGATCGACAACGCGGTGCACGCGATCAACAGCGAGGGCGGCGAAGGGACGTTGACCGTCCGGACGGCTCTGGATCACGACCGGCTGCTCGTGGAGTTCCGGGACACCGGGCCCGGGGTGCCACCGGACATCCGGGGGCGGATCTTCGATCCCTTCTTCACCACCAAGCCCGTGGGTGAGGGGACCGGGCTCGGGCTCGACATCTCCTGGCGGATCGTGGTCAACAAGCACCACGGAACGCTTCAGGTGGAGTCGTCGCCCGGGGACACGCGCTTCCAGGTGCTGCTTCCGCTGACCGCCGTGGACAACGACACGACCGAGGAGCCGGAGTGACCGACATCAAGGGGATCGACCCGAGCGTGCCGCCGAGCGGGGACGGGTGCGTGGAGTGCGACGCGGTGGGCGGCTGGTGGTTCCATCTGCGGCGGTGTGCGCAGTGCGGGCATGTGGGGTGCTGTGACTCCTCGCCCGGGCAGCATGCCACCGGGCATTTCCGGGATTCCGGTCATCCTCTGGTGCAGAGCTTCGAGCCGGGTGAGGAGTGGTTCTGGAACTTCGAGACGGGTGAGATGTTCGAGGCGGGGCCGGAGTTGGCGGCGCCGGGGAGTCATCCGGAGGGGCAGCCGGCGCCTGGGCCGGCGGGGCGGGTGCCTTCTGACTGGGCGCGGGTGTTGCGGCGGTGAGCGCCTAGGAGCTCGGGGCGACCTGTCTGACGGCGGGTGCGGGTACGTCGTGGCTGGTCGCGCCCACGCGGCGGAGCCGCATATTGACACAGCCCCGCGCCCCTGAGGAGGTCACCGAGCCCCTTGACCACATGCGCTGTCAGTGTCGCGTGCCAGGATGTAGTCGTGTCGCAGATCTCCATCAGTGCTCCGCTCATCGGGCGGGACGACGAGCTTGGCAGGCTTTCCGGTGTGCTGGAGCGGGCCCGCAGGGGGGAGGCTCGTGCCGTGCTCGTCGCCGGGGACGCCGGTGTCGGGAAGACGCGGGTGTTGGACGAGGTCGCGGAGCGGGCTTCGCGGGCCGGGATGACCGTGCTCACCGGGCACTGTGTTGATCTCGGGGATGTCGGGCTGCCTTATCTGCCGTTCACCGAGGTGTTGGGGGCTCTCGCCCAGGATGAGCGGTTCGCCGACGTTCTCGGCGCGTATCCGGTGGTGGAGCGGTTGTTGGGTGGTGGCTCCACCGGCGACTCCGGCGATCGGCTTCGGTTGTTCGAGGGGATCGCGGGGCTGCTCGCCGATCTGGCGGACATCGCTCCGCTGCTGCTCGTCCTGGAGGATCTGCACTGGGCCGATCAGTCGTCACGGGATCTGTTGCGGTTTCTGCTCAGCCGGGGGATCTTGCAGCGGGCGGCGGGCGGGGCGCCCACGCATCGGCTGGCGGTGCTCGCCTCCTACCGGGCCGATGACCTGCACCGGCGTCATCCTCTGCGTCCGCTGCTCGCCGAGCTGGTGCGGCTGCCCGCCGTAGAGCGGCTGGAGCTGCGGCCGATGGGCGACGCCGAGGTGGCGCGGCTGGTGCGGGCGCTGCGGGAAGGGCCGCTGCCGGACACCACGGTGCGGCGGATCGTCGAGCGGGCCGAGGGCAACGCCTTCTATGCCGAGGAACTGCTCGCCGCCACGGGCAGCGGGGACGGCGGGGTGCCCAGTGGGCTCGCGGATGTGCTGCTGATCCGGTTCGAGCAGCTGTCGGACACCGCTCAGCAGGTGCTGCGTACGGCCGCCGTGGCCGGCCGGCGGGTCGAGCACGACCTGCTGCGGGACGCCGTAGGGCTGCCCGAGGAGGAGCTGGAAGCCGCACTGCGGGAGGCCATCGGACGGCAGCTGCTGGTGCCGGGGGACGGCGACACCTACGCGTTCCGGCACGCCCTGGCCCGGGAGGCTGTGTACGCCGATCTGCTGCCGGGTGAGCGGGCGCGGTTGCACGGGGCGTTCGCCCGGCTGCTCGACGGGCGGGGGCACCGGGCCAAGAGCGCGGCGGAGCGGGCCCATCACTACCGGGAGAGCCATGAGCTGGCCCCCGCGCTCGCCGCGTCCCTGGAGGCCGCCGACCATGCCCTGCGGGTGGGGGCGCCCGCCGAGGAGCTACGGCATCTGGAGGCGGCCCTCGATCTGTGGTCGGCTGTGGAGCCGTCCGCGCGGCCCACGGGTGAGGGGGTCGACCGGGTACGGCTCATGCTGCGGGCCTCGGCGGCGGCCGCGCACACCGGTGAACTGCACCGGGCGGTCTCCCTCACGAGGGCCGCGCTCGCCGGTGTCGGCCAGGAGGCGGACTCCGAACTCGCCGCCCTGGTGCGCTACACGCTCGCCGGGAACCTGATGACCGTCGACAACCTCACCGCGGCCTTCGCCTACAGCAGCGAGGCGCTCGACATGATCCCCGCGGATCCCCCGTCCCGTACCTGGGTGTGGGCCGCGGCGACACATGTGCTGGCGGCCCGCCACGTCGGGGAGAACGAGACCGCGCTGCGGGTCGCCCGGCTGGCCCTCGGCAGGGCGGAGGAGCTGGGCGTGACCGACGCCCAGGCGGACCTGCTGATCTCCCTGGCGGTCATCGAGGGCGGCGGCCGTCGCTCGGTGGAGGGTCGGGAGGGGTTGCGGCGGGCGTGGGAGCTGGCCCGCAGTTCGGGCAACGCGCCGGTGGAGATGCGTGCGCTGTTCAATCTCGCCGTCGGCACCTTCGAGTCCGGGCACCTGGAAGAGTGTCTGCCCTGGATCACGGAGGGGCTGGACCGCGCCCGTCGGGCCGGGCTGCTGTCGTCGCCGTATCCGATGGAGATGCGCTATCTCCATCTGCTGGTGCTGTACACGCTGGGCCGCTGGGACGACTGTGTCCGGGCGGCGAGCACCGATGCCGAGGTGCTGCCCGCGGCCGGTGGGTACAGGGTCGCGCCCGCGCTCTACGTGGCGCTCGCGCGCGGTGACTTCAGGGCCGTCGACCGGGCCCGGACACTGCTGGAGGGGCCGTTCGACTGGATGGCCACGCTCGTCGCGGGAATCGCGCTGACCGACGCGGCGGCCCTGCGGGGTGATGCGGAGGCGGCCGTGGAGCGGATGCGGTCCACCGTCACGGTCCTCACCGACGACGCGGGTACGCGTCCCCACGTCACCGTCCGGCTGGCCGCCCTCGCGTTGTCCGCGGTCTCCGACCGGGCCACCGATCTGCGTCTCAGGGGAGACCAGGAAGGAGCGCATCGGTGGGCGGAGACCGCGACCGAGCTGCTGGCGTCGGCCAGGGCCCTCGCCGTGCACGGCGGAGTACCGCAGGGGCCGGAGGGGCAGGCGTGGCTGGCGCGGGCCGAGGCGGAGTGGACGCGGGCCATTTCCGGCCCGGACGCGGCGGCGTGGGCGAAGGCGGTCGCCGCGTTCGACTTCGGTGACGTGTACGAATTGGCGCGCTGTCGGCTGCGGTACGCCGAGGCCCTGCTCGCGGCCGAGCGTCGTGAGGAGGCCGCGGTCGAGGCACGTGCCGCTCGCGAGGTGTTCGCCCGGCTCGGGGCAAAAGTGCTGCTGGAGCAGGTGGACGAGCTGATCCGGCGCGGCAGGCTGGCCGATGCCCCGCCCACCGCGTCCCCGCTCACGGCTCGCGAGCAGGATGTGCTGCGGCTGCTCGCTCGCGGCCGCAGCAACCGGCAGATCGGCGAGGAGCTGTTCATCAGCGGCAAGACGGCCAGCGTGCACGTCTCCAACATCCTCGCCAAGCTGGGCGCCGCCAGCCGCACCGAGGCCGTGGCCGTCGCCTACCGCGAGGGGCTGATCGCCCCGGAGACGGCGGGCAACGGCTGACCGGCTGTCAGTCGCGGGCACAGTCCAGGCTGTTCAGGTCGACGGCGTCCGCCATCGCCTGCATTCCCTTGTCGCCCGGATGGATGTGGTCGCCGCCGTCGAAGAAGGGCAGCATCCGCTCGTGGTCGTAGGGGCTGCGCAGGACGTGGTCGAAGTCGGTGACCGCGTCGAACTCCTCGCGGTGGCTCCTGATGAACTCGTTGACCTCCTGCCGTACGGCCTCGGCGGCCGGGTCCCATTCCGGCCACCCCTTGAACGGGGCGATGGTGGAGACGGCCACGCACTTGCCGGCGTCGTGGGCCCGGTCGACGATCTGGCGGTAGCCGCCGATCAGGTCCTGTGCGGTGACGCCGCTGTGTGCCTTGAGGTCGTTGACGCCCTCGAAGAGGAACACGGTACGCACACCCGGCTGGGAGAGCACGTCCCGGTCCAGCCGGTTCAGGGCGCTCGGCCCGGCGCCGTCGGCCAGCACCTTGTTGCCGGAGATCCCCTCGTTGGCCACCCCCTTGACCGCGGTGTGCGCCTTCTGGAGGCGGCGGGCGAGGTAGTCGGGCCAGCGGCGGTTGCGGTCGGTCGTGGACTGCCAGCCGTCGGTGATGGAGTCGCCGAGCGCGACCACGGCACCGGTGGCCGCGGCCGTGCGCACCGAGACGGCGTCGAGGTAGAACCAGGACCCGACGGTCTCGGTCCACTGGCTGCCGCTCTCCTCGGCGGTGTGATCTCCCTGAGTGGCGTACGACGTCTGCATGGCCATCCAGTGGCCGGTGACCGGGCCCGCCCCGTCCGGAGTGTGCAGGCTGACGACCAGGTTCGACTCGGCGTCCAGCTGCCCGGACAGCGGGTCGCTGTACACGGTGGTGCCGGGTTCCACGGTGACGGAGGACGAGCCGTCGAAGGTGAGCCGCCGGTTGGTGCCGCGCACCAGCTCGGCGTCCTTCAGCTGGAGGCCGGCGTAGACGCTGTCGAAGGTCACCGGCCGGTCCCCGAAGGCGTTGGAGAGCCGGATGCGCGGGTCCCGGCCGCCGACGCTGGTGTGCACGACCATGCGGTAACCGCGGTCGGCTGCCGCCTCGCCGATGCCGTAGGCGCTGGTGCCCCAGGTGATCACCCCGTCGGGCGGGCTGACGAGGGCGGGTGCGGGCGTGGCCTGGAACGCGGCGGCGGCTACCGTGACGGCGAGCAGCCGGGCGCCCCGGGCTGTCCGACGCCTCATCGGCCGAAGCCCTTCAGAGTGACGGCGGCACCCGGCTTCAGCGTCACGGTGCGAGCGCTCCCCGCGTACGCGACCGTCGTGGTGCGGCCGCCGACGCTGCGGATCCGTGCTTCGGTCGGTTTCCCATCCCGCCAGCGTAGATCGACGACGAAGCCGCCGCGTGCGTTTGCTCCGGAGAGGGAGCCCGAGGCGGCCCAGGCGTCGGGCAGGGCGGGCAGAAGTTCCAGGTGGCCGGGGCGGGAGTAGAGCAGCATCTCGATCATCGCTGCCGGAGTACCCAGGTTGGCGTCGATCTGAAAGATTCCGCGGCCCTGTTCCACCTGGTAGATGTCGAAGAGGTTGAACGCGGAGCCGTTGCTGCCCCCGCTGGAGGGGCGGAGGTTGTTCACCACCAGCTGGTAGGCCTTGTCGGCGTCCTTGAGCCGGGCCCAGCACAGACCGCGCCAGGCGTTCGCCCAGCCGAAACTCTCCATGCCGCGTGCGGTGAGCAGGGTGGTGGCGCCCTCGACGAGCTCGGCCGGGGTGGATCCGTCGGGGCGGATGCGGTCGCCGGGGAAGAGGCCGACGAGCGGGGACAGGTGCCGGTGGGTGGTCTCGCCGAGATTGTCGGGGGACATCCACTCCTCCAGCCAGCCCGTGGTGGGGCTGACCTGGGGGAGGTAGAGGCGTTTGCGGAGACCGGCGACGGTGGCGGCGAACGTCGTGTCCTTCTTCAACTGGGCGGCGGCGGTGCAGTAGTTGCCGAACAGGGCCCACACGAGTTCCTGGGCGTAGGTGATGCCCTTGGCGTCCAGGGGCCCGTGCTCGGGCGACCAGTCGCTGTCGGCGACGAGGACCTCCCGTGAGGTGCCGGGGAGGGTCATGGTCAGCAGCCGTGCCTCCCAGAACTCGCAGGCACCTTTCAGGAGCGGGTAGATCTTCTCCAGGTGGGCCCGTGAGGCCGTGAACTCGTAGTGCTCCCAGAGGGAGTTGCACAGCCAGGCGTTGCCCGCCGGGTGCCACCACCAACCGCCGCCGCCGTAGGGGTTGGTGGAGATGGCGACCGTCCAGCCGACGTTCTTGCCCGTGGAGTTGCGGTAGCGGTTGCGAGGGTCGTTGAACAGTCTCCGTGTGAGGTCGGTCCAGGACGGGAGTTGGGCGACGCAGTAGTCGGTGAACGCGTCGAAGCACTGGGACAGGCCGGCCCGGTCGGCCGCCCAGTAGTTCATCTGGATGTTGATGTCGGTGTGGTAGTCGCCCATCCAGTCCGGGTCGTTGCCGTCGAGCCACAGTCCCTGGAGGCCCAGGGGCAGGCTGCCTCGTGATCCCGCGATCATCAGGTAGCGGCCGAACTGGAGGTACTGGGCCTCCAGTTCGGGATCCGGCTCGCCGTCCCGGGCGCGGGCGCGGATCCGCTCCCAGGTGTCGAGGGAGCGCTGCTCGGCGGAGGAGGTGCCGAGGGAGAGGTCCAACTGTCCGAAGAGGGCGTGGTGGTCGGTGGTGTGTGTGCGGAGCAGGGTGTTCGCCGAGTGGCGGGCGGCGGCCCTGACCCTGGTGCGGGCCAGCTGCTCGGGATCGAGGGAGGTGTCCCGGAAACCGGCTGCCGCGTCGGGCGCGTAGTTGGTGCCGCCGCTCAGCACCACGGTGAGGTCCGCGCACCCGGTGAACGTGATGTGCGGGCCGTCCACGGAGACATGGCCGCCGCTGCCGTACGCCGTGACGGCGGCACCGTATCTCAGGCCGTTCGGGAGGGCGTCCCCGAAGGACACCGCGGGCTCCTCGCCGTGGGTGCCCTCCAGGGTGATCGTGCCGGTGTAGCGGCCTCCCCCGCTCTGGGTGAAGTGCAGGACGATGACGTCGTCGGGGTGGCTGGCGAAGATCTGCCGTCGGTAGGTCACGCCGGAGCGGACGTACGAGGTCGCGTTGACGCCCTCGGCGAGGTCCAGGGTGCGGCGGTAGCCGGAGACGGCGGACAGGTCGTGGTCGGGAATGTCCACGGTGAGCCGGGCGAGCAGGGTGAAGGAGCCGAAGTCCTGGCGGCCGTAGGGGAATTGGCCGTCGGAGTCGAGGGTGTCGTTGAGGCCTCCGGTCCACAGGGTGGCGTCGGTGACGAGGAGGAGTTCACGGCCGGGGTCGTTGCTCGCGAGGGCGCCGAGGCGGCCGTTGCCGACGGGCAGTCCCTGTTCGATCATCGAGTGCTCGTCGGCGGGGGCCTGCCACCAGAGTTGATGGCGTGAACCATCTGTGGGGGCAGGCGTATCGGCGGCTGCCGTGAACTGCGGCAGGACGGTGAGAGCGCCGGTCGCGGCGGTGACGGCGAGGACACTGCGTCTGGACGGTTCGGTGGTCATGGCGGCTCCTGGGGCTCGTGAGTGCTCGGTCACGACTTCGGTATGTCGATGCGGTCGATGTCGGGTGCGTAGCCGGTGCCGCTGTCGACGGCGATCGTGTTGGAGCCGGCCTTGAGGGTCACCGGCACGCTGACCGTCTCGACGGTCCCCCAGTCGCCGGTGGCCGGGAACTTGTGGCGGGTGGCGCCTCCGCCGTTCGCGGAGATGTCGGCCGAGCGGGAGTCGCCGCTGATGTAGGCGACCCTGATCTGGTAGGTGCCGGCCTTGGCGACGACGATGTCGTTGAAGGTGAGCCTGCCGCCGACGTAGAGGTTGCCGACCTTGTGGCCGCCGGAGCATGCGGAGCAGTCGGCGACGGAGGCGTTGCCGGTGAGGGTGTTGGCGGAGGACTCGGCCTCGACCGCGGTCCAGGTGAGCTGCTGACCGTGCGGGGTCACCGTGAAGAGACGGGAGCCGTGCGCGGGCAGGGCCTGGGTCACCTTGTTCTTGTAGGTGCCGAGGTTCTCCTGGTTCCAGAGGTCGCGGACGGCGGCCTTGCCGGTGAAGCCGAGGGCTGCCCAGTCGGCGGTGACCGCGGCGGGGGCGTCGGCGAGGTTGAACAGGGCGACGGTGTAGGTGCCGTCGGGGTTCTTGGCGGCCCACACCTGCTGCGGGTCGGACGGGGTGACGGGGCGTGCGGGCGGGTTGGGGCCCTGGTTCAGCGCGATGACCTCGCGGTTGGTCAGCAGGGAGAGGCCGTAGGAGTCGAGGCGGGTGAGGTCGTCGCCGGTGTAGAGCGGGGACTTGGCGATGGCCCACAGAGTGGCGTAGCTCTGCCGTTCCGCCTTGGTGAGGCCGTCCATCTCGCCGTTGCCGACATCGAGAGAGTCGAGGTCGTTCCAGCCGCCGGGTCCTGCGTGCCGGGTCCAGGCGGGGGTGTCGTCCCAGCGGTCGTCGACGGAGTTCTCCCAGCTGACGAGGGTGTTGCAGTAGCACTCGACGTCGGTGTCGACGCGCCAGCCCTGCGAGTACTTCTTCCAGTCGGCGGCGTGTCCGATGTCGAGGGACCAGGAGAGTTCGAGGTGGATGGGCCGGCCGGTGTCGGCGATGGCCTGGTGCCAGGCGGCCACGTCGGCAACGTTGTCGTACTGGTCGCCGTTCTTCCCGGAGCCGGGACCGACTCCGTCGAGTTTGAGGAAGTCGTAGCCCCACCCGGCGATCAACTGGGCCTGGGAGTCTATGTACTTGGCCGTGCAGGGCTTGGAGAAGTCGAGTTTGTAGGCGCTGTCCCAGCCGTTGGTGGTGCGCAGGTCGTCGTAGACGATGTCGGCGGTGGTACAGCCCTCGGCGTTCCAGATCGGCGTCCTGCCGTCGCCGTAGGCCCCCTTCTCCAGGCCGGCCGGGAGGTAGATGCCGGCCTTGAGTCCCTTGGCGTGGATGCGGTCGGCAACGGCCTTCATGCCGCTGGGGAAGCGGACCGGGTCGGGCTTCTGGCGGCCGTACTGGTCGTACCCGGACTTCCAGGTCTTGTCCATCCACCAGCCGGCGTCGATGTTGACGTACTCGTAGCCGTATTTCTTCAGCTTGGCGGCCATCGCGTCCGTCTGCTTCAGGACGTTGGCCTCGGTGAGGTAGCTGTAGTCGCCGTCCGGGTTGAGGCCGGGGTACTTGGACGACTGCATGCTCCAGCTGGACCAGCCCATGTAGGGCTTGGCGGCGAGGGCGGCGGCCGGGGTGTCGGCCGCGTGGGCGATGGGAACGGCGGTCGTGGTGTCGGCGGCGTGGGCCGTGGGGACGGCGGTCGTGGTGTCGGCGGCGTGGGCCGTGGGGACGGCGACCGCGGCGAGGGCGAGCACCAGCAGGGCTCTCGCGGGCAGGGCGAAGTACGAGGATGACCGCATGGGCCGTACCTCCAAGGGATGTCGGGTGTTCAGCGGCTCGGGGCGATGAAGGACTGGATGGCGGTGGCGGCGGCTCCGCGGGCCCACTCGTCGAAGGGCAGCGGGCGGGTGCGGACGTCGCACTGGGCGGCGGAACCGAACGCGGCCGCGACGAAGGCATCGCGGATCTGCTCGGCGAACAGGTCGTAGGCGGCGAGCCCCTCGCCGGAGATGATCACGCGCTCGGGGCCGAGGAGGTTGGCGACGGTGGCTATGCCCCGGCCGATCGCCTCGCCCGCGCGCGCGTAGACGTCCCGGGCGCCAGGGACTCCTTCGCGGGCCAGGGCCAGGGCCTGGTCGGCGCCGGTGAGTCGGACGCCGGTGGCCTCGCGGATCTGCCGGACGATCGCGGCCTCCCCTGCTATGGCCTCGACGCAGCCGCGGTTGCCGCAGTGGCAGCGCGGACCGGCCGGGTCGACGGTGACGTGCCCGATCTCGCCGGCCACTCCGTGCGCCCCGGCGACGACCCGGCCGTGCACCACCAAGCCGCATCCGATGCCGGCGCCGACGGTCACCAGAGCGAAGTCGGACAGGCCCGCCCCGGCGCCGAACCACTGCTCGGCGACCGTCAGGGCGCGTACGTCGTTGTCGACGGTGACCGGCAATCCCGTGGTCATGGCGGCGAGTTCGGCGAGCGGTACGTCACGCCACCTGAGGAACGGCGAGTAGCGGACGGTGCCCTCGCCCCGGTCCACGTCGCCGGAGACGGCGATCCCGAGGCCCAGCACCGGGGCCGTGGAGCCGTCCGTCCCGGCCAGGAGCTCCTGGACGAGTTCCGCGATGCCCGCGAGCACCGTCCTGGGTTCGCCGTCGGGCAGCGGCAGGTGCCGGGCGGCACGGATGCGGCAGCACAGGTCGGTGAGGACCGCGATGATCTCGTCGCCGGTGACCTTGACGCCGATGAACAGGGCCCGCCCGCCGTCGACGCGCACGAGGTTCGCGGGCCGCCCGAGGGCCGGGCGAGCCTCCTCGTCCGCGCCCTCCACCAGGTATCCGGCCTCGATCAGCGGGCGGACCGCCTTGGTGACGGCGGCCGCTGACAGTCCGACACGCCGGGCCACCTCCAGACGGGCGAGGGGGCCGTGGGAGAGGACGGTGGTGAACACCTGTGAGGCGGCGGGGGTGTTGACGGGAAACGTCTCGGCGCTAGGGGTCGGGCGCATGGCCGGGAACCTATGAGGATTCTTTTCCGACGTCAATAAAAGAAGCAGGATTGGCTGTGCCGTTGCTGTGAATCAGTGGAGGAGAAGAGCCGGATGAGATCAGCAGGAATGCTCGGCGGCACGTTGGCGGGTACGGTTCTGCTGCCCCTTCTCGCGGCCCCCGCCCATGCCGCGCCCCATGAGCCCGCGCCGGATCTCGCCGGTCTGCGGGGCGTGTTGCAGACGGCGTTGAGACAGGGCGCGCCGGGGGCGACGGCCCGGATCGACGACCACGGCACGGTCTCCCGGGTCACCCTCGGCATCGGCGACCGTCGGACCGGTCGGGCGATCGACGGCGCCGACCGGTTCCGGATCGGCAGCGTCACCAAGACCTTCACCGCCGTCGTCCTGCTGCAACTGGTCGACGAGAAGAAGCTGACGCTCGACGCGCCGGTCAACCGCTACCTGCCGGGGCTGCTGCCCGACGACCGGATCACGGTGCGGCACGTCCTGGGCCACCGCAGCGGCCTGTACGACTACACGAACGACATGTTCACGAAGTCAGCTCCGGGGTTCGAGGCGGTCCGCAAGAAGGTCTTCACCCCCGGGGAACTGGTGAACCTCTCGCTGCGGCGGCCCCGCACGAACGCGCCGGGCGCGGTGTACTCGTACTCGAACACCAACTTCGTCGTCGCCGGGATGCTGATCGAGAAGCTGACCGGGAACCCGGTGCGGACCGAGTACCAGAACCGGATCATCGAGCCGCTGAAGCTGGGCGACACCTTCTATGTGCACCCGGGCATGAAGATCCCCGGCCGTCACGCCCGTGGTTACCTCACCCCGGACGAGACGGGCGCCCCGCTGGTCGACGCGACCGAACAGACCGTGTCGTGGGCGCAGAGCGCGGGCGCGCTGGTCTCCAGCACCCGGGACCTCGACACGTTCCTGTCCGCGCTGCTCGGCGGGCGGCTGACCTCGGCCGCGCAATTGGCGCAGATGGAACGGTGGATGCCGGCGGGGACCGGTCAGGCGTACGGCCTCGGGCTGCGCCGCCAGGACCTGTCGTGCGGTGTCTCGGTGTACGGCCACACCGGGGCCGTCCAGGGCTTCTACACGTACGCTTTCGCCTCGAAGGACGGCAGGCGGAGTCTCGCCGCGGTCGCCAACACCTCCAACAACGGCACGGTGCTGAAAACCATGCTGCGCACCCTGGACTCCGCGTTCTGCGGCAAGGCGACGAAGACTCCGCGCGGCAAGACGGGGAACACCCCGCGCAGGAGGGCACCGGTGGAGCGGCGCGAGGACGTGGCGCCCGCGCTCACGCTGGACTGAGGACGGCGGGCGGGCCGGGAACCCCCGTGCCCCGGTGGGCGTTCTCCCAGCGAGCGACGACACCAGGGCGGCACGATGAGCGAGTTGGTCCCCGGGGGCAACCTGCCCCTCCCCGAAGGGGCCGTCACCGTGCGGGTGCCCGGCCCCTTCGACGTGTCCGCCCTCGTGACGGACGACGGCGGCAGAGTCAGGGGCGACGCCGACTTCGTGTTCTACAACCAGCCCTCCGCTCCCGGCGCCCGGCTCACCGACGGCACACTGACCGTCGAGCCCCGGGCACTGCGAGCCGGCGCCACCCGGGTCACGGTGATCGTCAGCCCGGCCGACCCCGGCACTCCCCTGGGCCGCCTGCCCGCCCCGGTCCTTCAGCTCACCGGGGCGGGCGGTCGCCGGCTCGCCCGGTTCGCACCGCCCCGGCCACGTCAGGAGACCGTGCTGCTGCTCGCGGAGATCTACCGGCGGGGTGACGGCTGGAAGCTGCGGGCACTGGGGCAGGGGTACGCGGACGGACTGGCGGGGCTGGCCCGGGACTTCGGGGTGGAAGTCGTGGACGACGGGCCGTCGGCCGCGGTGCCCTCCGCGTCGGCCGCGACATCCGGGACACCTCCGGCCACTGATCCGGCTTTCCCGGCGGCGCCCTCGGGGTCACGTGCCGGACACCCGCCGCCTCCGACACGCCCGGTGCCGTACGGCCCGCGCATGACCCACCCGGCGTCCGCCCCCTCCCCCGACCTGGCCAAGTTCCTCACCCTGGTCAACTCCGCGCGCACGGCGGCCGGTTCAGCCCCGGTCGCCCTCGACACCCGTCTCACCGACGCCGCCCGCGCCCACGTGACCGCCATGGCCGCCGCCCGGCGCCTCGGCACCGAAGGCCCGGACGGTGTCTCCGTCCACCAGCGGCTCACCGGCACCGGGTACACGTACATCACCGTCGGCGAGCACCTCGTCTCCGGTCCTCGCAACCCGTCCGAGTTCGTCGACTACTGCCTGCGCACCGAACAGCCCCGGCGCACCCTTCTCGACCCCGTCTTCACCCACACCGGCCTGGCGTATGCCAGTGCCCGCCGCTCCGGCGACACGTACTGGACGGCGCTGTGGGCCAAGCCGCTCACCCCCGGCGACCTGAGCAGGACCGCCGACGAGGTCGTCACCCTCACCAACCGGGAGCGCGCCAGGGCCGGTCTGCCGCCCCTCGCCGTCGGCCCCCTCCTCGCCCGGGCCGCGCAGGCGTACAGCACCGACATGGCGGGCCGCGCCTTCTACTCCCACACCTCGCCCGAAGGCACCCAGCCCTGGGACCGGGCCGCCGCCGCGGGCTCCACCCGGCGCTCGATCGGGGAGAACATCGCGTGCGGCCAGCGCTCGGCCGCCGAGGTCGTCGAGGGCTGGATGAACAGCCCCGGTCACCGAGCCAACATCCTCAAGCGCGACTTCACCCACATCGGGATCGGTTTCGCGGGCGGTGGCCCGGCGGGCACGTACTGGACCCAGTTGTTCGGCGCCTGAGCGGCCCCCAACACGACACCTGTGCCGCGATCTTGGCGGAAGGAACCCCTCCGGGCCAGGATGCCCTCATGAAGGGTGACCTGTTTTCCAGTGAGCACATGGTGCAGCCGGCCACGGCGCCGGGCATGACGGTCGAGAACTCCAAGTGCATCAGGTACGCGGTGCACGGCGAGATGCTCGCCCGCCAGGGGGCGATGGTCGCCTACCGCGGCAATCTCCAGTTCGAACGCAAGGGCCAGGGCGTGGGCGGCATGCTCAAGCGGGCCGTCACCGGTGAGGGCCTGCCGTTGATGTCGGTGCGCGGGCAGGGCGAGGCCTGGTTCGCGCACGAGGCCCACAACTGTTTCATCGTCGATGTGGAACCGGGCGACGAGTTCACGGTCAACGGGCGCAACGTTCTCTGTTTCGACGCCTCGTTGGCCTACCGGATCTCGACCGTGAAGGGCGCGGGCATCGCCGGCGGCGGACTGTTCAACAGCGTCTTCACGGGCCACGGCAGGCTCGGCCTGGTCTGCGAGGGCGACCCGCTGGTGATCCCGGTCGCACCGGAGTTCCCGGTGTACGTCGACACCGACGCGGTGGTCGGCTGGACGGCGGGCCTCGGGACCTCGCTGCACCGCTCGCAGTCCATCGGGTCGATGCTGCGGGGCGGTTCCGGCGAATCGGTGCAGCTGATGCTGCAGGGCTCGGGATACGTCGTCGTCCGGCCGAGCGAGGCGACCCCGCAGAAGGCGCAGCAGCACTGAGGCCCCAGACGGGGATCCGCGCCTCACAGGCAACCCGTCCGGCTCCGTCCGCCCCTTGTGTACGGACGAGTACCGGGCCAAGGCCGAGCGCAAGACCGGGGCGCCGCTGGGCTGCGCGGCGGCGCTGGGCGCCCTGCTCGGCAGGGCGCCGCCGGCCACGGTGGCCGCTCCTGGCCGGACCGGACGGCATCTGGGGGTGGCGTTCCAGATCGTCGACGACGTCCTGGGGATCTGGGGCGATCCCCTGGTCACCGGGAAGCCGGTGCACGGCGACCTACGGGAGCGGAAGAAGACGTTCCCGGTGCTGGCGGCACCGGAGTCACCGGCGCACGCGGCCGCACGCCCGGCACGGTTGCTGGAGTCGGACGGGTCCCTTCGCGAGATGGCCGACCTGGTCGAGGAATGCGGTGGCAGATCGGCCGCCCCCGCCGAGGCACACCGTCCCGCATCCGCCGAGCCGGCGCACGAGCTGCGGCCTCTGGTGGACTACCTCCTGCGACGCGATCTCTGATGCCGAGTTGACCGGCGGCGCCTGCCCGGTCGGTGGAGACCGTGACGGCGGCCGGGTGTCCTCTTGCCTGCCGGGTGCTGGAGCGGGTCGGGGACGGCTGCCGACTGGGCCTTGTGGTGTGCGGCGGCGACGCGACCAGCGCCGATGTCATGGCGTGGGCCGATGTGCACATCCTGTCCGTCACCAGGCGGTTCTACTGACTTGAGAGTCAGATATGGGCGACCGGAAAGCGGATTCCATCGGTTGCGGTTTTGATTGAACACACCGCGCCGCACCCGCCGTACCTGTGGGCAAGTTGAGAGCCAGGGGTTCAGGTTCAGCGAGGGATGACCATGGTCAAGGCGCACGTCTCCACACACCAGTTGGTCGCCGGGCATTACCGGCCCCTGGATGTCCTGCACCGGGAGACCAACCGGACCTGCTGGTACGGCGAGGACGTCGCGACGGAACGCGCCTTTCTGCTCACCGAGATCGGTCTTCCGGCCGGCACGGACGAGGAGACCGCGCTCAGGACCGCGGCGGGTGTGGTCCGCATGTCCAAGAGGATGCGGGTGCTGGTGCCCGGCCGGATCGCCGCGGTGGTCGACGCCGTGGTGGAGGACGGTGTCCTGTGGGCCGTCACCGAGCCCGTCGACGGCGTCCCGCTCAGCGATCTCCTCGGCCAGCAGGGGGCGTTCAACCATGTGTGGGCCGCGCACATCGGTCTGGAGCTCCTTGAGGTGCTGGAGGCGGCACACGGCGAGGGCATCACACACGGCGAGCTCAGCCCGTGCCAGGTGTTCGTACGGCACGACGGCACCGTCGTGGTCACGGGTTTCGGTCTGGCCGGCGCGACGCTCGCCCCACGGCTCTCTGCGCCGTCGTACGCCTCGCCCGAACAGGCCCGCGACGAACGCATCGGGCCGACCACCGACCTGTGGGCGCTGGGCGCGATCCTCTACACGATGGCCGAGGGGCGTCCCCCCTTCCGGGACCGCGACCGTCCCGCGGCCACTCTGAAGGGGGTCGACCGGTTGCCCCTGCGGGCGCCGGTGCGCGCCGGACCGCTCACCCAGACCGTGCAGGGGCTGCTGCGCAAGAACTCCCAGGAGCGGCTGACCCGTTCGGCTGTGCGCGACGCCCTCCGCCGGGTCCTCAGCGAGGACCCGGAAGCGGCCCTGCCTGAGGAGCCCCGGCCGCGGCTGCGCGGCACGCACGGCGTGGCCCAGGGCCGCGGCAGTCGGCTCCTGATCGCGGGAACCGCCCTGGCCGTCGTCACGGTGGCCGCCGCCGTCCTCACGGTCACCAATACGCTGCCCGGCACCGACAGCGCGACGACCGGAGAGGCGCCCGCCCCGTCCGCATCCGCCTCGGCCGCCGCCCCGGCACCGACGTCACCCGCCCCGTCGGCCACCGCACCGGGGAACCGTACCGACGAGAGCCCCAGCCCGCCCGGGACGCCCACGCCCACGCCGACCAAGTCGGCGTCCCCGACTGCCGGCGCGGGTCTGCCGCCCGGCTACCGCGAGTACCACTCCCCCGAGGGCTTCTCCATCGCGCTCCCCAAGGGATGGAAGCCGCTGGACACCTCGCGCCAGGATGACCTGGCCTACCGCGTCACCTTCGGCGCCGCCGGCGATCCGCGCACGCTCGCCGTCACCTACAGCAAGGCCGTGGGTACGGACGCCGTGGCCGTCTGGCGCGACGACGTGGAGCCGGGGCTCCGGGACAACCCCGGCTACGAGCGCCTCGGTGACATCCGCGCCACGACCTACCAGGGCCGGGAGGCCGCCGACATGCAGTGGATCGAGGAGGTCGACGGCGCCCGGGTGCGCACCTTCGGCCGCGGCTTCCTCATCGGCGAGGGCCGCGGCTACTCACTGCGCTGGACGGCTCCGGCGGCCGACTGGAAGGACGACGCGAACCAGGAGGCGCTCGACACCTTCCTGACCACCTTCGACCTGCCCTCAGACTGAGCCGCGCGGCGCCCGCATCCGCCGCAGCAGGCCGCCGTGCAGGGGCTGGGTGCGCCAGCGCGCGGTGAAGGTCCGGTCCCCGAGCGAACACGTCACCAGCAGATGGTGGGGCGTCTCCAGGAACGCCACGTCGACGACGAGGGTCTCCGCGTCGGTCCAACCGCCGCTCACCGCGACGGGCACGGGCTCCTCGACGACCGTCCAGCCGGCCTCCCGCCCTGCGAACCCCAGCTCCAGCCGGTCGCCGTCGTCGACCAGAATCACCCGGCCGCCCGGGCCCACCTCGACCGCGGTCAGGGTCGGCTGGTCAGCGCACGAGCCGCCGGAGGGAGCGAAAGCGGCGTCCCACTCCGCCGCCCGGTCCGAAGGGGACGGCTTGCCCTCGGCGGGCGGCAGGGCGAGCCGGGACAGCCGGTCGGCCAGGACCGCGTCGGCCGCCTCCCGTCCGGACAGCGGGCCGGGTCCGAAGGCGGGCAGCAGATGCTCCCAGGCCAGGTCCAGGACCTTCTGCAGCTCCACGGTGTCCGCGGTCATCGCGAGCACCGCGTCCTGCTCGGGAAGCACCACGCAGGACTGCCCGTAGGCCCCGTCCCCGCGGTAGCCGTGCCGACCCATCCAGAACTGGAAGCCGTAGCCCTGCTGCCAGTCCGACCAGCCGTCCTCCGGCGCCTGACTGTGCGAGATCTGGACCCGCGTCGCCTCGGTCACCCAGGACTCGGGCAGCAGCCGCTCGCCCTCCCACACCCCGCCCCGCAGATGGAGGAGACCGAGCCTGGCGATGGCGTCGGTGGTGGCGTGCAGCCCGCTGAAGCCGAGCTCGCGGCCCGTGCGGTCGTGGATCCAGGCCACTTCGCCGATGCCGAGCGGGTCGAACAGCCGGGGCCGCAGGTACTCGGTCAGCGTGCGGCCCGTCACGCGCTGGACGATCGCGGCGAGCGTGTAGGTGGCGGGCTGGTTGTAGGCGAAGACGGTACCCGGGTCCCGGTCCGGGGGGACCAGCAGGAAACCCCGCACGAGCTCGTCCCGGTCCAGGTCGCGCGCCCGGTCCAGCGTCTCCTCCACATGCCCGCTGGCCATGGACGCCACATGCCGTACGAGCACCGCGCGGCTGCGCGGGTCGGTGATGTCGGCCTCGAACTCCGGGAAGTACGAGATCACCGGGTCGTCCAGCCGGATCAGCCCCTCGGCGACGGCGAACCCGGCGGCCGTCGCCGTGAAGCTCTTGCTGAGCGAGTAGAGGAGGTGGACGCGGTCCGGGGCGTACGGCGCCCACCAGCCGGAGGCCACCACCTGGCCGTGGCGCAGGAGCATCAGGCTGTGCGGCTCGATCCGCGGGTCGGATTCGAGGGCGTCGAGGAAGGCCTGTATGCCGGCGCCGTCGACGCCCTGGGCTGCGGGGGTGCTTGTGGGCAGGGAACTCATGGGGGCATCCTGCCTCGTCCACCGGTCTTGATCGAGAGGGCCTCGGAAGAACCGTTTTCCCCTGAGGCCACCGGGGACCCGGGCCCCATGGTGCAAATCGGATACACGATGATGACCGAGCAGGCCGGCCCGCGTGACCTCGTCGGCCATGTGGTGAAGGCGGAAGAGGCCGGCTACGACTTCTCGGTGACCTCGGACCACTACTTTCCGTGGCTGCGGACACAGGGACACTCGCCGTACGCGTGGAGCGTGCTCGGCGCGGCCGCTCAGGCGACCTCGCGCATTCCGCTGATGACGTATGTGACGTGTCCGACCTTCCGCTACCACCCGGCGGTGGTGGCGCAGAAGGCGGCGACCATGCAGCTGCTCTCGGAGGGCAGGTTCCGGCTGGGGCTCGGCTCGGGCGAGAACCTCAACGAGCATGTGGTGGGCGGCGGCTGGCCTTCGGCCGACGTCCGGCACGAGATGCTGGAGGAGGCGCTGGAGATCATCCGCGCGCTGTTCCGGGGCGGCCATGTGAACCACCGCGGAACCCACTTCGACGTGGAGTCGGCCCGGCTGTGGGATCTGCCGGACGAGCCGCCGCCCATCGGTCTGGCCGTCTCGGGCGAGCAGTCCTGCGAACTGGCCGGCCGGCTCGCCGACCTCGTCATCGCCACGGAGCCCAAGGCGGGCCTGCTCGACGCCTTCGACCGGCACGGCGGCGAGGGCAAACCGCGGGTGGGCCAACTGCCCGTCTGCTACGACCCCGACCGGGACACGGCGATCAAGCGGGCGCACTCCCAGTTCCGCTGGTTCGGCAACGGCTGGAAGGTCAACTCCGAGCTCCCCCACCCGGACGCGTTCGAGTCGGCGACCCAGTTCGTCACCCCGGACGACGTCTCGGCGTCCATTCCCTGCGGTGACGACCCTGACGACTTCGTCGAGGCCGTACGGCCGTACGCCGAGGCGGGGTTCACGGAGATCGCGCTGGTCCAGATCGGCGGCGACTCTCAGCCGGAGTTCCTGGAGTGGTCGGCGAGGACACTGCTGCCCGCGCTGCGCGACGCGCTCGGCTGAGCGGGCGGCGCCGCCCGGGCGGTACCTGAGGGTGCAATAGGCTTCCGGCTTGCACATTGTGCGGTCCGAACCAGCCTGCCCAGGAGAAGCACCCGTGACCCTAGCGATCGACCCGTCCGAGAAGTCGGCCGAAACGACCACCGAGGCATCGGCCTCGGCGGCCCCCGCGCCCCTGAACGACCTCGTCGCCCGGGACGCCCGCGAGTTCGGGGTGTATGCGCGGACCGGCGGATGGGCCTTCGGCCTGATGGTGGCGCGCAGTGTGCGGCCCGGCGGCCAGAGCGCGGACGAGACACCCAAGGTGTCCGCGAAGGAGTTCGCCGAACTGGCCGGCTGCTCGCCCGAGCGCGTCATGCGTTACTACAAGGCCTGGGACCGGGCCGCCGACGACGGCATGGTCCCGCACTTCGAGGCCCTGGCACCGGGCCAGGAGGTGGAACTTCCGGACGCCGACGTGTGGCTCGACTACTACGTCTCCCGCAACAGCGCCGGCTCCGAGCGCGGCACCGCCATCGCGGAGGCCGCCGAGGCCGAGGGCATCCGCCCGACGAAGGCCCTGGAGGTCGCCGAGAACCCGACCGCCCTGCGGGCCGCGATCCTCGCCGACCCCTCCACCGCGCGGGCCGCGCGCAGCGCGCTGCTCGACCGCATCAAGGAGGACCCGGAGCTGCAGGCCTCGCTGGCCCGGGACGTCGTGCGCACGGACGACCTGAAGAAGGCCGTGGCCACCGAGAGCCGGGCGGCCGACCGGATCGGCTACGTCCGCCAGATCGCCGAGTCCGGGCAGGTCAAGACGCCGGCCGGCCAGACCATCGACGCACCCGTCGACCTGCGTCAGGAGGCCGAGCGGCACTTGTCCCTCCTTGAGGAGCTGGAGGAGGACGAGGACACCGGCGAGTGGGCGGCCGAGGCCTTCGACACCATGAAGTCCCTCGTCGCCGAGGCCGTGGAGGCCGATCCCGAACTCCGGGTCCAGGAGCGGCGGACGAAGTTCTACAGCAGCCTCCAGAAGGCCACGAAGGTGTTCGAGGAGCTGACCTTCGACGACGCCCAGGACTTCTACGAGGACGACATGGTCCAGCAGCTGGAGGAACTCCAGCAGGCCATCGCCTCGTGCATCACGGCCCTGCGCGGTGCGAAGGGGAATCACCCGGAAGGCTGAGCATCTTGGCCGTGGGAGGGGTACTAGAGGGCTCTACGTCGTTCTCCCCGGAGGCCTCCAGGTGAACTCCTTCGTCCACAGGACCGCGCACAAGACTCTGGTCGTGCAACTGCAGTCGGGCGACACGGGCCGCTGCCCCGTGCTCGCCCACCTGGGGTACGACGCGGCGGACCCGTTCGCCGTCACCGTGGTGTTCAGCCATGACGGCCGGGTGCTGGCGCGGTGGCGGCTGGACCGGGAGATGCTCGCCGACGGGCTGCGCGGTCCGGTCGGAGTCGGGGACGTGCGGCTGAGCCCCGTCTCGACCGGCGTGTGGGAGGAACTGCGCATGGAGTTCTACGGCGACGCCCGCTCCGACGGCGGCCGCCAGCACGCCGTGGTCTTCGCGTGGGCCCCGGCCCTGGCCTCCTTCCTGCGTGAGACCCGCGAGATCGTGCCGCCGGGGCGGGAGGAGGTCTGCGTCGACGAGTTCCTGGCCTCCGTCATCGCGGGGGGCTGAGCCGTACTGATGCGCACACGGGCTGAGTAGCCGTACTCATGCGGCCGTCGACCCCGACCCCGACGATGAGGGCACCTACGCGAAGGAGCCCCTCATGACCGCTGTCCGACGGCCGCTGCCCGTCCTGCTCGCCTGGGCCGTGGTCGCCGCGCTGGCCCTGTCCGCGTGGGGCCCGCGCGACCGCACCACCTGGTTCCTGGAGACGGTGTGGGTCCTGGTCGGGCTGCCGCTGATCGTGCTGACCTGGCGCCGCTTCCCGCTGACCGACCTGCTGTGCTGTCTGCTCGCGGTCCACGCGCTCGTGCTGATCGTGGGCGGTCACTACACCTACGCGCAGGTCCCGCTCGGCGACTGGGTGCGGGACACCTTCGGTCTGGAGCGCAATCCGTACGACCGCTTCGGCCACCTGATGCAGGGTTTCGTGCCGGCGGTTCTGGTGCGGGAGCTGCTCAGCCGTACTTCGCCGCTGCGGGGCAGCCGTTGGCTGGCGCCGCTGACGGTGTGCGCGTGTCTGGCCTTCAGTGCCGTCTTCGAGATGTTGGAGTGGGCCGCCGCGGTGGTCGGAGGTCAGGCGGCGGACGCCTTCCTGGCCACGCAGGGCGATGTGTGGGACACCCAGTGGGACATGTTCTGCGCGCTGATCGGCGCCACGGTGTCGGTGCTGCTGCTCTCACGTCTGCACGACCGGCAGCTCGCCGGATCGGCCCTCACTTCGTCGTATAGCGGCGCCGGGTCCACAGCGGCACCCCGAACCAGCACAGCAGGTACCAGGCCACGACAGCCGTGACGAGCCAGGGCACCCAGCCGTCGTGGGTCGCCACCCGAAGGATGAGCAGCAGGGCCGCCGTCATCGTCAGCAACAGCAGAACGAGGCCCACGAAGGTCAGGCGCGAGGCCCACTCCACGGCCTTCGGCTTGATGCGCCGTCCCGAGACGAGGCGGTGCAGGGACACCGGCCCGATGAGGGCACCGGTCGCGGAGGCGCCCAGGACGACGGTGACGATGTAGATGACCTGGTCGGTGTGGGCCAGGTCGTCGTACTTCGGGGTGAACACGACGGTGAGCAGGAAGCCGAACAGGATCTGCACACCGGTCTGTGCGACGCGGATCTCCTGGATCAGCTCGCCCCACATGCGGTCGGCCCGCTCTTCTTCGGTCTCATCGCGTCCGGTCCGCTGGGCTGCCTGCGTCATGGGGATCCGGGTGACCATGAATCGACCGTTCAAACGGGCCAGGAGCGGCCGTTCGACTGTTCCCGGCACCGAGGGTCTACCAGCGGCTCTCCACCTGGTCCTTGATCCGGCGGTCGTAGATTCCGCGGACGGCAACGAGGGTCTCCTCGGACAGCGGCGGCAGCTTCGCGGCGGCCGCGTTGGCGCGGGCCTGCTCGGGCGAGCGGGCGCCGGGGATGACGGTGGTGACGCCGGGCTGCTCGATGATCCAGCGCAGGGCGAGCTGGGCCGGGGTGTATCCCTCGGGGGCGAGCGCGGAGAACTCGGCGGCGGCCTCGACGCCCGTCGTGTAGTCGACGCCGGAGAACGTCTCGCCGACGTCGAAGGACTCGCCGTGCCGGTTGTAGGTGCGGTGGTCGTTCTCCGGGAAGACGGTGTCCTTGGTGTACTTGCCGGACAGCAGGCCCGAGGCCAGTGGGACTCGGGCGATGATGCCGACGCCCGCCTCCTGGGCGGCGGGCAGCACCTCGCGCAGGGGCTTCATGCGGAAGGCGTTGAGGATGATCTGCACGCTCGCCACACCGGGCCGGGCGATCGCGGTGAGCGCCTCCTCGCAGGTCTCCACGCTGACGCCGTAGTGGGCGATGCGCTCCTCCTCGACCAGGGTGTCGAGGGCGTCGAACACCTCGTCCGTGGAGTAGACGGGGGTCGGCGGGCAGTGCAGCTGGACGAGGTCGACGCGGTCGATGCCGAGGTTGCGGCGGGAACGGTCGTTCCAGGCGCGGAAGTTGTCGAGGACGTAGTTCTCCGGGATCTGGTCGACGCGGCGGCCCATCTTCGTCGCGACCAGCACATGGAGGTCGGGCCTGCTCCGCAGGAACGTGGCGATGGTCTGCTCGCTGCGTCCGTCGCCGTACACGTCGGCCGTGTCGAAGAAGGTGACGCCCGACTCGGCCGCCGCCTCCAGCACCGACAGGGCTTCCTTGTCGTCGACGTCTCCCCAGTCGGCCCCCAGCTGCCAGGTGCCGAGTCCTACGACGGATGCGTGCTGCTGAGACCTGCCGAATGTGCGCTCGTCCATGGCGTCAGTCTGTCATTCGTCGCCGACCTGCGCGGAACTGGCCGCTCCGGGCCTGGGCCTGTGAATTTTTCACCCACACGAGTGACACGTTTCGACGTAGGGCATGCACGTGTCAATGGGCGCCTACCGTGACCCCGTGACTGATCGTTCCGAGAGCAACCACCCGCAGGACAACCCCTCCTGGTCCCGTCGCGGCTTTCTCATGAGCGCCGCCGCGCTGGCCGCCGTACCGATTCTGCTGCCGGCCGACCCGGTGGCCGCGGCCGAGGAGCTGCCCGATTTCCCGGCCGGCGTGGCCCTGCACCGTTCGGCCTATCGGAACTGGGTCGGCGAGATCACCGCCGACGGCCTGTGGGCCTGTGCGCCGACCGGCCCGGACCAGGTGGTCGAGGTCGTCAACTGGGCCTGGCGGCACGGCTGGCGGGTCCGCGCGCGAGGCTCCTCGCACGGCTGGTCGCCCCTGACCATCACGGAGGGCACGGCGTCGGACGCGCCCGTCCTCCTCGTCGACACCGCCTCCCACCTCACCGGCCTGTCCCTGGACTCCGGCTCCGCCGTGCGCGCCGGCACCGGGGCCACTCTGGAGGCCCTGCTGACCTATCTGGAGGAGCACGGACTCGGGGTCACCGCCGCGCCCGCTCCCGGCGACCTCACCCTGGGCGGGGCGCTCGCGATCGACGCACACGGGACCGCCGTCGCGGCCGACGGGGAGGAGCGGCTGCCAGGGCAGACGTACGGCTCGCTCAGCAACCGGATCGTGTCGCTGACGGCGGTGGTGTGGGACGAGGGCAGCGGGGCGTACGTGCTGCGCGAGTTCGGCCGTGCCGAGGCCGACAGTGCCGCTCTGCTCACCCATCTCGGACGGGCCTTCGTCACCGAGGTCGTGCTGCGGCTCGGGACCAACAGCAATCTGCGGTGCGTGAGCCGGGTCGACATCCCGGCTTCCGAGCTCTTCGCGGCGCCCGGCGGTGACGGGCGGACCTTCGCGAGCTTCCTTGAGGAGGCGGGGCGGGTCGAGGCGATCTGGTTCGCCTACACGGAGTTCCCGTGGCTGAAGGTGTGGAGTGTGGCGCCGACCAAGCCGCTCGCCTCGCGGCGCGTGACCTCGCCGTACAACTATCCCTTCTCCGACAACGTGCCGACGCCGGTGGCGGACCTGGCCGGGCGGATGATGTCGGACGCGGCCTGGTATCTGGCGCCGGTGCTCGGGAACGCGCAGCTCGACGTGGCGGCGGTGGGGCTCACGGCGACGCTGTCGGCCGACATCTGGGGGCCGTCGAAGAACACGCTGCTGTACATCAGGCCGACGACGCTCCGGGTGACCGCGAACGGGTACGCGGTGCTGACGAGCCGGGATCAAGTGCAGCGTGTCGTCGCCGAGTTCACGGACTTCTACCGGGAACGGCTGGCCGCGTACACCGCGCAGGGGAAGTTCCCGGTCAACGGGACGGTCGAGATCCGGGTGACCGGGCTCGACGATCCGGGTGAGGTCGGGGTGGAGGGTGCTCGGGCTCCGCTGCTGTCGGCGTTGCGGGCCAACGAGGGGCATCCCGAGTGGGACACGGCGGTGTGGCTGGACATCCTGACGCTGCCGGGGACGCCGTACGCGGAGGCCTTCCTGCGGGAGATCGAGCAGTTCCTCATCGATGGCTATGAGGGGACTCGCGTCGAGTGGTCCAAGGGGTGGGCCTACACGGACGATGCCGTGTGGGAGGACGAGAAGGTGCTGGGGACGACGATTCCCGGGTCGTTCGGTGAGGCGGTGTGGGGGCAGGCGGCCGGGGTGCTGGACCGGCTCGATCCGCACGGAGTGTTCGGCAACGCCTTCCTGGACCGCCTGTTCGGTTAGGGCGTCAAGTGGGCCTGCACGGTGGGGGCATACCGGTTCACCAGTTCCTCCACCCCGCTCGCCCGCAGCCGCGTGCCCCGCGCGATGCCGTACATCACGCCCAGGCCCAGAAGGGTGCCCACCGCCAGTTCGGCCCGCAGGCCCGCGTCGGGGCCCTCCAGTCGTTCTGCCAGGCGTTCCACCACCTGTGTGCGGAAGTTGACGCGCAGGATGTCGCCGTGTTCGCCCTGGACCGGGGCGAACGCGATCCGGAGCAAGGGGTCGGCGCCGCGCTCGATCTGACCGGTGAGGACGTGCCGGACCATGTGGCGGCCCAGTTCGTCCAAGGGGGCGTCGAGCAGGGCCGCCGCGTCGGACTCGAAGGACATCACCCGGGCGAACAGGGCGTCCTTGTTGCCGAAGTACTTCACGATCAACGGCGGGCTGACGCCGGCGCGTTCGGCCACCGCCTTGAGGGTGATGTCGGCGTGGGGGGTGCGGGCCAGGAGGTAGCGGGCGGCCCTCAGGATGGCGGCCTTGGTCGCCTCGGCGTCCCGGCGGGCGGGCGTGCTGGTGGGGGGCGTTGTGCTCACGGCACTCATGCTCCCTCCATCGCCCCGTCCCGCGCTCCCCGGGTGCGCCCCTTGGCCCGGCGGGCGCCCTCGGGCGTGGAGTCGCCGGGTATGGTCAGCGCCGCCGCGCACGCCGCCAGGGCGACCGCGCCCGCCATCGCGAAGGCCAGCAGGTATCCGTGCAGGGTGGGCACGGGAGCGCCGCCGACCGGGCTGGTGTGGTGGACCAGCACCGCGGCGACCGCGGCGCTGGAGGTGGCCTGGCCGATGGTGCGCATGAGGACGTTGACGCCGTTGGCGGAGGCCGTCTGCTCGGCCGGGACCGCGCGCAGGATGAGGGTCGGCAGGGCCGAGTAGGCGAGGGTGGTGCCGGTGGCCACCACGGTCGCGCCCAGGATGATCATCCACAGGTCGCGGCTGTCCGCGATGCGCACCGCGTAGCCGCACGCGATGACCGCGGCGCCGAGGGCGAGCGTGATGCGCGGGCCGCGGGACGTGGAGATCCGGGCGGAGACCGGCGAGAACAGCAGCATCGTCACACCGCCGGGCAGCAGGCACAGACCGGTGGCCACGATGGACAGGCCGAGTCCGTAGCCACTGGCCTTCGGTGCCTGCACCAGCTGGGCCGTGACCAGGGAGTTGGCGTAGAAGGCGAATCCTGTGAGCAGGGCTGCCACATGGGACAGGCCCACGCGCGGGCGGGTGACAAGGCGCAGATCCACCAAGGGCTGTTCGGTGCGCAGCTGGTGCCACCACCACAGGGCGAGGACGACGACGGATGTGCCGAACATGCCCAGGACCGCGGGGCTGCCCCAGCCCCACTGCCCGCCCTGGGACACTCCGAGCAGAAGGCTCACCAGCCCGACTGCCAGCCCCAGGGCACCCGGTACGTCGAAGCGCCCGGGTCGGCGCACCGGCGACTCCCGGACCGCCCACGACACCGCCGTGACACCCAGGGCACCGAGGGCGCTGGTGAGCCAGAACATGGTGTGCCAGTCGGCGTACTGGACGACCGTCGCGGCGAGCGGCAGACCCAGTGCCGCGCCGATACCGACGGTGGAGCTCATCATGGCGACCGCGGAACCCCGGCGTTCGGGCGGCAGTTCGTCGCGCAGGATGCTGATCGACAGGGGCACGACGGAGGCGGCGGCTCCCTGGAGGGCGCGGGCCGCGATGAGCACGGTGATGTCGGAGGACAGGGCGCACATCACCGAGCCGACCGTCATCAGGGCGAGGGCTCCGGTCAGCACCCGGCGCTTGCCGTACATGTCACCGGCCCGGCCGAGCACCGGGGTGAGGACCGCGCCGGACAGCAGGGTCGCCGTGACCATCCAGGAGACGGCGCCGGCCGAGGAGTGCGTCAGCCGGGGCAGGTCCGGCAGCAAGGGCACGACGACGGTCTGCATGACGGCCATGAGCACACCGCACATCGCCAGTACCGGCACGGTGAGCCGGTTTCGCAGGCTCGTTCCGTGCGGTGGGGATATCGGGCCCTGCTGGTCCATCGGCGCTCCGGGAAACGGTGGGTGAATGGCAATTCACTCTAGCGGTGAATCGCCATTCACCCAATAGCGTTTCCGGGCCGCGGGCTACTTTCGGGCGTCCGAGCCGCCGGCGGACAGCTCCCTGGCGTGCACGGTCCGCGCGACCTTCGGACCGAGCCGGCGCTTGAACCTGCGCAGGGCCTCCAGCTGTCCGGGCTTCTCCGGCAGGGCGAGTCCGTCGGCCTCGGATCCAGCCGTGGCCGGTCTCCACGGAGGCGAAGGTGAAGGAGTCGAAGACCTTGCTGCACAGCGGCCTGCGCACCGGGCACCCCGGCAGGGAGGTTGCCGTCGGTGATCTCGTGCTCGAACTCCAGCCGTACGCCCAGCGAGCGGGCCCGTGCGGCGAGGATCTCCAGCAGCCGATGCCGTGGCGTACCAGGTGACCAAGGGCCTCCTCGATCGCGCGGGCCGACTCTTACAGGCCGGCGGGCCCGCCACCGAGGCAGGCGGCCTTTACGCGCACCCCAAGGAATTACCCAAAGTGGTGCATTGGCAACGCAGAGCAGCGGTCCGTGGACATGGACCATTCGACGCCGGATGACGGTCGTCTTGCGACGGTTTGCCCCGCAGGTGGTGCGGTACCCGCGCCGAACACACCAAGAGGACGAAGGAGGGATTCACCCATGTCGCAGGTCGAGGAATCCATCGAGGTCGGCGTGCCGGTGCACACCGCCTACAACCAGTGGACGCAGTTCGAGACGTTCCCCGAGTTCATGAACGGGGTCGAGCGCATCGAACAGCGCACCGACACACTCACGCACTGGGTGACCAACGTCAACGGGGTGCACAGGGAGTTCGATGCCGAGATCACCGAGCAGATCCCGGACGAGCGGGTCGCGTGGACCACGATCGCCGGCGAGGCACGTCAGGCCGGTGCGGTCACCTTCCACCGGCTCGACGAGGGCCACACCAAGGTGATGTTCCAGATGGACTTCCATCCGGACACCATCACCGAGAAGGTCGGCGACAAGCTCGGGTTCGTGAAGCGGCAGACCAAGGGCGATCTGGAGCGCTTCAAGAAGTTCATCGAGGAGCGCGGTCAGGAGACCGGCGAGTGGCGCGGGGCGGTCATCTGACCACCACGGGCCAACTGACCCCTTCCGTACGGCACTTGACGGTCACGGGCTAACCGGCCGCTCCCGTACGGCAGTCCGGGTGCCCCCAGCCCTGGTCGTTCTTGGCGATGGGCTCGCCCGCCGCGTAGGAACGTCCGCACAGACACCGGCCGGGGAACTTGGCCTTGATCGTACGGGAGGACGAACCGCCGCTCCGCTTGGGCGCCTTGGCCCGGGCGGGGCGGTCGGCTTTGGGGGTGTCAGGCGACGGGGGCGGCTCCGGGGAGCCGAGCTCGCTGCTCGCGGGTTCCTGGACGATCGCCGCCTGGCTGGCCGCGCGATCGGCGAAGTCGTTGAGCGGGTCGCCGTCGACCTGGTGGGCGGGGACGTAACGGAACTCGACCGAGCGGCCGTCGAGCAGTTCGTCGATCCGGACGACGAGGTCCTGGTTGGCGACCGGCTTGCCCGCGGAGGTCTTCCAGCCGTTGCGCTTCCAGCCGGGCAGCCAGGTGGTGACGGCCTTCATGGCGTACTGGGAGTCCATCCGGACCTCCAGCGGCACATCCGGGTCGGTCGCGGCCAACAGCCGCTCCAGCGCGGTGAGTTCGGCGACATTGTTGGTGGCCTTGCCGAGGGGGCCGGCTTCCCAGCGGGACGGCCTCTCGCCCTCGTCGGCCACGACCCAGGCCCAGGCCGCGGGTCCCGGATTTCCCTTCGAAGCCCCGTCGCACGCGGCCACCACTCGTTCACGCATGCGCTCGATCATGCCATGAGGCCGGGTGCGCGTTCATCCCACCGTGACGACCGCGGCCACGACCCTGCGGACTTCCCCGTCCCCGGGCGCAGCGCCTTCCGCGTCGGCGAACAACAGGTGCGCGGCCCCGATCAGCGTGGGGGCGAGCAGGTCCACGTCGGCGTCGGCAGCAACGCGCCCGAGGTCGCGTTCCGCGGCGAGATAGCCGGCCACCATCCCGGTGGCCTCGCGCAGCACCGGCACTCCCCCGCCTCTCGCCCGGCGGAGACGGGCCCGCAGGGCGTCCCGGGCGATGACCAGGCCGACGATCCGCAGGGCGATCGTCCCGAAGAGGTCGGTCAGCGCCCCTGTGAGGTTGTCCACGACGGCACCGGTCCCCGCGGATTCGCGCAGAGCTCGGGAGCGGACCTCGATACGGCCGATACGGTCCAGCACCAGCTCGGCGAGGAATTCGTCGAAATCCTCGAAGTGACGGTGCAGAACTCCTTTGGCGACCCCCGCCTCGGTGGTGACCGCCCGGCTGGTCAGCGCGTTCGCCCCGTCCCGGAGCAGGATTCGCTCGGCGGCGTCGAACAACTGCTCCCGCACATCACGGATGGCGATCCCTGTCGGCACGGCCCACCTCGCTCTCTGTCGAACATCCTCCCTGATTCTTGTCGAGTGGGCGCATGCCCACTTAGAGTGGGCGAATGCCCACTTCACCTCGACACACTGAGATCGCCGAGTCGTACGGCAAGGACGCCGAGCGCTACGACCGGACCCGTCCCCGCTACCCGGACGCCCTGGTGGAGCGGATCGTCACCGAGAGCCCCGGCCGGGACGTCCTGGACGTGGGCGCGGGCACCGGGATCGCCGGGCTGGCCTTCCAGGCGCGTGGCTGCCGGGTGCTGGGGGTCGAACCCGACGCGCGGATGGCCGCGTTCGCGCGCGGCAGAGGCCTTGCGGTCGAGGTCGCGCGGTTCGAGGAGTGGGAGCCCGCGGGCCGGACCTTCGACGCGGTCGTCGCGGGTACCGTCTGGCACTGGGTCGACCCCGTGGCCGGTGCGGCTCGGGCGGCCCGGGTACTGCGGCCCGGTGGACGGCTGACCCTCTTCTGGAACGCCTTCCAGCCCGCGCCCGACGTGGCCGAGGCGTTCACCCGGGCCTACGCCCACGCTCTGCCAGACCTGCCGTTCGTGATGGACTGGCGCCGGACCACGGGCCCGGACGCCTACGCGGGCGTCTGCACCACTGCGGCCGACGGGATCCGCGAGGCGTCCGGGTTCGACGAGCCGGAGCAGTGGCGATTCGGGTGGGACCGGGCCTACACCCGCGAGGAGTGGCTGGACCAGGTACCCACCTTCGGCGGCCACGGCCAGCTGCCCGCCGAGCGGCTCGACGCCCTGCTCAGCGCGCTCGGCGACGCCGTGGACGCGCTGGGCGGGAGTTTCTCGATGCACTACACGGCCGTGGCGGTCACGGCGGTGCGCACCGGCTAGGGCACGTCGGCGAGCTCGGGCATCTCACCCTGTGTCGTCGTCACGTCGACGACCGAGAAGCTCGCACCCTGCGGGTCGGTGAGCGCGGCGAACCGGCCGAACGGCGAGTCCATCGGCCCGAACCGCAGGACAGCACCGAGCTTGGTGGCGCGGGCGACGGCGTCGTCGCAGTTGTCCACGTTGAAGTAGACGTTGATGTACGCCGGGACCTGGGGCGGGAACTCGTCCCCCATCTTCATGCGGCCGAGGACGGTGTTGTCGCCGAGGTTGTACATCCGGAAGTCCATGGCGTCGTCCTGGATCTGCCGGGAGCTGTATCCGAAGACGGCGGGGAAGAACGTGTCGGACTTCTCGGGCTCGCGGGTGAAGATCTCGGCCCAGCAGAACGCTCCGGGCTGCTCGGGCGGCGCCTCGAACCCCTCGTGGGTGCCTGCCTGCCACACGCCGAAGACGACGCCGCTCGGGTCACGGCCCAGGCACATCGTGCCGAAGTCTCCGACCTGCATGGGCTCCATGATCACCTCGCCGCCGTTCTCACGGATCTTGGCGGCCGTCGCGGCGGCATCCGGCGACGCGATGTACAGACACCACTGCGACTGCCCCTCCTGCCCCGGCATCGGCGGGACGACCGCGGCCACAGCCTTGCCGTCCGCGTAGGCCTGTGTGTAGTTGCCGTACTCCGACGACGACTCGCCGAATGTCCAGCCGAGGACGTCGCCGTAGAAGCTCTTGGCTCCCTCCAAGTCGCTGAACATCGCATCGGCCCAGCAGGGGGTTCCCTCAGGTTGTACGGCCATGACTGCGGCCTTCCCGATCGGTGGATGGTCCGTTTCCCCACGCTAGCCATGGGTGCGGCGGACCGCGCGTCGAACGGTTCAGACTGGGAGGAAGAGACGGTCCCGGCGAGGACGGGGTGCGGCATGACGATGCACGCGTGGTCGGTGGTGATTGCGGGACAGGTCGAGGAGGGTGGCCTCCGGTTCGTGGAGAGAGCTGTCCCGGTGCCGGGCGACGACGAGCTTCTCGTGCACGTGCGCGCGTGCGGGGTGTGCCGGACCGATCTGCACGTCACCGAGGGCGATCTGCCGGTACGCCGACCGGGGGTGACGCCGGGGCACGAGGTCGTCGGCGTGGTGGCAGGATCCGGCACCGGGGTGCGCGGCTTCGAGGTCGGCGAACGAGTCGGGGTGGCCTGGCTGCGGTGGACCGACGGCACCTGCGCGTACTGCGCCCGCGGGTCCGAGAACCTCTGCCCGGCCTCCCGGTACACCGGCTGGGACGCCGACGGCGGCTACGCGGAGTACACGGTCGTACCGGCGGCTTTCGCCTACCGGTTGCCCGACGGCCCGGACGATGTGTCGCTCGCCCCGCTGCTCTGCGCGGGGATCATCGGCCACCGGGCCCTGCGGCGGGCCTCGTTGCCGCCGGGCGGACGGCTCGGGCTGTACGGCTTCGGCGGCAGCGCCCATCTGTGCGCGCAGGTGGCCCTGGCCGAGGGCGCCACCGTGCACGTCCTGACCCGAGGTGCGGCGGCCCGGAAGCTGGCCCTTGACCTGGGAGCCGCGTCGGCGCGGGAGCCGTACGAGATGCCGCCCGAGCCCCTCGACAGCGCGATCCTCTTCGCACCCGTGGGCGATCTGGTCCCGGTGGCGCTGCGGGCCCTGGACCGGGGCGGTGTCCTGTCGATCGCCGGGATCCACCTCAGTGACATCCCGCCGCTGCGCTACGAGAGCGAGCTGTTCTACGAGAAGGAGGTGCGCAGCGTCACCTCCAACACCCGTGCGGACGGGCGGGAGTTCCTCGCCCTGGCCGCCCGGCACGGCGTGCGCGCGACCACGCACACCTACCCGCTGTCCCAGGCCGACCGGGCACTGCGGGACCTGAAGACCGGTCGCTTCGACGGAGCGGCCGTACTGGTGAACGACCTGCTCTGAGGAGCGCGGGCACTCACGGTGCGCCGACTGCCTCAGCGGCAAGGTTGGCCCGCTCACTTCCCAGGAGGGAACGTGTCCACCATGCGCCTCCAGCTCCGGGTGCGCCGGGGCCGGGTGCAGTTCGAGCAGAACGGCGCCGACGACATCAGGGTCATCCCCCGGACACTGACCGAACTCCCCGCCCTGCGCGGCTACTTGGACACCGAGGTCACCCGCAGCAGCCGCCGGGCGCCGGGGGCGCACAGCGCGGCGAACGTCGCCCCCTTCCCCAGCACCCGGCGCCGCAGGCCGAGTACTCGTCGTCCGTCCCGGAGGCCTTTCGCTCCGGCGCGGACGGGTGCGGCGGTTTCGCCGTCCCCGCGCCGCACGCGTCCGCGCCGGAACTCCCCCGGGCGGGTGCCGGGCGGGCCAGGTGATGCGGAATGCGCCCGCACCTCGCCCTGATCGAGGACGAGCCCGACTTCGCACTGATGTGCCGTTCCTCTCTGGAGCGCGCCGGATTCACCGTCACCTGGGTCATGGACGCCCGCGCCGGAAAGTCCGTGTTCCATGAGAGCCGCGTCGATCTCGCCGTCCTGGACCTGGGGTTGCCGGACGGCAGCGGGCTCGAACTGCTGCGGGCGCTCGGGTCCACGAGCCGGCTTCCGGTCATCGTGGTCACGGGCCGTGGCACGGAGGCGGACCGGGTGGCGGGTCTGGAGATCGGTGCCGACGGCTACCTGGTCAAACCGTTCGCGGTCGCCGGCTTCAGCCAGGGCACGGACCCCGCGCTGTCGCGTGCGGCCGGATTCGACGCCCAACTGACCAAGCCGCTGACCGAGTTGATGGACTTCCTGGAAGGGTCCGGCGGCGAGTGAACCGTGCCGCGCGTCTTCCCCCTTGAGCCCGGCTGTGCTTGCCTGGGGAACCGTTTTTCGACGGCCGGGCCGGGAGTCGCGCATGCGGAGACCGTGGATCGTGGGGGTACTGACCGGAGTCCTGCTGCTCGGCGCCTGCGGTGACCCGTCGGACGGGCCCGAGACCGCGCCGCCCACCCCGGACGTCTCTCGTGCGGCCACGACGCACCAGCGGGCCCAGTCCTCTCCGAGCGCCTCACCCGGGGTCGTCGCGCCGCGGGTGCTGTACCTCGGCGACTCGCTCGCCATGGAGGCCCAGGACGTGCTCGGCCAGGAGCTGCGCCGGCAGCTGCGGGCGACGTACACGAGCGCGCCGTACTCGGGAACCACGCCGTGCGACTACCTGGAGGGGACGGGGAAGAAGTCGCTCGTGCCCGACCGGGACAAGGCGGCCGCGCTGGTCCGCGCGCTGCGTCCGGACTATGTGGTGCTGCAGTTCTGGGGCAACGCGTGGGGCTACACCTGGTGCATGGACGGGATCAGCCATGCCGCCGCACCCCAGAAGTACTTCAGCAGATACCGAGCGGATCTTCGCCGGCTGACCGATCAGATCGCGGCAGCGGGCGGTGAGCGGCGACCGCGGATCGTGTGGGTGGCGCAGGGGCCGGACCCGATCACCCCCGACCGGGTCCGGCGCGTGAACGAGCTGTACAAGGAGCAGGCCGCCGCCTCGGGCGACCTCGTGGCCGACGCGGGCGCGACGGTTGCTCCCGCCGGGGCTCGCTACACGTGGACGCAGCACCTCCCGTGCACCGCCTACGAGCACGAGCACCCCGGCTACTGCACCCAGCCGGACCGCGACCGCACGGCCCTGCACCTCGACAAGGACTACCTGCACTTCTGCCTGGCGCCCACGACGGCCACACCGAAGCCCTGCCCGGTCCGCTCCCCCGGCATCCTGCGGATCGCCCGGGAGATCACACGGGTGATCGGTGCCTCCTGAACAGCGCCGGAAGGGCGCTCACTCGCCCGCGTAGGCCTTGTCCAGGGCCGCGATGTCGAACTTGCTCATCGCCATGAACGCCTTGGTGACACGGGCCGCCTTCGCCGGGTCCGGGTCGGTGATCATGGCCTGGAGGCGGTCCGGGACGACCTGCCAGGACACGCCGAACTTGTCCTTGAGCCAGCCGCAGGGGCCGGGCTCGCCACCGCCCTCGGTGAGCTTGGTCCAGTAGTAGTCGATCTCCTCCTGGTTCTCGCAGAAGACCATGAAGGAGACCGCCTCGGAGAACTTGAACTCGGGGCCGCCGTTGAGCGCGAGGAACTTGTGCCCGTTGGCCGTGAACTCGACGGTCAGCACGCTGCCCGCGGGCTGGGGTGCGCCCTCCGGGTAGCGGGCGATCGTGCCGATGCTGGAGTTCTTGAAGATGGAGACGTAGTGGTGAGCGGCCTCTTCGGCCTGGCCGTCGAACCAGAGACAGGTGGTGAAACCGTCGGTGGCCATGCGTACCTCCTGGGTCGTGGGAACGTCCGTCATCTGTGTCGACTGATCCTCGCCGCGGAACTCATCGGTCGGGCGGCGGACAGACCCAGGTGGCCCACACACTCACGCGAACCAGCAGCATCCGGGCCTGCCTGGGCACACCATCGGGCTCCGCTCTGCCGGTGGCGAATCTGCCACCGGCAGAGAAACCGCCGTAGGGCGTCGTCCTAGGTCAACAGTGGAGTCGACGGCATCCCTACCACCAGGAGGACAGCCCATGACTTCCGTCCGGGCCGAGGAGGGCGACACCCCTCCCTCCCGCTTCGACGACCAGCTGGCCGCTCAACTCCTCGCCCAGCGCATCGTGTTGCTGGGCACCCAGGTCGACGAGGTCTCCGCAAACCGCGTCTGCTCGCAGCTGCTCGTGCTGTCCGCGGAGGACCCGCGCACCGACATCAGCCTGTACATCAACAGCCCCGGCGGCTCGGTGCACGCGGGTCTCGCGATCTACGACACGATGCGGCTCATCCCGAACCACGTCTCCACGCTCGCCATGGGATTCGCGGCCAGCATGGGCCAGTTCCTGCTCTGCGGCGGCACCCCAGGCAAGCGGTACGCCCTGCCCAACGCGCGGATCATGATGCACCAGGGGTCGGCGGGCATCGGCGGCACCACCGCCGACATCGAGATCCAGGCGGAGAACCTGGAGCACACCAAGCGGACCATGGAGCAGCTCATCGCCGAGAACACCGGCCAGAGCCCGGAGACGATCGCGCGGGACGGCGACCGCGACCGCTGGTTCACGGCCGAGGAGGCCAAGGAGTACGGCATGGTGGACCGGGTCCTGGAGTCGCTCGCCGACGTCCGCCCGGCCGCCTCCAAGCGACGGATGGGGCTCTGACATGGCGAACTACACGATTCCGTACGTCGTCGAGCGGACCGCGAACGGCGAACGGTCGTCCGATGTGTTCAGCCGGCTGCTGTCCGAGCGGATCATCTTCCTCGGCACCGAGATCGACGACGGGGTCGCCAACGTCGTGATCGCACAGCTCCTGCATCTGGAGTCGTCGTCGCCGGACAGCGAGATCTCGATCTACATCAACTCGCCCGGCGGCTCGTTCACTTCACTGATGGCGATCTACGACACGATGTCGTACGTGAAGGCGCCGATCTCGACGTGCTGCGTCGGGCAGGCGGCCTCCACGGCCGCCGTTCTGCTGGCCGGAGGGGATCCCGGGCGCCGGTTCGTGCTGGAGCACGCGCGTGTGCTGCTCGGCCAGCCCGCGTCGGGCGGCAGCCGCGGCATGATCTCCGATCTCGCCCTCCAGGCCAAGGAGATGGTCCGGATCCGCTCCCAGGTCGAGCAGGTGCTCGCCCGCCACACCGGCCACGACCTCGCGACCCTGCGCGCGGACATGGACCGCGACAAGGTGTTCACCGCCGAGGAGGCCCTCGCGTACGGGCTCGCCGACGAGGTGCTGAGCCGGCGCCTCATGCGGGTCTAAGCTTCGCGCTGCATGCTGATCTCGGGTCGTCCGGTCGTTTTCCCGACGTCATAGCGGGTCGGCAGGCGGTGGTTCTTGGAGCCAAGTGGCCTTCCTGGTCCGGGTGTTGAGGGTTTCGGCACAACAGCTCGTCCCCGCGCGCGGTCAGGCAGTCGAACGAGTCGTCCCTGAAGCGTGACGCTTTCGCGAACGCTTCCCCCGGGGCCGGTATCAGGCAGCAGACGCACCCTCACGGCCTTCGTCGCGGCCTGGTTCGAGACCCATTTCGATACCGGGCCGCCGCGGTGCCGACAGCCGGGGATGAGGCCAACCGGTGAAACCCTATGCACCCACCGTGCCTTGCACGAATCGTCGCAGGTGCGCACGCACGGCGTCGGGCCGCTCCAGCCAGGGCTCGTGCCCAGCGCCCTCGATCCGCGTCAACGGAAGACCGAGCTGGAGCGCGAGTGATCCAAGAGCCGACACGGGGCGTGGATCGTCAGCTCCACCGAGAAGCTCCGCTCGCGCAGGCAGGCACGCGCGCAGCCCGGCAAGATGCTCATCGAGCGGATCCGCGCGTCCTTCCTTGCCCAGTTCACCGTTCATGGCCCAGTTGACGGGGCGACGCCGACGGGCACCCTGCGCGGCCCAGTGCCACCCGCGTTCGGGATCGGCATGATCGGTGAACCAGGCCAGCGTGAGCAACTCGACTTCCTGCTCCTCCGTACGACACGGCAACTCTTCCAACTCGCGGAGCCGCTCCTGCTGCGCTGCGGACATCCGGCGGTCGCGCTCCGCCCGGTCAGCGGTACGCCAGTCACCGACGAACGGTCCGCACATCAGCAGTATCGCGGCAACCCGGTCAGAGTGCGCCAGGCAGAACCGGCTCGCCAGGTCGGTGCCGTAGGAGTGCCCGATCAGCACGGCTCTGGGCACGTCCCATGCGTCGAGCAGCTCGGCGAGATCGTCGACATGCCGGGCGAAGGAATGGCGGCCCCGCCACGGGGACCGGCCTGTGCCGCGCTGGTCGTACCGGTACACGGGCGCGAGGTCCGCGATCATGAGGGCGACATCACCCAGATAATCCGGCAGACCCGGACCGCCGTGGAGCATGACCACGGGCGGCTGCAGAGTCGTATTCCCCTGCGCCGACCAACGCAACTGCGCGTCGTCGGTCATCGACACGAGGCCCTGCGTCTCCATCAAGATCACCGCGGAGAACCTACCGGTGCCACTGAGGCTCGGCCATAGGTTGAAGAACAGCAGGCCCCCATGTCAGGCCGCCAGGCACATCCCGTCGTACGACGATCCGCGCACCGCCCGGCTGCTGCGGGCGGAGTGCCGGGTCAGCTCGCCCTGGGCCAGCGAGAGCAGATCGCCGAGGCCGAGTCCCAGGGCGTGGGCGGCGGCCGCGAGGACCTCCGAGGAGGCCTCCTTGCGGCCGCGCTCCACCTCGGAGAGATAGGGCATCGAGATCCGGGCCGCATCGGCCACGTCCTTGAGCGTGCGCTCCTGGGCGAGGCGCTCTCGGCGCAGGACGTCACCGACAAGATCACGCCACAGTGGTTCCCTGGTGGTCTCGCCTGGGGCGGGGCCCTGCGGGGCGACCGGACGCGGCGGGGTCGTGGCGGGGCGTTCGGACGGTGGGCGGCCGGTCCCCGGGCGCGCGGACTGCGGGCGCAGGGGGATCACGCGGGCTTGGTTCGGCGCTTGGTTGCTCACCGCTTCAGCCTAGGTTCCGTGGCCGTCCTGGGAAGGGCCCGGTGTTCCGCCCTGGGTGGAATCGGCGGTGCCAGGACGCGGCGTGCGGTGCCGGGCGAGCCCTTCGGTCCCTGTGGACCAGCGATTTTGCGCCGCCGGCGAACCCGATGGGCATGCGTCGTCACTCCTCGGGTACGCGCAAGGTGAGGGAGCTGCGGGCGATTGGCCGGCCGGTGGTCCGGGGAGGCGTATGGAGACGCGTTCCGGGTATCCGGCAGACCGCGCACCAACGCGCAGGACCCGAGACAACCGAGGCCGAAGAGGCAGACGTCGAGCCGTGACTTTCGTGGGAGAGGTAATGCATACCGCCGTCACCGCCGTGAACCGTTCGGAGACGAAGCTCACCGGGCACGCCTGCGGGACCAGGACGGGTGGGACGCCGCTGCCGGGAGTCGAACAGCCGCGGGCCGTCGCCCCGAGGGACGCGCGGGAGCTGTCCCGCCAGTTCTTCCAGCGCCTGACGGAACTTGAGGAGGGGACCCACGAGTACCAGTACGCGCGCAACACCCTCATCGAGATGAACATGTCGCTCGTGCGCTTCGCGGCCGGACGGTTCCGGGGCCGCGGCGACGACATGGAGGACATCGTCCAGACCGGCATGATCGGCCTGATCAAGGCCATCGACCGGTTCGAGGTGTCGCGCGAGGTCGAGTTCACGTCGTTCGCGCTGCCCTACATCGTCGGCGAGATCAAGCGGTTCTTCCGTGACACCACCTGGGCGGTGCACGTCCCGCGGCGCCTGCAGGAGCTGCGCGTCGAACTGGCCAAGGCGCGCGAGGAACTCGCCAGCCGCCTGGACCGCGACCCGTCGGTGGCCGAACTGGCCACCCTGATGAACATCTCCGAGACCGAGGTGATCGAGGGGCAGATCGCCTCGAACGGCTACAACTCCTCGTCCCTGGACGCCGCCCTGACCGGCGACGGCCCCGAGGGCGGCGAAGCAGTGCTGGCCGACTTCATCGGCGTGGAGGAGGACGGGCTGCGGCTCGTCGAGGACTTCCAGTCGCTCGCCCCGCTGATGGCCGAGCTCAGCGACCGGGACCGGGAGATCATCCACATGCGGTTCGTGGAGGAGGCCACCCAGTCGGAGATCGGTGAGCGCCTCGGCTGCTCACAGATGCATGTGTCCCGGCTGATCAAGCGGATCATCACCCGGCTGCGCGAGGGCATGCTGGGCGAGCTGGGCTGCGCCTGAGGCAGACAGCCGACAAGACAGCCACCAATAGGCGGGTGCCGTCCGGGGACGGCACCCGCTCCCCTGCCGGGGGTCACTGCTTCACTGCTTGCCGCTGAATCGGAGTACGGCACGCACGCGCTTGCCCACCGGCACGCGTTCCGCCGCGACCTCCCGCGCCAACGCGTGCACGATCTCCAGGCCGTGCCGGCCGACGCGTTCGGGATCCCGCGGGAACCTGTGGGGCAGGGCGGCGCTGCTGTCGTAGACCGTGACGGCGACCGAGACGTCGGTGCCCTCCAGTTCAAGGATGTACGGCCCGTTGCTGTGCCGGTCGGCGTTGGTGACGAGTTCGCTCACCACGAGGAGCACCTCCTCCTCGGCACGGTCGGCGATGGCGGCACACCACTCGGTTCTGAGCCGGCCGAGGAAGTCCGCGGCGAACGACCGCGCCTCGGCGATACATCCCGGCTCGCCGGTGTAGTGCGCCGCTTGCCGTAGGGGTTCCACGGGCACGTCGAAACCAGTCGGTATCACTGCCCCGTCCAGGTGGTCGATCATGCGTTTCTCTCTCGGAAGCCGGACTGGCCGGACGCTGCTGCACCAGTGCTCGTACCCCGAGTCGCACGTCGCAGTCCCGGAGAATCGTCACACCGCTCAGGACGCCGGGTCGCTGTACAGGGACGCCTATTGTGTCGTCCCGGTCGTTGCGCCGGAGACGAGGGGTGGCCCTGGCGGCGAGGTTTCGGGGGCGGCGGGCTCCTCACCCGGGGATTCGCTGGTGGGCGGCTGCAAGGAGGGCGTACTCGGGCCCGGCGAGGACGGGGCTGTGGAGGTCGGCGGGGTCAGCGTGGACACGCTCACCGACGGGGAGGGCCGCACGGGCGGGTCGGTCTTGTGGTCCTTGTGGCCGGTGTCTCCGCGGTGGCGGCCGATCCAGTCGTCGTGGTCCGGGTCGTAGATCACGAAGACGTTGATGACGGTCACCGAGGGCACGACCGCGACCACGTTCGAGGGGTGGTACGACGACCAGGTGTCCCCGGTGTGCTTCGGCGTGGTCCGCTGGGCGACCGGCGGGGTCAGCGGGTTGCCGCAGGCGCAGCGCGTACGGGGCACCCCGTGGCCGTCGACGAGGACGGCGGTGCCTGCCTGGAGGACGGCCTGGTAGCTGGTGGCGGCACCGTCGCGGTAACCGTGGTTGGTGACGCGGGTGTCCATGCGCAGCTGGACGGGTGTGAGCGAGCGCAGATAGGCCGGTACTCCGGACGGCTGGACGCCGGCGACCGAGGCGAACGCCTTGTTCTTCGCGGGGGCCGCCCGGAGGGCCTTGATCTGCTTCTCGACGTCGCAACTGGAGACGTTGCGGGTGCCGCCGTAGAGGCCGGGTGCCGCGCCGTCCACGCCGCGTACGGCGTTCAGGGGCTCGGAGGCGCCGGTCGGGGAGGCGGAGACGGGCGGGGCGGAGTTGTCCTTGGCCGTCGACTCGGTGAAGGGGTCCGGGCCCGTCTTGGCGGCGGCCTGCAGGAAGACCTCGCCGCCGCCGCTCGCCTTGTTCGAGCCGCCGTCGGGGCGGGTGAGGACGACCGCGAGGACCACGGCGGCCACCACCGCGGCGGCGATCATCGCGACCCGTGGAGCCGACCTCCACCAGGGGCGGCGGGGTTCCGGCGTCGGTGCCCCGGCACTGCTGCCCGGGGGCTGCGAAGGCGGGCCCGAGGGCGGCTGCGAGGGGCCTGACAGCGGGCCGGAGGGTGGGCCGGTGGGGCGGCCCGACGACGGCGGTTCGACGCTCACGAGGTCTTCTTCCCGACGCGGGATCCCTGCGGCATGTGCTGTGATTGCCCCGATCAAGCCGCATATTTCCGCGACGTACCTATTGTTTGCTCCGGTCCGGTGCGGCCCGCAAGCGGACGCGGACGGACCTCTCGGCGGGCGGGCCGTGCCCGGGCTGCTTAGCGTGGCAGGGTGAGCCCGCGATCACCCTCCGCCCAGGCAGCCGTCGCTCGCCACGGCTGGGCGCAGGCCGTGGCCACGGTTCTGGGCACTCTGGTCGCCATGGGGGTCGTCGCCGCGCTGGGGCTGTGGGGTGCGGGCGCGACCGACCTCCCCGAGAACGCGTTCCCCCGGGTCGTCACGGCGACCGTCGTCACGGCCGTCGGCGGCACGGTCAAGCTGTCGGGAAGCGCGGGTGGACTCGCCGACAGCGAGGCGGGTCTGACCGTGATCCCCCTCTCCGTCACCCTCACGGGTGCCTTGGTGCTCGGCGCGGGCTTCCTGCGCCCGCTGCGGCACCGTGCGGTCGCCGGCGGCCCGGAACTCGCCGGCTGGGCCGCGAGGATCGCCGTCCTGTGGCTGCTGGCGCTGCTCGCGCTCGCGTACGCGGCCCGCCAGACGTTCAAGCTCTCCCTGGGCGACGACACGCTGGGTGACCTGGGCGATCTCTTCGGCGTCTCCCCCGAGGTCGGCTTCACCACCGACGTCCCTCAGACTCTCCTGTTCGGCCTGCTGTGGCTGGCCGGTGTACTGGTCCTGGCTCTCCTCGTGTCCCGTCGGGCTCCGCTGCCGGGCCGGCTGCTGCCGTTCCAGGAGTCGGTGCGGCCGGCCGCGCACGCCATGGTCGTCCTGCTCCTCGCGTACGTCGTTCTCGGCATCCTCGTCGCCCTGCTCGTCGCCGTGACGCGGGGCCATGCGCCCGAGACGCTCGCGGTGATCCTGCTGGGGCTGCCGAACCTGGTCTGGCTCGCCCTGACGATCGGTCTCGGCGCTACCTGGAACGGCCGGGTCGAGGGCCCCTTCGGGCTGCCCATGCCGCACCTCCTGGACGAGGTGCTGCGCTCCGAGGACACCGCCACGCTCAACCTGCGCACGCTCGCCGAGCACGACGGCCGGGTCTGGTGGCTGGTGGTCGTCGACGCGGTTCTGCTTCTCTCGGTCGCGTTCCTCATGGCGGCCCGCTCCCCCGCGCGCGTCCGCGCCTGGCGGCACGCCGTGCACCTGGCGGTCGCCCTCGCCCTCACGGTCCTCATGATCTGCCTGGTCGGCCGGATCTCCGCCCACTACGGCCTCTCGGTGCTCGGCATCGGCGACCTCGGGGGCGACCTGGGCGGGGACCTCTTCCTCAAGCCGGAACTGTGGGCGGCGATCGGCCTCGGCGCGCTGTGGGGCCTGGTCGCCGGCTTCCTGGGCGCGCTGCTGGCCCGTCCGGTTCACCGCAAAGGGGAGATCAAACCGGCTGACGCGTGACGTGGGGCGTGGCAAGGTGCGCTCAGCCGAGGAGAGGGCAGCACATGGCGTTGGCGCTGGAGGACCGGCTGGCCGTGACGGAGTTGATCGCGCTGCACGGCCACCTGGTGGACGCAGGCGCGCTGGACCGGCTGGACGAGGTCTTCACCCACGATGTCGTCTACGACCTGTCCGACTTCGGCCAGGGCGAGGTCGTCGGGCTCGCCGCGCTGAAGGAGGCCGCGCTGGCGCTGGGTGCCGGTAACCCGGTGGCACACCACGTCACGAACGTGATGGTCGAGGAGGTGACCTCCGACCGGGTGTACGCCCGCTCCAAGGGCCTGGGCGTCATGGCGGACGGGTCCTGCGGCTCGGTGACGTACGAGGACACGGTGGTCCGCGGCGGCACAGCCGGCTGGCGTATCAGCCACCGCAGGGTGCTGGCGCGAAGGGTGCCTCTCAACGGCCTGAGCAGCGCCCGGTAGGGGCGCGCGGCCGTGTCGACACGCGGCTCCGCCGCGTGGGCGCGACCAGCCACAACGGCGCCGCGGCCGATCAACGACCCATTCGTCAGCGGAAAACAGGGGCGGCCCACCGAGGCGGCTGCTTCGGCCGTGTCTCACCCGGTTCCACGGCCCTCAGGTCGACCTCCGTCGGCGGGTGACCCCCCGTCGCGGCCGACCGGAGCGCCGCGACGAACTGCAGGCACGAGTCGTGGCGGTCGTCGGGACTCTTGGACAGCGCCTTGGCGAACACGCCGTCGAGCGCGGGAGGGAGCTCAGGACGTGACTCGGAGACCGCCGGAGGGGCGTCGTACTGGTGGGCCCACAGCAGGGCCATGTCGTCGTCGCGACGGAACGGCGGGTGCCCGGCGAGGGACTCGTAGACCACACAGGCGAACCCGTAGACGTCGCAGCGGCCGTCCACCGGTCGGCCCGAGATCTGTTCGGGGGCCACGTAGTCGAGGGTGCCGACGAACTGGCCGACCGTCGTGAACCCGGTCAGTGACAGGGACTTCTTCGTGAGGCCGAAGTCGGTGAGGTAGACGTGCTCGGGGTGGTCGCTGTCGGTGCCGCGGGCGACCAGGATGTTGCCGGGTTTCACATCCCGGTGGACCAGCCCGTGCTCGTGGGCCGCGTCGAGCGCGGAGGCGACCTGGGCGGCGATGCGGAGGGCCGTGGGGAGGGGCAGCGGGCCTTGGCGGTCCAGGAGATGGCGCAGATCGCTGCCGGAGACGTAGCGCATGGCGATGTACAGGAGGCCGTCCGTCTCCCCGGCCTCGAAGACCGGGACGATGTGCGGATGGTCGATCGCGGCGGCCACCCGGGACTCGTGGCTGAAGCGGTTGCGGAAGGTGTCGTTGCGGGCGAGTTCGGGGGCCAGCAGCTTCAACGCCACCGTGCGGTCAAGACGCAGGTCCCGGGCGCGGTAGACGACGGCCATGCCGCCGCGGCCGATCTCCCGCTCGATGCGGTAGCCGGCGACCTGCCGGCCGACCAGTTCGGAGGGGCGGCCGGAGAAGAGGCCGGTCTCACGTGCCATCGCGGGTCACGACCTGGGTCGGGGGGTGTCCGCCCGTCTGCGGCCCCTCGTCGGTGGCGTAGGTGCTCAGCCGGGTCCCGTCCGCGTACACCCAGCGCCCGTGCTGGGCGTCGTACAGCCAGACGTGCTCCCCGTCGACCACCACCCCGGTCCGAAGCCCCCGGGTGCGGCCCTGGAAGCCCTCTCCGTCGAGGCGACCGCCGGAGAGCTCCTCGACGGCGGCCCGGTAGCGGGCGAGGGTCTCGTCGGCGCGGGCCAGCAGGGGGCGCGGGTCGGCGGATCGGGCGAGCGGCGCGTCGGGGGCGGGCGGGTCCTGGGGTACGGCGACCAGGTAGCGGCCGTCGACCCACGCCGACCAGCCGTTGGCGCACAGGACGTGCGCCCAGTCCCCGCGCCGCTCGACCAGCTGGACGGGCAGGAGCGGGTCGAGGGGGACGGTGGGGCGGGCGGGATCGGGGGCCTCCCAGGCGGGCATGCCGAGGCCGGGGACGACGTGGGTGGGCCGGAAGCCGGGGGTCGTCATAGGCGGCCTACTTCCGCATGACGGCGGGTTCGTGGCGGCGCAGCAGCCGGGAGACGACGTATCCGAAGAGCACGGACAGGACGACGAGCATGCCGATGTTCAGGAGCCACACGCCCGTCGAGTGTTTGAAGAGCGGGTCGCCGGTGAGGTCACCCGGCACGATCCGGGCGAGGCCGATGGTGCCGGCCATCGCGCCGAGCGCCCAGCGGGAGGGCACCAGCCAGGACAGCTGCTCCAGGCCGGGGACGCCGTCGAGTTTCAGCAGGGCACCGCAGAAGACCACCTGGACGATGGCGAGCAGCACGAGCAGCGGCATCGTCACCTCCTCCTTGCGCACCAGCGCGGAGACCAGCAGGCCGAGCATCATCGCCGTGAACGCCAGCAGAGCGACGGCGATCGTGATCTCGGCGAGGGGTGGCAGCAGCACGCCTTCGCCGCCGGGGGCGCCCAGGTCGACGCCCAGCAGGGCGACAAGGGTGAGGACGACCGCCTGCACGACCGTGATCGTGCCCAGGACCACCACCTTCGACATCAGGTACGCCGATCTGGACAGGCCGACGGCCCGTTCCCGCTGGTAGATGACCCGTTCCTTCACCAGCTCGCGCACCGCGTTCGCGGCGCCCGTGAGGACGCCGCCGACGCACAGGATGAGCAGGGCGTTCATGGCGGTGTCGCGGGTGAGTTGGCTGCCCGCGAGGGCCCGGGCCATGGCGCCCATCACGAACGGCAGGGCGATCATGATGACGAGGAAGGTGCGGTCGGCGCCGAGCGCGGCGGTGTAGCGGCGGATCAGGGTGCCGAGCTGGGCGCCGCGGCTGCGGGGCCTCGGCGGGGGCGCGATGATGACCGGCTCCGAACGGGGCATCCGGGGCTGTGCGGTCGCCTCGGTGACGTACTGGTGCTGGAAGGCCGAGGTGCGGAAGTCGCCTGCCCAGTCCCGGTCCTGGTCCCGTTCGAAGGCCTCGAAGGCCTCGGGCCACTGCTGGAAGCCGAAGTAGGCCAGGGCGTCCTCGGGCGGGCCGTAGTAGGCGATCTTCCCGCCGGGTGCGAGGACGAGGAGACGGTCGCAGACGTCGAGGCTCAGGACGCTGTGGGTGACGACGATGACCGTACGGCCGTCGTCGGCGAGGCCGCGCAGCATGTGCATCACCGAGCGGTCCATGCCGGGGTCGAGTCCGGAGGTCGGCTCGTCCAGGAAGAGCAGGGACGGCTTGGTCAGCAGCTCCAGGGCCACGCTGACCCGCTTGCGCTGGCCGCCGGAGAGGCTGTGCACGGGCTGCCCGGCGCGTTGCTCCAGGCCGAGCTCGCGGATGACCTCGTCGACCCGTTCACGACGCTCGGCCTTGGCGGTGTCCTGCGGGAAGCGCAGTTCGGCGGCGTAGGTCAGGGCGCTGCGGACGGTCAGCTGGGCGTGCAGGATGTCGTCCTGCGGGACCAGACCGATGCGCTGGCGCAGTTCGGCGTAGTCACGGTAGAGGTCACGGCCGTCGTAGAGGACGGTGCCGTGGTCGGCGGGGCGCTGGCCGGTGAGGGCGTTGAGGAGCGTGGACTTTCCGGCGCCGCTCGGGCCGACGACCGCGAGCAGGCACTTCTCTCCCACTGGGAAGGACACGTGGTCGAGGAGCGTCTTGCGGCCGCGGTCCAAGGCAACCGTGAGGTCCTGGACGTCGAGGGACACCTCGCCGGTGTCGACGTACTCCTGGAGTGTGTCGCCGACCAGGCAGAACGCCGAGTGGCCGATGCCGACGATGTCGCCGGGGCCGATGGACGCGCCGGTGACGGGCCGGCCGTTGAGGTAGGTGCCGTTGTGGCTGCCGAGGTCGGCGATCTCGTACGTCCCGTCGGGCAGGGCGCGCAGTTCCGCGTGGTGGCGGGAGACGACCAGGTCGTCGATCACGAGGTCGTTGTCGTCGGCGCGGCCGATGCGGACCGTGCGGGTGGGCAGCGGACGTACGGCGGTGGGCTGCCGGTAGGTGCCGGTGAGGCCCGGCATCGACACGGCGGAAGGGCGCTCGGGGGCGGGGCGGCCCAGCAGGACCGCGCAGGGGCCGTCGGCGGGGCTGCCGAAGTGGATCACGCTGCCGGGGCCGACGTACCGCTCGTGGACGCGGCGGCCGTCGGCGTAGGTGCCGTTGGTGCTGTCCTCGTCCTCAAGGGTCCAATGGTCGGCCTCGGGTCGCAGCACCGCGTGGTGCCACGAGACCCGGGCATCGTCGATGACGATGTCGCTCAACGGGTCGCGACCGACGTGGTAGTCCTGGCCCGGGCTCATCACCGTGGAGCCGGTGTCGGTCTCCAGGACGAGCTCGGGCGCCGTCGGTGCGACCGGCTGCTCCGCCATGACAGAATTCTACCGATTCACCCCTTTGGTCGCCTGGCGGCGTGGAGGGGTGACGGGAGTCGGGACGGCTGCCCGCGGCTCAGGCCACGGGCGTGAACAGCGCGGAGGCCGTCCGGTGCATTCTCACCGCGTCCACGGACTCGGCGAGCAGTTCGTACTCGGTGGTGTCGTCACTGACGGCGATCCGGATCAGCCGTCCGGCCGCCAACTCGTCTGCGACCAGCTCCTGTTGACCCGGATCGGCACACCAGGCCCGCATGACACCGGGCACGTCGAGCACGGTGTCGGCGACGGGCATCAGGGCGCCGGCCGGGAAGTGCCCGGCCTCCGGCTGCGGGTCTAATCGGTCCGCGATCCACGAGGCGCGGTCGCGCAGCCACCACAGGGCCAGGGCGAGCGTGGGCGCGCGGTAGGTTCCGAGGGGTACACCGATGCGCCGCCCGTCGCAGATGCCGTACCCCGTGACATGGCACAGGAATTCGTCGTGCACGATCCACTCCCCCGCTCGCTCCGATCATCTGTCGGCAGGGCCTCGCTTTCCGTGCGGCTCTTGTGCGGTACGCGGCTCTCAGTGCTGTCCGTGACGGGCACTTCGCTCGATGTGAAGGGCCTGTCTGTTGAGTATGTTCACTACTGAAACACTGTCACCACATCTTTCCGGCCAGTCTCCTGGCATATTCACCGGCACCCCTGGCCGAAATCTGACGGGTACGCACTCAAACGTCATTACCCGAGAAGTAATCGACGGTTCCGAGTGGCCCGGGCAGGGTTGCGTCACCAGGTCCCACCAGCACAGACGACCTCGACGGAGGCTGATCGCCCATGCCCGCGAACACGGATCGTTACGAGAACGCCGTCGCCCTCTACTTCGAAGCCTGGAACGCCCGGGAGCCGGAGGCACGCACGAAAGCCGTGGCGGCCGCCTGGGCGATCGGCGGCGGCTACACCGACCCCCTCGCCGACGTGGTCGGCCACGAGCAGATCGCCGCGGTCGTCGCGGCGGCCCACGAGCAGTTTCCCGGCTTCGCCTTCCGGCTCACCGGCGCCGTCGAGGGGCACCACGACACCGCGCGGTTCTCCTGGGAACTGGTCAGCGAGGTCGACGGTTCGGCGCCCGTCGCCGGATCCGACGTGATCACGCTGGCCGGAGACGGCCGGATCAGGACCGTGCTCGGGTTCCTGGACCGGGTTCCGGAGGGGGCGTGAGGGATGGCCGCGATGAGTTTTCCCCTTGCCGGTGGTCTCTTGAAGAGGTAGCCGTCGGCGAGGGAGAACATCATGGCCACGACCGGAAAGGTGGACGCGGAATTCACCGCGGTCCTCAGCAGGAACCCGGAGAAGGGCAGTTGGACCTGTGTCCACTGGCCCTCCTCCGTGGAGTTCTTCGGCACCCGCGGACTGGTGAAGGTCCGCGGGACGATCGACGGGCACCCCTTCCAGAGCTCCTTCATGGCCCTCGGCGACGGCACCCACATGCTGCCCGTGAAGGCCGAGGTGCGAAAGGCCATCGGGAAGGAGGCCGGTGACACGGTGACCGTGCGGCTCTCGGAGCGGATCGGCTGAGGGTCAGGCCTCCACGACGGGAATGGCGAGGTACTTGTACTCCAGGAACTCGTCGATGCCGACGCGTCCGCCCTCGCGGCCGAGGCCGGACTGTTTGACACCGCCGAAGGGGGCGGCCGGGTTGGAGACCAGGCCGGTGTTGATGCCGACCATCCCGGTCTCCAGCCGTTCCCCCACTCGCAGGGCCCGGTCGAGATCCCGGGTGAACAGATAGCCGACCAGGCCCCATTCGGTGTCGTTGGCGGCGGCGACGACCTCGTCCTCGGTGTCGAAGGTGAGGACGGCGGCGACCGGTCCGAAGATCTCCGCCTGCATCAGCTTCGACTCGGGGCGAACCCCGGTGATGACGGTCGGCGGATAGAAGTGGCCCGGCCCGTCCGGGACTTCACCTCCGGTGATCACCTTGGCGCCGCGCCGGACGGCGTCCTGGACCAGTCCGTCGGCCTTGGCCCGTCCGCCCGCGTCGATCAACGGGCCCACCTGGCTGGCGGGTTCGGTGCCGGGGCCGACGTCGAGGGACGCCATCCGCTCGGCGAGCCGCGCGGCGAACGTGTCGACGACCGACCGGTGGACGAAGAAGCGGTTCGCGGCGGTGCACGCCTCGCCCATGTTCCGCATCTTCGCGACCATCGCACCGTCGACCGCCCGGTCGAGGTCGGCGTCCTCGAAGACGATGAACGGGGCGTTCCCGCCCAGCTCCATCGACGTCCGTACGACCGTGTCGGCGCACTGGGCGAGCAGCAGCCGTCCGACCTGCGTGGACCCCGTGAAGGACAGCTTGCGCACCCGTCCGCCGCGCAACAGTGGCTCGACCACCCCGGCGGCGTCCGTGGTGGTGACGACGTTGAGCACACCGTCCGGCAGCCCGGCCTCCTTGAGGACGCCGGCGAGGGCGAGGCTGGAGAGCGGGGTCTGCGGGGCGGGCTTGAGGACCATCGTGCAGCCGGCCGCGACCGCGGGGCCGATCTTGCGGGTGCCCATGGCGAGCGGGAAGTTCCACGGGGTGACCAGCAGAGAGGGGCCGACCGGCTGCCGCATCACCAGCACACGGTTGGCTCCGTCGGGGGTGCGGGTCAGGCCGCCGTCGATGCGGACGGCCTCCTCGGAGAACCAGCGGAAGAACTCGGCCGCGTAGGCGACCTCGCCGCGCGCCTCCGCGAGGGGTTTGCCCATCTCCAGGGTCATCAGGAGGGCGAGGTCCTCGCGCCGGTCGAGGAGGATCTCGTAGGCGCGGTGCAGGATCTCGCTGCGTTCCCTGGGCGCGGTGGCGGCCCAGGCCCGCTGTGCCGCGACGGCCGCGTCGAGGGCGCGCTGTCCGTCGGCGGGCGAGGCGTCGGCGACCTCGCACAGCCGTTCGCCGGTCGCGGGGTTCTCCACGGGGAAGCGGGCGCCTTCGGAGGCGTCCTGCCAACTCCCTTGGACGAAGAGCTGCTTGGGGACGGTGTCGATCACGTCGGTCATGTGCGGATACCTCTCCAAGGGGTGGCTCGTCAGGTCGTGGCTGCGGCGACGGCCGCCGACCAGGCGCGCAGCCCCTCGTCGATGCCGGCCTCGTCGACGATCAGCGGCGGGATCATGCGTACGACGTTGCCCCAGGGACCGCAGGGCAGCAGAAGCAGCCCCTCGTCCACGGCGGCCCGCAGAACCCGGGCCGCCGTGTCGGCGTCGGGTTCCCCGGTCTCCGTGACGAACTCGCTCGCCAGCATGAGTCCCAGGCCGCGGACGTCCCCGATCCCCGGCGTCTTCGCGGCGACGTCCTCCAGTCCTGTGCGCAACCGGGCGCCCATGGTGGCCGCGTTGGCGACCAGACCCTCCTCCTCGACGACGTCGAGCGTGGCGAGGGCGGCCGCGCAGGCGACGGCGTTGCCGCCGTAGGTGCCGCCCTGCGAACCGGGCCGTGCCCTGTGCATCAGCTCGGCGGGAGCCGCGATGCCGGACAGCGGGAAGCCGCTGGCCAGGCCCTTGGCGGTGACGACGATGTCGGGGCGGACGTCGAAGTGCTCATGGCCCCAGAAGCGTCCGGTACGGCCGACTCCGGTCTGGATCTCGTCGAGGATCAGCAGGATGCCGTGCCGGTCGGCGCGCTCGCGGAGCCCTTGCAGGAAGGCGGTGTTGGCGGGGACGTAGCCGCCTTCGCCGAGCACCGGTTCGACGATGATCGCCGCGGTGTCGTCAGGATCGGAGACGGTCTGGAGCAGCTGGTCGAACTCGCGCAACGCGAAACGGGTCGCCGTCTCCTCGTCCCAGCCGTAGTGGAAGGCGTGCGGGAACGGGGTGATGACGACCCCGCCCATCAGCGGGCCGAACCCGGTGCGGACCTTGGTGCCCGAGGTGGTCATGGACGCGGCGGCGACGGTGCGGCCGTGGAAACCGCCGTGACAGACGACGACGTTGGGCCGTCCGGTGGCCTGGCGGGCGAGCCTGAGCGCGGCCTCGACCGCCTCGCTCCCGGAGTTGACGAAGAAGAGGCTGTCCAGACCCTCCGGGAGGACTGTGCCGAGCCTTTCGGTGAGGCGTTGCAGGGGGCGGTGCATGACGGTCGTGTACTGGCCGTGGATCAGGGTGGCGACCTGTTCCTGCGCGGCGGCGACGACCTTGGGGTGGCAGTGTCCGGTGCTGGTGACGCCGATTCCGGCGGTGAAGTCCAGGTAGCGGCGGCCGTCGGCGCCGAACAGATGGACCCCCTCGCCACGTTCGACGACGACGGGTGTGGCCTGGCGCAGGTGTTCGGACAGTTGGGTCATACGGCAGCTCTCCCACGGCGGGTGAAGGTGCGGGGTGCACCTTCACCCTGTGGCCATGGGGGCGCCAGGGTCAACGGGGCCTGGGCACCGGCCTGAAGCAGGTGCCCGGTCCGCTCAACTGCCCGAGGCCATGACGACCGGGTCGGTCACGCCTTGATGATCGCGTCGATCTTCGCCAGTTCCTCCGTGTCGAAGTCCAGGTTGGCGATCGTGCCCACGCTGTCCTCGATCTGCTTCGGGCTGCTCGCGCCGACCAGGGCGGAGGTGACACGGCCGCCGCGCAGGACCCAGGCGAGGGCCAGCTGGGCGAGGGTCTGGCCGCGGTCCTTGGCGATGGCGTCGAGCTCGCGGAGCTGGGCCACCAGGTCCTCGGTGAGGGCGTCCGAGTTGAGGAAGGGGCTGTCGCTCGCGGCGCGGGAGTCCTCGGGGATGCCGTCGAGGTAGCGGCCGGTGAGCACACCCTGCTCCAGCGGCGAGAAGACGATGGAGCCGACCTGGAGCTCGTCCAGGGCGTCGAGGAGGCCCCCGTCCTCGGGACGGCGGTCCAGCATCGAGTAGCGCGGCTGGTGGATGAGGAGGGGGGTGCCGAGCTCGCCGAGGATGCGGGCGGCCTCCCGGGTCTGCTCGGCCGAGTAGTTCGAGATGCCGACGTAGAGCGCCTTGCCCTGCTGGACAGCGGTGTGCAGGGCGCCCATCGTCTCCTCCAGGGGAGTCTCCGGGTCGGGGCGGTGCGAGTAGAAGATGTCGACGTAGTCCAGGCCCATCCGCGTGAGGCTCTGGTCCAGCGAGGACAGCAGGTACTTGCGGGAGCCCCACTCGCCGTACGGGCCCGGCCACATCAGGTAACCCGCCTTGGTGGAGACGACCAGCTCGTCGCGGTACGCCGCGAGGTCGGACTTCAGGGCCTCGCCGAACGCGGACTCGGCGGCGCCGGGCGGCGGGCCGTAGTTGTTGGCGAGGTCGAAGTGGGTGACGCCGAGGTCGAAGGCGCGGCGCAGGATGGCCCGCTGGGTCTCGACGGTACGGTCCGCCGGACCGAAGTTGTGCCACAGGCCGAGCGAGATCGCGGGAAGCTTCAGGCCGCTGCGGCCGGTGCGCCGGTAGGGCATGTCCACGTAGCGGTCGGGGTGTGCGGTGTACAACGCGACTCCAGAGGGTTGGCACGGTGGAACCAGGGTCTTGAACCTGTTTCCACTCTTTCGCGACCTGGGGGCATTGGTCCAACAGAAGAATCCGATGGAATTCAGCGGATAGGCTTCTCAATCATGGAACTGCGCCATCTCCAGCATTTCGTGGCGGTCGCCGAGGACCAGCACTTCACCCGGGCCGCCGAGCGGCTGCTCGTGTCCCAGTCGGGGCTGTCCGCGTCCATCCGGGCACTGGAGCGGGAGCTGCAGACCCCGCTGTTCGTGCGGACCACCCGCCGGGTGACGCTCACCCCGGCCGGGCGGGCGCTGCTCGGCGAGGCCGAGCGGATCCTCGCGCAGGTGCGGTCGGCGCACGAGGCGGTGGCCGCGGTGCAGGGCGTGCTGCGCGGGATGCTCGCGATCGGGTCCGAGCAGTGCATCGCCGGGCTGCATGTGGCGGGGCTGCTCGCCGCGTTCCGACGGCAGCACCCGGACGTGGAGATCTGTCTGCGTCAGGCGGGGTCGGCCGCGCTCGCGGAGGAGGTGGCCGCCGGGCGACTGGACCTGGCCTTCGCCGTGCGGGCGGCGCAGGAGGACACCGACCAGTTGCGGGTCGTACCGCTGTCGAGCGAGCCCATGACCGTGCTGTGCCATCCCAGCCACCGGCTCGCGGCCGCCGGAGCGGCGGTGACGCCGGAGGATCTGGTCGGTGAGGTGTTCGTCGACTTCCATCCGGACTGGGGCCCGCGCCGCACCACCGACGCCGCGTTCACCACCGCGGGCCTGCGCCGTAACGTCGCCCTGGAGGTCAACGACGTGCACAGCCTCCTCGACCTGGTGGACGAGAACCTGGGCGTGGCGGTCGTACCCCGGCACTTCCGGCACAAGCGGGAGTCGCTGACCGCGCTCCCGGTGAAGGGCACCGGCGAGACCGTGTACGAGACGGTCGCACTGCTCCCGCCCTCGCAGGCCACGAGCCCGGCCGCCCGGGCCCTGATGTCCCTGCTGGAAACAGGGGGTCTGGGTACACCCCCGAACGGGGCTCACCCCTCGTGACCTGATCCGTCCCGCGCACCAGACTCGTGACCGTTCCCGAGCACAACTACGGTCAGGAGCAGGGAAGATGGCGGATCCCACACGACGGAACGTACTGCGCGGCGCGGCGGCGATCACGGCGGCCGGTGCGCTCGTCGGCACCGGAGCGGGCGCGCTGCCCGCCGCGGCGGCGCCCCGGACGGCGCGTCGCTTCCCCTTCCTTGATGGGGCGTTCGAGCCTGTCACCGAGGAGCTGACGGCCTTCGACCTGCCGGTCACCGGCCGCATCCCACGCGAGCTGAACGGCCGCTATCTGCGCAACGGCCCCAACGCGCTGGGCCTGGAGGACCCGCGCGCCCACCACTGGATGCTGGGCGAGGGCATGGTGCACGGTGTGCGGCTGCGCGAGGGCCGCGCCGAGTGGTACCGCAATCGCTGGGTGCGCTCCTCCCAGGTGGCGAAGAAGCTCGGCGAGCCCTACCCGGGTCCCGTGCCGCCGGACGACTTCCCGTGCAACACCCATGTGATCCCCCACCGTGGGCGGATCCTCGCACTCCAGGAGAGCGGGCCGCTGCCGTACGAGCTCGACGAGGAGCTGAACACCGTCGGCACGTACGACTTCCGGGGCACCCTGGAGGGCGCGTTCACCGCGCACACCAAGTTCGACGCGTACGCCGGTGAGCTGCACGCGATCGCCTACTACCCGACCTGGGACCACCTCCGGCACCTGGTCGTCGACCCGAGCGGCCGGGTCTCGCGCAGTACCAGGATCCCGGTGGCGGACGCGCCGATGATCCACGACTTCGCGCTCACCGAGAACCACGTGGTGATCCTCGACATGCCGGTCACCTTCGACCCGGCGGGTGCCGAGCGCGGTGACATCGTGCCGTACGTCTGGAACGACCGGCATCCGGCGCGGATCGGCGTACTGCCGCGGAAGGGCGGTGCGGTCCGCTGGTTCGAGGTCGACCCGGTGTACTACTCGCACACCCTCAACGCCTACGAGGAGGGACCGAACCTCGTCATCGACACGACCGATTTCGACGCGCCCTTCCTGGTGGCGGGCAACGGCTCGGGCGGCCCGTACTCGGCGGGCACTCCCCGGCTCGACCGCTGGACGATTGACCTGCGTCAGGGCCGGGTGCGGGTCAGGACCCTGGACGACCGCCCGCAGGAGTTCCCGCGGGTCAACGAGGCGCTGGTGTCCCGTCGGCACCGCTTCGGCTACGCGGCGGCGTCCGCGGAGATGGCGGTGGCCTATCAGGCGGTCGACGGCAACCCGCCTCCCGACCGGGCGTTCAGCAACGCGCTCATCAAGCACGACCTGCTGCGCGGCACCTCACAGGTGCACCGGCTGCCCCGGGGCGCGGCGGCGAGCGAGGCCGTGTTCGTGCCGTCCGACCCGGACGACGGAAGGGCCGCCGAGGACGACGGGTACGCGATCGCATATGTGCACAACCCCGATCGCGGGGCCTCGGACCTGGTGATTCTCGCGGCCCAGGACTTCACGGCCGAGCCGGTGGCGCGGATCCATCTGCCGGGCCGGGTGCCGCTGGGCTTCCACGGGAGCTGGATTCCCGACGCATGACGGGGAGCGATGCGCGATGGTGGAGGCATGCATGCCAAGGACATCCTCATCGACGGGTTCACCCGCATCCAGGAAGAAGTCCACGCCGCCGTCGAGGGCCTGACCCCCGACGACCTCCACCGTCGCCCCGGCCCCGACGCCAACTCCGTCGCCTGGCTGGTCTGGCATCTCACCCGGGTCCAGGACGACCACGTGGCCGGTGCCTTCGGACTCGACCAGGTCTGGCTGACGCAGGACTGGGAGAAGCGCTTCGGCCTCGACCTGGGGCCCCGTGACATCGGGTACGGCCACACCTCGGCGCAGGTCGCCAAGGTGCGGGTCGACTCCGCGGACCTGCTGACCGGCTACTACGACGCCGTCCAGGCCCAGAGTCTCGACGCCCTGCGCGGTCTGACCGCCGGGGATCTGGACCGCGTCGTGGACGAGAACTGGGATCCGCCGGTGACGCTCGGCGTCCGGCTGGTCAGCGTCCTGGCCGACGACTGGGAGCACGTCGGCCAGGCCGCCTATCTGCGGGGGCTGTATCAGAGCGAGTAGCCCGGCAGGACGACGTCCTCGATGAGGGCCTTGCGCTCGTCGAACGGGATGAAGGCGCTCTTCACCGCGTTCACCGTGACCGTACGCAGGTCCTCGACGGTCCAGCCGGCCCCCTCGACCAGCAGGGACATCTCCCGGGTCATCGTGGTGCCCGACACCAGCCGGTTGTCGGTGTTCACGGTGACCCGGAAGTCCAGCTCCTTCAGGGCCGTGATGGGGTGCTCGGCGATCGAGGTGGCCGCGCCGGTCTGGAGGTTGGACGTCGGGCACATCTCCAGGGCGATACGGCGGTCCCGGACCCAGCCCGCGAGCCGGCCGAGCTTGCCGGCCGCGAGGTCGGGGATGTCCTCGGTGATCCGCACACCGTGCCCGAGTCGCTGGGCGCCGCAGACCTGCACGGCCTGGTGGATGCTGGGCAGGCCGTGGGCCTCACCGGCGTGGATGGTGAACGGCACGCTCTCGCGGCGCAGGTGCTCGAAGGCGTCCAGGTGGTCGGCGGCCGGGAATCCGTCCTCCGCGCCGGCGATGTCGAAGCCGACGACACCGGCGTCCCGGAAGGCCACGGCCAGGTCGGCGGCCTCGCGCACCCGGTCGAACATCCGCATCCCGCACAGCAGGGTGCCGACCCGCACCGGGGTGCCCGCGGCGGCTGCCTTCACCATTCCGGCGGCGAGGCCCTCCTGGACGGTCTCGACGACCTCGGCCAAGGTCAGCCCGCCGTTGGTGTTCAGCTCGGGGGCGTAGCGCACCTCGGCGTACACGACCCCGTCGGCGGCCAGGTCGAGGACGTACTCCTCGGCCGTGCGCAGCAGGCCCTCGCGGGTCTGCATGACGGCGAGGGTGTGCTCGAAGGTGCCTATGTAGCGCACCAGGTCACCGGAGCCCGCGGCCTCGACGTACCAGGCGGCGAGCTCGTCGGGGTCGGTGGTGGGCAGGGTGTGGCCGACCTCGGCCGCGAGCTCCACGAGAGTGGCGGGGCGCAGGCCGCCGTCGAGGTGGTCGTGCAGGACGGCCTTGGGGAGGCGGCGGATCAGGTCGGCGTCTACGCGCGTAGCGGTCATGGCGGGGTCTTTCTTCGAACCGGGGCGAGAGGGGTCAGGCGGCGGGCTGGAGGAGGTCCCAGCGGTTTCCGTGGAGGTCCTGGAAGACGGCGACCGAGCCGTAGGGCTCGTGGCGCGGCTCCTCCAGGAAGGTCACGCCGGCGGCGAGCATCCGGGCGTGGTCGCGGGCGAAGTCGTCGGTGTGCAGGAAGAAGCCGACGCGCCCGCCGGTCTGGTTCCCCACCCGGTCCCGCTGAGCCTCGCCCTTGGCGCGGGCGAGCAGCAGGTCGGTGCCGCCTTCGTGGGCGTCGGGACGTACGACGACCCAGCGGGAGCCGTCGGGGCGGGGCGCGTCCTCGACGAGGTGGAAGCCGAGGGCCTCGGTGTAGAAGCGGATCGCCTCGTCGTAGTCGTCGACGACGAGCGTGACCAGGGCGACGCGTCTCATCGGAACCTCTCGGGTGGGGTGGTTGACGGGAGAGGTTATACGTAAAACTTCCGGTGCGCCAGTCCGGTCTCCCGGGGGGTGCCATGGGCGGGTCCACCGGCGCGTGACAGGCTGGCGATCAACGCCGGGGCCACGGTTCCGGCGCCCCAACACAGGACTGCCGCACAGGAGTCGAGCAGCATGACCGAACTGCCGAAGTCGACCGGAGCCCCCGCCCGCCAGAACGTCACCTTCCCCAGCGGCGGCACCACCGCGCACGGGTATCTGGCGCTCCCGCCGTCCGGGAGCGGGCCGGGTGTCATCGTGATTCAGGAGTGGTGGGGTCTGACCGACCACATCGCCGACGTCGCCGACCGGCTGGCAGCGGAGGGCTTCGTGGCCCTCGCCCCCGACCTGTACGGCGGCAATGTCGCCCACGAGAGCGCCGAGGCCCTGCGGATGATGCAGGAGCTTCCGGTCTCGCGAGGCGTGGAACTGCTCTCCGGCGCGGTGGACCATCTGCTGGCACTGGACGAGGTCACCTCGCAGACCGTGGGCTCGGTCGGCTTCTGCATGGGCGGCGGCTTCGTGCTGTACCTGGCCGCGGCCGATGCGCGGGTGAGTGCCGCGGTGCCGTTCTACGGAGTGATCCAGGGCGAGCTGCCCGACTTCTCGGGCCTGAAGGCGGAGATCCTGGGCCACTACGGCGAACTCGACGAGAGCATCCCGGCGGAGAGCCTCGACAGCCTGCGCGAGGCGATACACGCACAGTCCGGGATCACCCCCGACCTCCGCCTCTACCCGGCGAACCACGCCTTCTTCAACGACGGCCGCCCGGTCTACGACGCCGGATCCGCCACCCGCGCCTGGGAGAGCACCGTGCCCTTCCTGCACGAGCGGCTCGGCTAGCGCCTGCCCGGCGGATCAGATCGGCCGTGCGGAACGGTGCGTCCTGACCGGGTCGAGCGGGGTCTGGTGGGTGCAGCTGCGAGGCGGAGGAGCCGTGTCGATCAGCCGCTACCACGGCGGGCTACGCGATGGGGGTCCCCCCGCGCGAGGTTGTTCGAGCGTGGGGAAGTCGGCGACCGACGACAACGCCGCTGGGGGCCCCTTCTCCGGGGAGACGTGCCAGAACCCCGCGAGGCCGGCATGATCCGCCGGACAGGCCTCAGGGCCCCCGACGCCTCGGTCCGGGGTCGTAGGGCCCCGGACCGAGGCGCCGGGGCGAGGCCGCCGGTAGCGTCCCGGGCATGACGATCACTGAGCCTCGCCCCCTCGAACAGCGCAAGCGCGACGTACTGGCCCGCCTGGAGCGGGAGACGGACATCTGGGTGGCCTCGGCGGACGCCGACGCGCTGCCCTGTCTGGTCGCGCTGTGGTTCGTCTGGGACGGCGAGTGCGTCTGGCTGTCCACCCGGATCACCAACCCCACGGGTCGCAATCTGCGCGACGGCGGCCGCACCCGGCTGGCGTTCGGGGACACCCAGGACGTCGTCCTCATCGACGGTGACGTGCGGACGTACGACGGGCAGGACGTGCCGACCGCGGCGATCGACGCCTTCATCGAGAAGCACGGCTGGGATCCGCGCGAGGACAGCACCTCCTACGCCTTCTTCCAGGTGCGTCCGCGCACGGTGCAGGCCCTGCACGGCGTGCACGAAATGCGCGGGCGGCACATCATGAAGGACGGCGTGTGGGTCGTATGACCACTCAACCTGCTTTGTGATGCAGGGAGTTGAGCGTGGAGAGTTCATCGGCGGTGAGCCGGAGCGCGCCCGCCGCGATGTTCTCGGCGAGATGGCCGGGATTGCCGGTGCCGGGGATGGCGAGGACATGCGGGCCCTGGGCGAGGGTCCAGGCGAGCCGGACCTGGGCGGGGGTCGCGTCGTGCGCCCGTGCGACGGCGAGCACCGCCTCGTCGTGGGCGGTGGTGGCGCCCTCGGGTCCGGCGTCCCCGGCGATGGCGTAGAACGGCACGAAGGCGATGCCCTGTTCGCCGCAGATCCGCAGGACCTCGTCGGTGACCCGGTTGCGGGAGTCGAGCCCGAAGCGGTTCTGCACGGACACCACCGGCGCGATGGCCTGCGCCTCGGCGAGGTGCCGGGGCTCGACGTCGGAGATGCCGAGGTGCCGGATCAGACCCTTGTCGCGGAGTTCGGCGAGGGCCCCGAAGTGCTCGGCGACCGAGTCCTGGCGCATCCGGCGCAGGTACACCAGGTCGAGGTGGTCACGGCCGAGCTGGCGGAGGTTCTCCTCGACGTGCCCGCGCAGGTCCTCGGGCCGGGCCGAGGTGCCCCACTCCCCCGTCCAGTCCCGGAAGGGTCCGACCTTGGCGGCGATGACGAGGTCGTCGGGGTACGGGGACAGCGCGCTGTTGATGATCTCGTTGGCGGAGCGCAGCGAGGAGAAGTAGAAGGCGGCCGTGTCGATGTGGTCGACGCCGAGCTCGATCGCCCTGCGCAGCACGGTGATCGAGCGCTGCCGATCGCTCGGGGTGCCGTGGTGGAAGGCCGCGCTGCCCGTCAGCCGCATCGCGCCGAAGCCGATGCGGTGGACGGTGAGATCGCCGAGTGTCCAGGTGCCTGCCGCGTCCGCGGTGATCGTTTCGGAGGTCATCGGCGGATGATGGCACAGCTCCGGCCGATCACCGTCGGCGCTTTGCGAACTCCTGCCTTCGCTGTGCGGCCAGCCGGATCGGCGCGTTGGCCGCCCCGAACCCGGAGTAGCCGCCCGAGCGCTGGACGAACTCGAAGAAGACATGGCCGACCGTCTCGGTGTAGCAGTGCCGGAACTCGCCGCCCCGCTCGTCACGGTCGTAGAGGATGCCGAGCTCGCGACAGGTCTCCAACTCCCCCTCGGCGAACTCGTACCGCGCCTCCAGGTCGTCGTGGTAGTTCGCCGGAACCCTCAGCAGCCCCGCTCCCGCGGCCCGGAAGCGGCGCACCGCGGCGACGATGTCGTCGACGCCGAACGCCACGTGCCGAGCCCGCGTCTCGCCGCCTTCCTCCGGACTGGGCGCGAGGTTGAGGACCACCCGGGGCCCCTGCGAGGAGGCGGACAGGGCGCGGCTGGGGAAGAGACCGTAGGGGTCGGCGAGTTCGACGGTGTCGTGCGGGCTGAGGCCCAGGACCGTGCGGTGGAAGAGGACCGATTCGTCGAAGTGGTGCCAGGGCTGGGTGAGCGCGAGATGGTCGATGGCCATGACGTCGGCGGGTCCGCGCTCGGCTGTGCGGGCGAAGTCGTGCGTCCAGCTGGGGAGTTCGGGACGGCCGGTGGCGCAGAAGAGGACCTCGGTGCCGTCGGGGGCGGCGATCGACTCCAGCGGGACGTCCCGCGCGGTACGGCGTTTGGGCAGTGCGGGGGCGAGGAGGGATTCCGCGCGGCGGGCGGAGGCTGTCGGATCGGCCGTCTCCAGGCCCACGGCGGCCAGGGTGGTGTCGGTACGGCGGTCGGCGGCGCCCGTGTTGACCAGGACCCGGGCCTCGCCCTGCTCCCAGGGGTCGACCGGCTTGCCGTGATGGCGCCCGGTGCGGGTGAAGCCGAGAGCCGTGAGGAGTTCGCCGACGGGTTCGGGGTCGCTGGTGGCGAGTTCGGCGAAGGCGATGCCGGAGGGGGTCACGGGGGCCGGGAGCGGGGAGACGTCGGCGCTCTCCTCCAGGGCGAGCAGGGAGCGCAGTCCGTCCAGGGCCGTACGGCCCGCGTCCGCCTGGCGGAAGACGTCGTTGAAGACCTCCAGGGACAGAGGGCCGTCGCACCCTGCGTTCAGGACGTGCCGGAGGAGTCCGGCCACGTCGAAGCCGCCCTGGCCGGGAAAGCAGCGGTAGTGCCGGCTCCACTGCAGGACGTCCATGGCCATCAGCGGCGCGTCGGCGAGATGGAGGAAGAAGATCTTCTCGCCGGGGATGTCCTCGATGCCCTTGGGGGCGGAGCCCCGGGAGAGGATGTGGAAGCTGTCCAGGCAGGTGCCGAGAGCGGGGTGACCGGCGGCTTCGACCACCCGACAGGCGTGGTCGAAGGTGCTGACGTGCTGCCCCCACGCCAGCGCCTCGTAGGCCACCCGGATGCCGGACTCCCGCGCCAGATCGGCGAGCCGGCTCAGCTGCTCGGCCGCGAGGGCGTCGTCGTCCACGGCCTGCGGGGAGACGCTGGAATGGGACGAGGGGCTCACGGCCGTGGCAGTCCCCGTGACCGGCCGCGCAGGCAGGGTCGTCGCCTCCCTCTCCCTGAGCGGTCCGAGCCAGCGCTTCCCCTACGAGGCCGTCGAGCGGTTCGCCACGGAACTGGCCGAGGGCGCCCGCCTCATCTCCGGCCAGGGCTTCAGCCATCCGCTGAGCAGCGACGTCTGAGCCGACGGGCCCCGTCCGCCACACCTTTCGCAACGCCGGGTGGTGCGCAAGGTATTGACGCTGCCCGTGGGGCTCCTATCATCCATCTCGCCGCACTATGGGAGCGCTCCCATTCCGGGCCGCACCCGCACCCCCACACCGTACGAGGAGCGTCATGACCCTTCTCACGCGCATACGGCGGCCCCGCGCCGCCCTCTTAGGCCTGGTGGCCGCCACCGCACTGGTCGCCACCGGAACCGCCACCGCCGTCCCCGACGTCACGATCAAGGCGTCCACGCTGGGCGCCCAAGCCGCCCAGTCCGGGCGGTACTTCGGGGCCGCCGTGGCCGCCGGGAAGCTCGGCACCTCGGCGTACGCGACCATCCTGGACCGCGAGTTCAACTCGGTCACACCCGAGAACGAGATGAAGTGGGACACCATCGAGCCGTCCCGCGGTTCGTTCAACTACGGCCCCGCCGACCAGATCGCGAGTCACGCCTCGGCACATGGCCAGCGGCTGCGCGGCCACACCCTGGTCTGGCACTCACAACTGCCCAGCTGGGTCGGCTCGATCACCAGCTCGGCCACCCTGAGCAGCGTGATGAACAATCACATCACCCAGGTGATGAGCCACTACAAGGGCCGGATCTACGCCTGGGACGTGGTCAACGAGGCCTTCGCCGACGGCACCAGCGGTGCGCGACGGGCCACGGTGTTCCAGAACGTGCTGGGCAACGGGTACATCGAGCAGGCCTTCCGCACCGCGCGGTCGGCCGACCCGGCGGCCAAGCTCTGTTACAACGACTACAACATCGAGGACTGGAGCGCGGCGAAGACCCAGGCCGTCTACCGCATGGTCCAGGACTTCAAGGCGCGGGGCGTGCCCATCGACTGCGTCGGCTTCCAGGCCCACTTCGGCAGCGCCGGGCCGCCGTCGAGCTTCCAGACCACGCTGTCGAACTTCGCCGCGCTCGGTGTGGACGTCCAGATCACCGAGCTGGACATCGCCACGGCTCCCGCGACGGCGTACGCGAACACGGTCCGGGCCTGTCTGAACGTCTCGCGCTGCACCGGTATCACCGTATGGGGCATCCGGGACATCGACTCCTGGCGAGCCTCGCAGACTCCGCTGCTGTTCGACGGGAACGGCAACAAGAAGGCGGCGTACAACGCGGTGCTGACGGCGATGGGCGGTACGCCCGCCGCCGCCGTCGCACGGAGCGCGGCCGCTCTGCCCGGCAGTTACAGCTGGAGCTCCAGCGGTGTGCTCATGTCCCCGAAGTCTGACTCGACGCACAGCATCGCCGGGCTGAAGGACCCCTCCGTCGTCTACTACAACGGCAAGTACCACGTGTTCGCGAGCGTCGCGAGCTCCGCCGGCTACAGCCTGGTGTACCTGAGCTTCACCGACTGGTCGCAGGCGAGTTCGGCCACTCACTACTACCTGGACCGCGGCGCCATCGGGACCGGCTACCGTGCGGCACCGCAGGTGTTCTACTTCGCGCCGCAGAACACCTGGTACCTCGTGTACCAGACCGGCAACGCCTCGTTCTCGACGAACACCGACATCTCCAACCCCAACGGGTGGAGCGCGCCCCGCAACTTCTACTCGGCGATGCCGGACATCATCAAGCAGAACATCGGCAGCGGCTACTGGGTCGACATGTGGGTGATCTGCGACAGCGCCAACTGCTATCTGTTCTCGTCCGACGACAACGGGCACCTGTACCGGTCGCAGACGACTCTGGCACAGTTCCCGAACGGGTTCACCAACACGGTCATCGCGGCCCAGGACTCCAAGTACGCGCTGTTCGAAGCCGCCAACGTGTACAAGGTCCAGGGCAGCAACCAGTATCTGCTGCTGGTGGAGGCGATCGGGTCCGACGGCCGCCGCTACTTCCGGTCCTGGACGTCGAGCAGCATCGCCGGATCGTGGACCCAGTTGGCGGCGAGCGAGAGCAATCCCTTCGCCAGGGCCAACAACGTCACGTTCCCGGCGGGCAGTTGGACCAAGGACATCAGTCACGGCGAGATGATCCGCGCCGGGTACGACCAGACCCTGACCATCCCGGCCTGCAAGCTGCAGTACCTCTACCAGGGCAAGGACCCGGGCGCGGGCGGCGACTACAACACTCTGCCGTGGCGTCTTGGCCTTCTCACTCAGACCAATTCGGCCTGCTGACGGGCCCTGGGGCGAGGGCACCGTCGCGTCCTCGCCCCGGCTTCCTCAGCCGGACGCCTGGTCGCTGTCCTTCATCTCGCCCCAGCCGTGCCAGCGCTCGACCTCGATCCACGCGCTGGTGCGGGCCCTGACCCGGTTGGGGTAGGGGCGGCCGCCGTAGTGGGTGGACAGGAGGTCGATATCGGCGAGGTCCTCGTCGTCGTAGAGCTCGGCGACCCGGCCGATGAGCGTGACGTGCGTGTACCAGTTGTCGCCGTCGAGGACGGTGAGGGTGACGCGCGGGTCACGCCGCAGGTGCTTGAGCCGGACCCGGCCCTCGTCCAGGTTGATCAGGACCCGGCCGTCCTTCCAGAGATACCAGGTGGGGGTCGACACGGGCGTTCCGTCGGAGCGCAGGGTCGCCATCACACAGGGGTTGGGGCGGCGCAGCAGTTCGACGGCCTCGGGCGGCAGCGGGGGCTTGGACACGATGGGTTCCTCCTCGTCGTCAGGCGTACGGGTGTCAGGCGTACGGTTGTCAGGCCTTCTCGTCGAAGCTCGCGAAGTACGCGGCGGCCATGTCCTCGTCGCCGTGCCCCTGGGCCGCGGCGCGCTCGAAACGTTCCGCGCTCGCCGCGGCCAGGTCCAGGCGGACGCCGCCGCGTTCACCGGCCTCGACGATCAGGCGGGCGTCCTTGGCCGCGGTGGAGACCGCGAACTGAGCCGGCGACAACCGGTCGTTGAGGATCAGGTCCGACTTGGCCCGCAGGTAGCCCATGTCGAGCGGACCACCGTCGATGGCGTCGAAGAAGCCCTGCGGGTCCACGCCGAGACCCTTCGCCAGGGCGAGCACCTCCCCCACCGCGTTGGTCACCGAGAGCACCCAGCTGTTGGCGACCAGCTTCAGCCGGGTCGCACTGCCCTCGGCGCCGTCCTCCCCGGTCCACACCGTGCGCGCCCCGACCGCGTCGAAGACCGGCGTCACCGCATCTCGGCCGTTGGCCGGCCCGGCCGCGAGGACCAGCAGCTGACCGGCCTCCGCGGGCTGCCGGGTGCCCAGAACGGGCGCGTCGAAGAAGACCAGTTCGTGCTCGCGGGCGAAGGCGGCCAGGTCGGAGATGGCCTCGACGCCGGCGGTGGTCGACTGCATCCACGCGATGCCCGGCCGGAGCCCGTCGGCGGCCTGCCGCATCACGTCCAGGGCCGCGGGACCGTCGTGCAGCATGGTCAGTACGACATCGGCGCCCCGCACCGCCTCGGCCGGGCTGTCAGTGATCTCCACGCCGTCCGCGGCCAGCGGCTGCGCCTTGGCGGTGCTGCGGTTCCAGGCGCGGACGGTGTGCCCGGCGCGGGCCAGGTTGCGGGCCATCGCCGCGCCCATGATGCCGGTGCCAAGGACGCTCACGGTGAGCTTGTCGGTCATGACGTCAACTCTCTGCGGGGGTATGGATGTACGGTCAGGCTTCGAGCTTGCCTGAAGCGGACCGGATCAGCCCACCCAGCCACGCCTGGTGGCCGTTGAGCATCCAGGCACACCCCTGGGGAAGCGCCGCTGGACACGCTCTCCCTCGTCCGGCGGCCCAGTAGGCGGTCACTGGGCGGGTGGGAGGGGTTCCGCGGTGACGAATCCCTGCGTGACCGCGGCCGCGAGCAGCGCGTGCGGGCCGTAGAGAAAGCCCGCGAGGCTCCGGGGGGGGCTCGGTGGGCGAAGACGGAGGCCGGTACGCCGAGGATGGCGGCCGGGGTGTCGAGGAGGAGAGGCAGCTCGCGGTCCAAGTACTCGGCATCTGCTGCCAGTTGGCCTACGGTCGGGGTCCAGTCGTCGGGCATCGTGGTGCGCAGGACGCCGGTCACCGTGCGGGTGCAGGTGGCGTGGAAGGCGGGCCGGTCCTGGTGCGCGCGGGCGATCCGCTCGCAGGCGTCTCAATGGGTGGGGGTGTCGTAGTGGTCGGAGAACTGTGCGACGCGGAGCCGGGCCGGGTCGATCCCCGCGGTGGCCACGGCCCGGGAGACGCGGTTGGCCGTCTGGCGTCGTCGCGGTAGGCGCGGGCGCGGGCGTGCCGGGGTTCGTAGCCGCGGCCGAGACAGGTGCGGGCGACGGTCTCGGTGTCGGGATGGGCGATCTCGACACCGGTGAAGCGGGCGGCGGCCCGGCGCAGCAGCGCGACGAGCCGCTCCTCGGAGAAGTAGCCGTTGCCGGGGCTGATCCCGAGGAACACGTGGTGACCGGCTTCGACGAGACCCGAGCACACGGGATACCGGCACCACGACTCGTGATGTCCGGCCGCAGTGCAGCGCGGACCCGCGGCCCGGTCAAACGGATTACGTCCTGCGGTCGGCGTTGTGCGCCTTCGATGTGCTCACGGAGCGGTGAGACCGCTGCGACGGTGTTCGAGGTAGGCGCGCTCCGACGGGTTCTCGGTGAGCTCGGCGGCCCTCGCGTACGCGTCCGCGGCCTCCCTGGCGCGGCCGAGCCGGCGCAGCAGGTCGGCCCTGACCGCGTGGAGGACGTGGTAGCCGTCGAGGTCCAACGCGTCCACGAGGGCAAGGGCCGGTTCGGGGCCTCCGGTCTCGGCCACGGCGACGGCCCGGTTCAGGGCCACGACGGGGCCCGGCGCCACGGTCATGAGCTGGTCGTACAGCTGGAGAACCTGGCCCCAGTCGGTGGGCGCGTCACTGTGCACGGCCTGGATGGCGGCCTGGATCTGGTAGGGCCCTGGCCGGTTCCGTCGCAGACACCGCCGTACAAGAGACTGGCCCTCCGCGATGAGCTGCTGGTCCCAGCGGCCGGGGTCCTGCTCCGACAGCGGTACGAGTTCACCGCGGTCGTCCGTGCGGGCCGCGCGCCGGGACTCGACGAGCAGCATCAGCGCCAGCAGTCCGGTGGCCTCGGGTTCGTCCGGCATCAGGTCGGTCAGCAGTCGGCCCAGGCGTACGGCCTCCGCGCACAGCTCGGGTGTGCCGCCGTAGCCCTCGTTGAAGATCAGGTAGACGACCGCGAGGACCCCCCTGAGCCGGTCGGGGAGGTCGGCGTCGCGGGGCACGCGGTAGGGGATGCGGGCGTCGCGGATCTTGGCCTTGGCGCGGACCAGGCGCTGGGCCATGGTCGGCTCGGGCACGAGGAAGGCACGGGCGATCTGCGCGGTCGTGAGTCCGCCGAGGAGGCGGAGGGTGAGGGCGACCTGGGCCTGGGGCGCGAGGGCGGGGTGGCAGCAGGTGAAGATCAGGCGGAGCCGTTCGTCGCGCACGGGACCCTCCTCCGGCGGTGCGTCTCGGGCCTGCAGCAGGGCGGCCTCGGCGTGGCGGGCCTGTCTGGTGGACTCGCGGCGCAGCCGGTCGATCGCGCGGTTGCGGGCGGTGGTGATGATCCAGCCGGCCGGACTCGGCGGCGGGCCGGTCTCCGGCCAGCGGCGCACGGCTGTCGTGAAGGCGTCCTGGACCGCTTCCTCGGCGAGATCGATGTCGCCGAGGAAGCGGACGAGGACGGCGACCGCGCGGCCGTACTCCTCCCGGAACACGGCCTCCACGTCTAGGGTCATCAGTCCTCGGACTCGTGCTGGAAGGGGCGTACCTCGACGGGCAAAGTGGTCGCCAGGGCGGCCTTGCGGCCCCACTCCAGGGCCGCGTCCAGATCGGGAGCCTTCACGATGCAGAGGCCGCCGAGTTGTTCCTTGCCCTCGGCGTAGGGCCCGTCGGTGATCAGCACGTCGCCGTCGCGGGGCCGCAGCACGGTCGAGGCGTCGGGGCTGTGCAGTCCGCCGGCGAAGACCCAGGCCCCGGCCGCACGCAGTTCCTGGTGGAAGGCGTCGACCCGCTCGCCGATCTCGGCCAGCACCTCGGGGGCGGGCAGGTCGTCCCAGCCGGGCTGCATGACGTTGAGAAGGTAGTACTGCATGACGTTCTCCTCCTGTGAGCTTGTCTCACCTCCTACACGAACGGCACACGCCCGGATCGACACCACGCGCGATCGCAACGCGAGAATCCTGTCCATGACCTCCGCACCGCACCCGCTCCTCGCCATCGCCCACGACCTCGCTCGCGACCTCCTCGCCCCGCACGCGGCGCGGGTCGACCAGGAGGGTGTGCCCGTGAGCCACATCGAGGAGATCAGGCGCTCGGGCCTGCTCGGGGTGAGCGCGCCCGAGGAGTACGGCGGTGCGGGCGCCCCCGACGCGGTGGCACGGGAGGTGCAGGAGATCCTGGCCGGGGCGTGCTGCTCGACGTGGTTCGTGCAGACCCAGCACCACACGCCGGTCAGGATGCTCGCCAAGTCCGGCCTGCCGGTGCGGGAGCGGTTGCTCGGCCCGCTGGCGACCGGCGAGCTGCTCGCGGGCATCGCGTTCGCCCACGTCCGTGCCTTTCCGCGGGTGCCGGTGCGCGCGACGGCCGAGCGGGACGGCTGGCGGTTCGACGGAACCGTGCCCTGGTACACCGGATGGGGTCTGAACGACGTGATGCTGCTGGCCGGGGTGACCGAGGCGGACGAGGTGGTGTTCGCGTTCACCGAGGCACGCGAGCAGCCGGGACTGCGGGCGTCGGATCCGATGCGGCTCGCCGCGCTCTCCGCCGCCCGGACGGTCTCCCTCCGACTGGACGGCCTGTGGCTGCCCGACGAGTCGATGGTGCTGCACACCCCGCAGGAGAAGTTCGCGCTGGTGGACCGGCCCCGCAACACCAACGCCTCGCCCGCCGTGTTCGGGGTGGCGTACGCGGCGATCGAAGTGCTGGAGAGCGCCGGGGAGTTCGACACTTCGCGTGCCCTGCGGCACCGCCTCGACGAGCTACGTGACCAGGTGTACGACCTCGCCGAACATCCCGTCCCGCATGAGCGCGTCGCCGAACGGCTGGCGCTCAAGACACGGTCGTACGACATCATGCGCGCGGCCACGACCGCGGCGGTGGTGGCCGGGGGCGGCCGGGCCATGGGTCTCGACGGTACCGCCCAACGGCTGTTCCGCGAGGGGATGTTCCTGCTGGTGCAGGGGCAGACGAACGAGGTGCGGCGGGCGCATCTGGACGCACTTGCGGACAGCTAGCGCCGCGCGGCAGGCAACGTTTGCCCGTGAGGGAGCGGCGTGCGGTGCGTGCTCTCGGCGTGCCGCCGGAAGCCCTCGTACCGGACGTACTTGGGCTTTCGGCCGGTGCGGCGAGTGGGGGTGCCCCTCTGAGGGACCGAGCGGCCGCCGGATCACGGACGACGGCGCCGAGGACGCACCGGCAGCTGACCGGTCGCCGGCCGAAGTTGACGCTCCACCAGGAGGTCCCTGCCGGGCGCAGCCTCCTGGAACGAGAGCGAGGGCACGCTCGGGCTGTCCTCCGTTTCGCCCGTGACGGGGTGGCCCGGCGGGGGTCGCGACGGGGCGAACGTTGCCTGCCGCGGCACTCGGGTCTGCCCGGCGGATCAGGCCGGCTTCAAACAACGGCGCCTCCTCAACCCAGGTGAGCGGGGTCTGGTGCGTGCAGCTGTAAGGCGGTGGAGGCGTGGACATCAGCCGCTACCGCAGAGGGCGACGCGAACACGGCTGAGGTCCCCCCAGGCCTTCAAGGCAGTGAGGGAGGGCATGCCAGACCCCGCGACGCCGGCATGATCCGCCGGACAGGCCCTAGCCGAGGAGGGCGGCCAGGAGTTCCGCGGGTGCGTCCTCCTGGACGAGGTGGCCGGCGCCGGGGATGAGTTCAAGGCGGGCGTCCGGGATGCGGGCCACGAGTTCGTGCCCTTTGGTGGCGGGGATCCAGGTGTCGTCCTCGCCCCAGCACACCAGGACGGGGATCGCGATCTCGCCGTACCTGTCCTGCACTTCGTCGGTGTAGCGCTGGTCGGCCTGGGCGATCTGGCGGTAGAAGGCCGCCTGGCCTGGCTCGCCGAGCCAGGGTTCGACGAGCCTGTCGAGGACGGCGGGGTGCAGACCGGGGCTGCTGGCGGAACTCACGTACTCGCGGACGAGTGCCCGGTGCAGGGCGGGCGGGAGTTGGCCGAACACATCGGAGTGCACGCCGACAAGCCGGAAGAACGGCGATCCCCAAGGGGCCAGCGCGACCGGGTCGACGAGGGCGAGCGAGCGGTAGCGGGCCCCGTGCAGCAGATGGGCCCGCAGCGACACGGCACCGCCGAAGTCATGGGCCACGACCCGGGGTTCGTCCAGTCCCCAGTGCGCCAGCAACTCGGTGAAGACCCTGCCCTGGGCAGCCAGGGAGACGTCCTGGCCTGCGGACATCTCCGAGGCCCCGTAGCCCGGCATGTCCCACACGAACACGTGGTGACGGCGGGACAGGGCGCGGGCGACGGCACGCCAGACGTAGGAGGAGAAGGGGGTGCCGTGAAGGAGGGCGACCGCCTCCCGGTCGGGGTCTCCGAGGCTGTCCCAGCGAACATCACCGGAACTGCTGCGGAAGGTCTTGGTCAGTCGCCATTCCCTCACGGGCCCTGTCCTCTCAGCCGGCGTGGAGCGCCCCGTCAGGGGCGCGGGGAACTGCGCGACCGGCCGCCCACGCACCCGCAGCCAACCGACAGCCCCGCAAGGCACCCCTTCCAACCGCTCAGCTCGCGAACGGCACCTGCGCCGAAGGCACGGCAAGCTCACCGAACGGATGCTGCCACAGTCCCTGCCCCGCGAGCCGCGGCAGCACACCCTCGCCGAACCAGTACGCCTCCTCCAGATGCGGATACCCGGAGAGCACGAACTCGTCGATGCCGAGGGCGTGGTACTCCCTGATCCGCTCGGCGACCTCGTCATGGCTGCCGACCAGCGCGGTACCCGCCCCGCCCCGTACCAGGCCGATGCCCGCCCACAGGTTGGGGTGGATCTCCAGTCCGTCCCGGCTGCCCCCGCCGTGCAGGGCGAGCATCCGCTGCTGCCCCTCGGACTCGCTGCGGGCGAGCCCGGCCTGCACCGACCTGACCGTCTCGGGGTCGAAGCCGGCCAGCAGACGGTCCGCCTCCGCCCAGGCCTGCTCGGAGGTGTCGCGGGTGATGACGTGCAGCCGGATCCCGAAGCGCAGGGTGCGCCCCTGCTTGGCGGCGAGCCCCCGGATCCAGGCGATCTTCTCGGCGACCCGTGCGGGCGGCTCGCCCCAGGTGAGGTACACGTCGACGTACTTGGCGGCGACCTCCCCGGCGACGGTCGAGGACCCGCCGAAGTACACCTCGGGCACCGGGTCGGGCACCCGGGCCAGCTTCGCGTCCTCGACCTGGACGTGCTCGCCCCGCAGGTCGACGGTCTTGCCCTCCCACAACCCCCGTACGACGTCCAGGAATTCGCCGGTACGGCGGTAGCGGGCGTCCTTGTCGAGGAAGTCCCCGTAGGCCCGCTGCTCCTGGCTCTCCCCGCCGGTGACCACATTGAGCAGGAGCCGTCCGCCGGTCTGGCGCTGGAAGGTGGACGCCATCTGGGCGGCGAGCGTCGGCGAGACGAAGCCGGGACGGAAGGCGACCAGGAACTTCAGCCGCTCGGTGTTCTGGCTGACCATCGCGGTGGTCAGCCACGCGTCCTCGCACCAGGCGCCGGTGGGTGTGAGGGCACCCACGAAGCCCAGGTCCTCGGCCGCGCGGGCGATCTGGCTCAGGTAGGCGACCGTCGGCGGCCGGTCCCGTCCGGAGGCGGTGGCGGGTGTGCCGTGTCCGCCGCCGACGACATGGCGGCTGTCGCCGTTGGTGGGCAGGAACCAGTGGAAGGTGAGGGACACGTGGGTTCTCCGATCAGAGCAGGCCGTGCCGGGGCGGCCGGGTGCCGTTGAGCACGTACCGGCCGATGTGCTGGATCTCCCAGCGGGTCGGATCGTGCGGGGTGTGGGTACGGGGGTCACGCCAATGCCGGTGCAGATTGAGGGAGTTGAGGGCCGCACAAGTGCCGGACACCTCGAAGACGGCGCCCGCCACCTCCACCGCGGCCCGGGCCGCCCGCTCTCTGGCCGCGGCGACGGCGACGGACGCCTCGGCCGCCGTGTCGTCGGTGAGGTCGGCCGGCGCCGCGTCCACGGCACGGGCCGCCTCCCGCAAGCAGGGCCTCCGACGCCCTTGCCTGGAGGCCGAGTTCACCGAAGCGTCGGCCCGCGAGCAGCTCCGCGCAGAAGAACCTCCGCTGCTCCTCGGTGCCCTGATGGCAGATCACATTGACGTGGGCGAAGTGGCTCTGCGGGATCTGGGCGAGGCTGACGTCGGCGGAGGCGAGCAGGCGGAGGATCTCGGTGAGGGTCAGCGCGCTGACGTCCGCTCCCCCCTGCCCGGCGGTCACGGTGACGGCGAGCAGCCCGGAGGCGGAGAGGCGGTCCAGCTCCGTGTGCGGAAGCCTGCGTTCGGCGTCCCGGGCGGCGGCACTCTCGCGGAACTCCTCGGCCGGCGGCGCGGCGACCGCGAGGGCATCCGCGTGGTCGGCGGTCACAGGGGCGGTCATGGCGTTCAGCTCGCCGCCGCCAGGACCGGTCGAGGGCCCAGTGCGGTCGAGAACTGGTCGACCACCTGGCCAAGCGCCTCGGTCGCGGCGGGCGCGACGGTCAGCGACCCGTCGTCGTGCACGGTGATGTCCTTGTCGAGGGTGAACCAGCCCTGCACGATGTGGGCCGCGCCCATCGAACTCAGCACCGGGCGGAGCGCGTAGTCGATGGCCAGGACGTGCGCGGTGGAGCCGCCGGTGGCCAGCGGGAGGACGGTCTTGCCCGCGAGGGCGTACTGCGGGAGCAGGTCCAGGAGCGCCTTGAGGACTCCGGAGTACGACGCCTTGTAGACCGGGGTGCCGACGACGACACCGTCGGCACGTTCGAACAGCTCGGTCGCCTCGACGATCGCCGGGTGCCTGAAGTCTGCGCCGAGCAGGGCCTCGGCGGGAATGGCGCGGACGTCGAGCGGGATCACCTCGTGGCCCTGCGCGGTCAGGCGCCGGTCGAGGTGGCGCAGCAGCCGGTTGGTGCGGGAGGAGGCGGAGGGGCTGCCGGAGACGGACAGGACGGTGGCCATGGGAATCTCTTTCGTTGGTCAGGAGTACCAGGTGGGCTCGGGCAGTTCACCCTCCAGAACCCACCGCCCGACCTCGCCCCGCTTGGAGGCGACCGGGTCGCGGAGCGTGTGGGTGTTCTCGGCGAGGACGGCGAGTTCGCGGTTGGGGTCGTACTCCCAGTCGGTGCGCTGCTCGATCTTGCTGGTGACGAGTCCTCCGCTGACGTTGGGGACCCAGTAGGCGAATTTCACGGGCGCGGGCATGCGGAACCCCTGGTGCCGAATGTTCTCGGGCACGCCGAATTCAGGGCATGGGTGAATTCGGGCGAGGAAAGGAGAAAACGCGGCGGATCAGAGACGGTCGATCAGGCCGCGGCGCAACAGGAGGCGCTGGAGACGCGCGCGAGGTCGACATGGCGTCGCCGCGTGAGGTCCAGTCGCATCTTCATGCCGTCGATCGTGACAGCCGCCGGCGAGAGGCGTCAAGGAGAACCCGACCGGTCTCGTATCGCGGACCATTGAATTTCACGAACGTGTGACAGGGAAACCCTTGAACTGTGCCGTGAATAGGCCCGCATTCTGTTGTGCGTGCGGACAGGACGGCTGGAATACATAGCGGCGGTGACCCGGCTCGGCTCGCTGCGTTGGGCGGCGGAGGAACTGCGGCTGTCGCAGCCCGCGTTGAGCGAGACCGTCCGGAACCTGGAGCGGGAGCTCGGGGTCGACCTCCTGGAGCGCAAGCGGCCGAGGGCGACGATGAGCGCGGTCGAGCCTTCCGGACCGCTCACCCGGTGATTCGGGTCGAGGTGGTCGGCGCGCAGCAGACGGACATCCGACGGGCGCTGTCCGGGGGCGCGTTCGACCTGGGCGTGCTCAACCATCTCGACGGCGACGACACGCCTGCCGGATTCGAGTCCACCCATTTGCTGCACGGGCGGCCGGTGGTGTGCCTGCGCCCAAACAGTCCGCCGGCCGCGCGGTCCGACGTGTCGGCGGACGATCTGCTCGCCCAGCCCCTGGTCCGACGGGGCGCTCTCAGCCATCGCCCGATCGAGGGCTACACCACCCGGGGGCTGCTCATGATCCAGCGCCGCAGAGCCGAGGGTGCCGCAGGCGGTGCGGGACCTGCACGAGGTGTTCGTACGCCGGGCCCGTCAGCTGGGCGGGACCCTCACACCGCCCGGCTGAGTCCCTCGCTCAGTCCTCGTCGTGCCCCGGGACGACCACGAGGAACGCGTCCGACTTCAGATCCATCACGACGGTCGCGGGCTCACCCTTCGCCCGCCGTTCCGCCGCATACTCCTCCGCCGGCCACGATCCGCGAGGCGCTCCCGCAGGAAACCGCTCCAACACCTTCGCGCCCATAGCGGCGAACACCTCCAGCGTCGATCCACGACTCGAACCGTCCTGCTCTCCGTACCAGTGCGCCTTCCCGCGATCGGCGAGATCATGTTCCTGCGTTCACGACGGCACCGCATCCGAATCGGGCCATGGCCCGGAAGTGGTCAGCAGGGGGTATCGAGACAAGGGACCGAGGGCCGATGGAACACGACGACACGCGAGAAGGACTGTGTTGCCTGGTGACCGGTGCCACCGGGTACATCGGCGGCCGACTCGTCCCCGATCTGCTCGCGGCGGGTCACCGGGTGCGCTGTCTGGCCCGCTCCCCCGACCGGCTGCGCGACCACCCCTGGGCCGACCGTGCCGAGGTGGTGGGTGGGGACGTCACGGACGCCGCGTCCGTCGCCCGGGCGATGGAGGGGGTGGACGTGGCGTACCACCTGGTGCACGCGATGAGCTCCGGCGAGGACTTCGAGGACACCGACCGCAGGGCCGCGGGGATCTTCGCGGAGCAGGCCAGGGCCGCGGGCGTACGGCGGATCGTGCACCTCAGCGGGCTCACCCCGGCGGACGTACCCGAGCACGAGCTCTCCCCGCACCTGCGTTCACGCGCCGAAGTGGCCGGCATCCTGCTGGGCTCAGGGGTGCCCACCACCGTCCTGCGGGCGGCCGTCGTCATCGGCTCGGGGTCCGCCTCCTTCGAGATGCTGCGATACCTGACCGAACGCCTCCCCGTGATGGTCACCCCGAGCTGGGTGCACACCCGCATCCAGCCCGTGGCGGTCCGGGACGTGCTCCGGGCCCTGGTCGCCGCAGCCCGCATGCCGTCGGACGTCAGCCGGGCCTTCGACATCGGCGGGCCGGACGTGCTCACGTACCGGCAGATGATGCTGAGGTACGCGGAGATCGCCGGGCTGCCGCGCCGGGTGATCCTTCCGGTACCGGTCCTCACCCCCGGGCTCTCCAGCCTCTGGGTGGGCCTGGTGACACCGGTGCCCACCGCCCTCGCCCGCCCGCTCACCGAGTCGCTGCGGCACGAGGTGGTCTGCCACGAACACGACATCGCCCGCTTCCTTCCCGGCCCGCCCGCGCGTCCGCTCGGCTTCGACGACGCCGTACGGCTGGCTCTGCAACGGGTGCGGGAGGCTCGCGTCACCACCCGGTGGTCGTCGGCGTCGGTGGCCGGCGCCCCGAGCGATCCGCTGCCCACCGATCCCGACTGGGCGGGCGGAAGCCTCTACAGCGATCACCGCGAGCTTGAGGTCGACGCCTCGCCCGAGGCGCTGTGGCGGGTCATCGAGGGTGTCGGCGGCGAGAACGGCTGGTACTCCTTCCCGCTCGCCTGGGCCGTACGGGGATGGCTGGACCGGCTGGTGGGCGGGGTCGGGCTGCGCCGGGGCCGACGGGACGCGGCGCGGCTGCGGGTCGGCGACTCGCTGGACTTCTGGCGGGTCGAGGAGATCGAGCCGGGCAGGCTGTTGCGGCTGCGGGCCGAGATGCGGCTGCCGGGGCTCGCCTGGCTGGAGATGCGTGCCGACACCGGCGAGGACGGTCGCACGCTCTACCGGCAGCGGGCCCTGTTCCATCCGCACGGTCTGCTCGGCCAGGCGTACTGGTGGAGCGTCTCCCCCTTCCACGCGGTCGTGTTCGGCGGAATGGCCCGCAACATCGCCCGGGCGGCGGCGAGCACCCCCACCCCCTGACCCAAGCTGATCACCCCTCCACGGAGTACGCGCCATGAGCATCTCCATCGTCCTGTTCACCTGCGACCTGCGCCTGCACGACCATCCGCCGCTCAGAGCAGCCCTGGACGGCACCGAGCGGGTCGTCCCGTTGTTCGTGCGGGACCGGGCCGTGGACGCCGCCGGGTTCGCCGTACCCAACCGGCTGGCGTTCCTCGCCGACTGTCTGCGCGACCTCGACGCCGGTCTGCGTGAGCGGGGCGGCCGGCTGGTCGTGCGCACCGGCGATCTCGTAGAGGAGGTGGGCAAGGTGGCGGTGGAGGCGGACGCCGACGAGGTGCACATGGCGTCCGACGTCAGCGCACACGCGCACCGGCGGGAGGAGCGGCTGCGCCGCGCCCTGGAGGCGGAGGGGGTGCGTCTGCACGTCCACGACACGGTGGCGACGGCCGTCGCTCCCGGCGCGGTGGTGCCGTCCGCCTCGGACCATTTCGCCGTCTTCACGCCCTACTTCCGGCACTGGTCGCTGGAGCGGCTGCGGGACCCGCTCGGGCCCCCGCGGACCGTCCGGGTCCCCGCCGGTGTCGGTTCCGAGCCGCTGCCCTCCCGTGACGGCATGTCGGGGTTGTCGGAGGGTCTCGCCGAGGGTGGGGAGGCGGAGGGCCGGAAGCGGCTCGCGGCCTGGCTGCGGGCCGACGTGACCTCCTACGCGGACCGCCACGACGACCTGGCCGGCGACGCGAGCTCCCGGCTCTCCCCGCACCTCCACTTCGGCACCCTGTCCCCCGTCGAGCTCGTCCACCGGGCGCGCCGGGCGGGCGGTGCGGGTGCCGAGGCCTTCGTACGGCAGCTCGCGTGGCGCGACTTCCACCGCCAGGTTCTCGCGGCCCGACCCGACGCGGCCACCGCCGACTACCGTACCCAGCACGACCGTTGGCGGTCCGAGGAGGCCGCGCGCGAGGACGTCGAGGCGTGGAAGGAGGGCCGTACCGGCTACCCGGTCGTCGACGCGGCGATGCGCCAGCTGCGGCACGAGGGGTGGATGCACAACCGTGGCCGACTGCTGACCGGAAGCTTCCTCGCCAAGACCCTGTACGTGGACTGGCGCGTCGGCGCGCGGCACTTCCTGGACCTGCTGGTCGACGGTGACGTCGCCAACAACCAGCTCAACTGGCAGTGGATGGCCGGTACCGGCACCGACAGCCGCCCGAACCGGGTCCTGAACCCCGTCACCCAGGCGAAGCGGTACGACCCGGACGGTACGTACGTTCGCCGCTGGGTGCCCGAACTGGCCGCGCTGGAGGGGCCCTTGGTGCACGAGCCGTGGCGGCTGCGGGGCCTGGACCGCGCCGCGCTCGACTACCCGGATCCGATCGTGGAGCTGGCCGACGGGCTCGCCCGCTTCAAGCGGGGCCGCGGCCGCGACTGAACTCAGCCCGGCTCGGCGCCGTACAGACCGGCCAGGGTGTCGATGGCGTCCCTCAGGACCGTCGGCCGGAGCATGCCTCGCCCCTCGTGCACACGCTGGCCCTGCGCTCCCTGGGCGACGCGAAGGAGGCCGAGGACGTCACCCAGCAGGTCTTCATCGGTGTGTGGCGTGGACGGCTGGGTTACCGCGCCGAGCGCGGCACGCTCCCCGGGTGGATCGTCGGCATCACCCGGCGCAAGATCGCCGACGCCCTGCTGGCGCGGTCCCGCCGGTTCGACCTGGTCGCCTCGGCGGGCTCCCGTCTCGCGCTCGCCGAGCACTCCGGGGATCGGACGGAAGCGGCTCTGGACCGGTTGCTGGTGTCCGCCGCAATGGCCAGACTCCCCTCGGCCCAGCAGCGGGTGCTGCGTCTGACGTTCTACGAGGATCTGAGCCAGACCCAGATCGCCGAGCGCACGGGGTGGCCCCTGGGCACGCTCAAGAGCCACGCACGGCGCGGACTGTACCGGCTGCGACGCGGACTCGAATTCGCCATCGACGCAGAAACGGTGCGTTGATCGTCGACGTCGGCGCGCGAGCGTGTGCGGCCCCGGGTGCATCCATGGGGCGGGCCCGGCGACCTCTACACATAAAGGGAAAATAAGCGCAGAATGTACGCAGGCGGCGCTTACCGCACCGCACCAGACGCGGTCAGGCCTGCGAGTCAAAGGAGACGAGTCATGGCCAACGTCTCGCCCACCAGAGGTGACATCACCAGCCACCCTGATGCTTCAGAAATGCGGGAACGCTACGCCCGCATGCTCGGCGGTCGCGATGTGGCGCTCGTGGACGGACCGGTGTTCCTGCTCGGTCTGTACTGCGCCGTGTCCCCGTGGATACTCCACTACACGACGAGTCAGCCCGCGCTCGTGACCCACAACCTCATCGTGGGCATAGCGATCGGTCTGCTGGCCCTCGGGTTCACCCAGACCCCCGAGCGCATGTACGGCCTGAGCTGGGCCTTCTGCGCGGTCGGCATCTGGATGATCATCGCCCCCTGGGTCGTCGGCGACAGCCCCGACGCCGGTGTGGCACTGAACAACATCATCATCGGTGCCCTCGCGGTGATCCTGGGGCTGATGTGCACCGCCACGGCGGCGAGGAGCGCCCCCAAGCCGTAGCAGGACCCTCGACACAGGAGACGGGAAGGCCGGTCCACCGGGCGTGGACCGGCCTTCCCGCGCGCTCAGCGGCCCGGTACCGACCACGGCTCCTGCGGCAGCGGGCTGCCGGTCTCCAGCATGGACTTGAGGTTGGACAGCACCGCGGGCCAGCCGCCGGAGACGTCGGACAGCGCACCCTCGTCCCAGAGGTCCTCGTGCGTGACGGTGAGGCGGACAATGTCCTCGTGCGGCGTGATGTCGAAGGTGACGCGCGAGTACTTGTCCTCCTCCCCCTCGTTCTGAGGATCGACCCAGGTGGTGACGAGGCGGGTCGGGTGCTCGCTCTCCACGACGGTGCCGACGACGTCGGCGATGCCGGAGCCGTCCGTGCGGACGTGTTCCCAGCGTGAGCCCTGCTGCCAGTCGGAGACGTTGCGGTGACCCCAGTAGGCGGCGGTCAGGTCCGCGTCGGTGAGTGCCTCCCAGACCTTCTCGGGCGTGCTCTGGATGTAGGTGACGTAGACGAATGCGGGCTTGTCGCTCATGGTGGCTTCCTCGGCTCGTCGCTTCACGGCACCGAGCGCGCTGAGGCGCGGGCGCTCGAACTTGTCGATCCACCGCTCCTGGATCTCGTGGAGCGGGACCGGGTTGAGGTAGTGCAGCTTCTCCCGCCCCCGCCGCACCGTGACGACCAGGTTGGCGGCCTCCAGGGCGGCGAGATGCTGGGTCACCGACTGCCGCGCCATGTCGATGTGCTCACAGAGCTCTCCCAGCGTCCGGCCGTTGTCCTCGTGCAGCAGGTCCAGCAGCCGTCGGCGGGTCTCGTCGGCCAGGGCCTTGAAGACCCTGTCCATCCCGGAGTCGTCTTCCGATCGCACACTCAACGTTATGCAGGTAAACACCTGCATGTCAATCCATGAAGGCGTCCAGCTCGCGCCGATGCGCGGCGACCCACTCCCGCGCGGCTCGCACCTCGTCCACGGCCCCTTGCTCACGCAGCCCGACCATCGCCGGCTCGCCACGCACCGCCCCGGCCTCGATCCCCCTCCAGCACCGGTCCTGCCACCAAAGGACCGTGTCCACGAGCCCGTCCCGCCCATCGAGGCCGTAGGCGTCACAGATCAGCCGGACTCGGCGAGCGGCCTCCCGTACGTCGGTGACGGCGGGCCCCAACTCCAGGTACTGCCAGCACACATGGGCGATGTCATGGATGCGGGCGCCCGGAGCGGCCAGGTCCCAGTCGATGAAGGCCGAGGGCCGCCACACATCGCCGTCCACGGCGTACACGGTGTTCTTCGGTGCGAGGTCGTTGTGGCAGACGACGTCCTCCTCGCCGGCGAGCGGGGTTCCGTGGGTCAGGTCGTGGAAGGTGCGGACGAGTCGGGCGACCTTCACGAGGGCCGCGTCGGTAAGGGCGGCGGCGCGTTCGTGCGGGGTGACGGCGGCGCGGCCCGCGATGTACCCGAACGCCTCCCGGCCCCGCGCGTCGATGCCGAGGAACCGCGGCGCCCCCGGCCAGCCGCTCTCCTCGAACAGCCCGAGCAACTGCCGTACGAAGGAGGACCGTTGCGACGGGATGCGCCGCACGGTCGCTCCGACCCGGACGACCTCGTTGACCGCTCCGCCGCCGAGCGCCGACTCCTCCACCAGACCGTCTCCCCGAGGCAGTATCGACCCATGGACACGAACGAGACCTTCACCCTCGTCCCGCCCCTGCGCCTCGAAGGCTACGGCGTCCGACTGCGCGCGTGGGCGGACGACGACCTCGCCGACCTGGTCGCGCTCTACGACGATCCCGAGATGGCCCGCTGGACCCCCGTGGCCTCGCCGTTCGGCCCGGACGCGGCGCGCGCCTATCTCGCCGGTGCGCGGGAGGGACAGGCCGAGGGACGGAAGGTCCAGTTGGCCATCACCACGGACGGTGTTCTCCCCCGGGGTGAGGTGCTGCTGTTCCGGAGCGGCTCTGACGAGCGGGACCTGGAGCTCGCCTACGGCGTCGGCTCCGCGCATCGGGGGCAGGGGCTGGCCGGTCGGGCGGTGCGGCTGGCGGCCGAGTACGCCGTCCGGGAGATACGGCCCCGACGGGTGGTCCTGTGCATCGACGCCGACAACGCGGCGAGCGAGGCGGTCGCCCGGTCCTGTGCGTTCGAGCTCACGGACGAACCGCCGGTCAGGAGGGTGACGCGGGGCCGCGAGGTCGCCCTGCGCACATGGCGCCTTCGTGCCTGAAACCCCGTGGTCCGGCGGGGACTCGGCGTGCCACTCTCGCCGTATGGATCACGCGGAGGTACTGCTCATCGGGGGCCGGGCCGGGGTCGGCAAGACGACCGTGGGATGGGAGGTCTCGGCGCGGTTGCGGGCCGCGCGGATCGCGCATGCCGTGATCGACGGGGACTTCATGGGGCAGGTGCATCCGGCGCCCGAAGGCGATCCGCGCCGGGCCGCCATCGGCGAGCGCAACCTGACCGCCGTGTGGGGGAATTACGCCGAGCTCGGCTACCGGCGTCTCGTCTATGTGAACACCGTGAGCGTGCTGGAGGAGTCGACGGGCATGTTCCGGCGGGCGATGGGCGACGGCGTGCGGATCGTACGGGTCCTGCTCACCGCGACCGACGAGACGGCCGAACTGCGGCTGACCGGACGGGAACTCGGCTCCGAGCTGGAGCATGAGCTGCGGGGCAGCGCCCGCAAGGCGCGGATGCTGGACGAGCGTGCGCCCGCCGGCACGCTGCGCGTGGAGACCGACGGGCGCACGGTGACCGCTATCGCGGCCGAGGTGACGGCCGCCACCGGGTGGGTCCCGGCGCGGCTCAGCTGACGTTCAGTGCCGTGTCGTCGATGACGAACGACGTCTGGAGGGTGGAGCCCTCCGTGCCGGTGAACTTGAGGGTGACGGTCTGGCCCGCGTAACTCGCCAGACTGAAGCTGCGCTGGGTGTAGCCGGAGGCCGCGTTGAGGTTCGAGTACGTGGCCAGGGTGCCGAGTACCGTGCCCGAGCTGTTGAGGACCTGCACCTTGAGGGTGTCGTAGGCGGTGCTGGTGGTGGTCTCGGCGGTGTCGATGTGCAGATAGAAGCTGAGCGTGGCCGTGCTGCACCCGGACGGGATGGTCACCGACTGGGACAGG